>CAYUAF010000124.1:0-4551 GCA_964442555.1 uncultured Allobrachymonas sp.
CGCCTCGACCAAAGTGGCGTTGCCGGCGCTGCCGCTGCCCAGACTTTTAAAACGCAAACTCATGCCAATTTGCCAACTGCGATAGTGAAGTGTGTAGTGGCTTGATACCTACCCATAAAAAAGCCGCCCCACGGGTGCTGGGCGGCTGTGACAACCGTTGCCGGTGTTGTGGTTAGGAGCGGCGCAAGTCTTCGGCCAGCAGTTTGAGGATGCGCGCGCTGTCATTGGCGTTGGCGGCCTGCCCGTCTTCCGTGAGGACGCGCACCACAGTCGCCGTGCCTTGATTTTGCAGCTGCACGCGGTAGCGCACCGGCTGCACTTCTGGCGCTTTGCGACTGAACAGACGGCGCAAAAAGCCTTTGGATTCTTCTTTTTTCTCGGGCACGAACGGCACGTAACGCACGTAATAAACAGCGGCAGACTGATCGCGGTCTTCTACCGTGAAGCCGGAGCGGTCCAGCGACAGGCCGACACGCCGCCAAGCCCGATTGAAGTCATCGGCCAGCACCAGCATTTGGGCGGCTTCGTTGTATTGCACGGCTGCTTGCTGCGCGCTTTGCGCGGCTTGCTGCGTGGCTTGCGATTGTTTCACCATGGCGCTTGCGCGTTCTTCGGGCACGCCCAAGGCGACCATCAGGCGGCGCAAGAATTCATCTTCCAGCGCCGGATCGTTGGCGCGCGGCTGCCAGGCGGTGGTGGATTTGTCGCGCGAGGTATAGACCTCTTCCATGCCGCGCTGGCTCACGAAGATGTCGGTGCCGCCGCTGGCGTTGGCTTCCAGCCGGGTGCGGAAGCGATCCAACTGGCCTGTGGAATACAGCGAATCCAGCGCACGGCCCAAGGCGGCGCGGATCGGATCCAGCGGGATATTGGCCCGGTTTTCGGCCCAGTCCGTTTCCATGACGCCGAGCTTGCGATCTTCTACCGCCAGCACAAATCCATTGTCTTCCCAGAAGGTTTTGACAGGCTCCCACAGCTGCGCGGGCGGGCGTTTGACTACCAGCCAGCGTTGGTTGCCATCGCGCTTGATTTCCACATCGCCTACGGCGTTGAGCGAAGTTGCCACGCTTTGGCCTGCGGTTTGTTTCTCGCCGGCATATTCGACTGCGCTGGCGCTGCCGGGCACGTTGTAGCGGCCATCGCCGCTTAGGCGCATCAGGTCGGGCGGAATTTCCAGCGGGTTGCCACGGCGTGCAGAGCGGTAATCCACGCCGCCGCTGGTTTGCGTGAAAGATGAGCATGCAGTCAGTGCAATGGCAAGACTGGCAACGGAGAGTTTTCGCAAAGCGTTCATAAAAACATTCTGGAAAAAGCAGCAAGGCTGCAGCAAACAAAAAGCGAATGGCTCTGCCGCGCAGAGCCGCAACGCATCATATCAAGCCAGCAGGCCGGCGGCTTTCAGGGCATTTTCCACTACGGGCTGATAGGCGCTGTTAAGCGGTGTAAGCGGCAGGCGCAGATCGCCGCCGCACATGCCCAGGTGCTGCATAGCCCATTTGACCGGGATGGGGTTGGACTCGATAAACAGGTTCTTGTGCAAAGGCAGCAGCTGCTTTTGCAGGCGCATGGCTTCGTCGCGCCGGCCAGCCAGCGCCGCTTCGCACAGCGCCTGCATCTGGGCGGGGGCCACGTTGGCCGTTACGCTGATGTTGCCGTGCCCGCCGCACAGCATCAGGGCAACGGCAGTGAGGTCGTCGCCAGAGTACACGGCAAAGCCTTCGGGTACATCGCGAATCAGCCACTGCGCGCGCGCCAGGTCGCCCGTGGCTTCCTTGATGCCGACGATGCCCGGTATTTGCGCCAGGCGCAGCACCGTGTCGTGATCCATGCAGGCTACCGTGCGGCCCGGCACGTTGTACAGCACCATGGGCAGGTCGCCTACGGTTTCGGCAATCTTTTTGAAGTGTTGGTATTGCCCTTCTTGCGTGGGTTTGTTGTAGTAGGGCACGACTTGCAATTGGCAGTCTGCGCCTACGCTTTTGGCAAAGCGCGCCAGGTTGATGGCTTCTGCCGTGGAATTGGCACCGCAGCCCGCCATGATGGGCACGCGCCCGGCTGCCTGCTCAACCGCTACGCGAATGATTTCGCAGTGTTCTTCCACCGTGACGGTAGGCGCTTCGCCCGTGGTGCCCACCACGCCGATGCAGCGGGTGCCTTGCTCAACGTGCCAGTCGATCAGCTTGCGCAGGCTGGCGTAATCGACTTGCCCGTCGGGCAGAAAAGGGGTGACCAGCGCAACGATACTGCCTGTGATTGTTTGCATATTCAGATTCTTTCAGCACAAAACGCAGCCGCCAAGGCTGCATGAGAAATCATTGTAAATAGGTCGCACCAAGCAAGGCGCATGCTGCACCTGCTTGTTTGCCCGTTTGCTTACCTGCGCCCCCGCATGCTGTGGCGCAAGGCGTCGCGCTGCTCTTGCAGGCGTTTGGCCTTGATGGCGTCCATTTTCTCCATGGCCTTGCGCTTGGTGTAGCCGCTGGCATCCGCCCACACCCACCATGCGGCTGCCAAGCCAAACGGCGCCAGCACGTACAGCCAGCTCCAAGTGGCAACCGGGTCGATTGCCATGAGCTTCAAAATCAGCAGCAAAACGCCAATTCCCAGAAAATACATGGTTGTTACTCCATATCACACATGATGCTGGCACCGTATTGTCCAGACTTACGCCACATTATCAATCACCACAGGCGCAAAATCGGCATTTTCCATACTAGGGCCTGTTCAACAAACATCATTCACTAACATCCCCCGCGCACACCATGCCCAACACCCAAGCCGATTCCGATTCTTTGTCATCCGCCCCCCCAACGCCAGCCGCCTGCATCATGGTGCTGGGCTGCACCAGCGGCGCGGGCAAAAGCTGGCTGACCACCGCCTTGTGCCGCTGGTTTGCCCGCCAGGGCTACAAAGTCGCCCCTTTCAAGGCGCAAAACATGAGCAACAACGCCCGCGTAGCCGCAGGCATGGCAAGCGGCGCTGGCGGTTATGCGCAAGCCTTGCCCGGCGGAGAAATCGGCGCGGCCCAGTATTTTCAGGCGCGGGCGGCGGGCGTCGTGCCCGATGTGCGCATGAACCCCCTGCTGCTCAAACCCGAGGCCGATACGCACAGCCAGGTCGTTTTGCTGGGGCAAGTCGATACGCACCTGACGGCGCTGCCCTGGCGCGAGCGCCGCGCCCTGGTTTGGCCGGCTGTGGCGCAAGCGCTGGACAGCTTACGCGCCGAAAACGATGTGGTGGTGATTGAAGGCGCTGGCTCCCCTGCCGAAATCAATCTGGCCGACAGCGATGTGGTGAATATGCGCGTGGCGCGCCACGCCCATGCGGCCTGCCTGCTGGTGGCCGACATCGACCGCGGCGGCGCGTTTGCCCATTTGTACGGCACCTGGGCGCTGCTGCCCGAGGCAGACCGGCAGCTGCTGCGCGGCTTTGTGCTCAACAAATTTCGCGGCGATGCCAGCCTGCTGGCGCCCGCCCCCCAAGAGCTGCAAGCACTCACCGGCGTGCCCACCGTGGCAACCCTGCCCATGTGGCGCGACCACGGCCTGCCAGAAGAAGACGGCGTGTTTGACGACAGCGGCACCACGCCCGCCCAGGCGCAAGACGCCATCACCATCGCCATCGTCGCCTACCCGCGCATCAGCAATCTGGATGAATTTCAGCCCCTCAAACACATCCCCCACGTGCGGCTGCGCTGGGTGCGGCATGTGCGGCAACTGGCCGATCTACGCCCGCAAGACTGGATTGTGCTGCCCGGCAGCAAAGCCACCGCCAGCGATTTGCACTGGCTGCGCCAGCAAGGGCTGGATGCCGCCATTTGCCAGCACGCCGCCCGTGGCGGGCACATACTGGGCATATGCGGCGGCCTGCAAATGCTGGGCGAGGCCGTGGTAGACGTGCAGGGCACCGAATCTGCCGCCGACCCTGCCTGCGCGGGCAACGCACCGGGCCTGGGCCTGCTGCCGCTTGCCAGCTGCATGCACAGCCGCAAAACCGTGCGCCACACCCAACCCCGCTTTGCCCACACCATGCCCGGCCTGTGGGCAGCCTTGGCCGGTTTGGATGTGCAAGGCTACGAAATCCGCATGGGGCGCACCCAGCCCCACCCCGCCATGTTGCAGGCAGGCCATGTGGCATGGCCTGTGCTGACCAATGCAGACGGCGAAGTGATCGGCTGGATCAACGGCGCAGCCACCCCCGGCAACCCGCACGCGGGCAATGTGCTGGGGCTGTATCTGCACGGCCTGTTTGAAAACCCCGCCGTGCTGCAAGCCCTGTTTGGCCAGCGCGGGCACGATCTGGAGGCCACCTTCAACCGCATGGCCGATTATGTGGAGGCCTGCTTTGGCGCCGACACGCTGCGCGGGCTGTTGCGCGCGCGTTAGCCGATCAAGCGGCAAGCCGCCGCGCCTATTGCTCGCCCTTTCTTTGCCCGATACCCCTGCCGCCTACCCCGCAAGGCTCGTTTGCGCATAATGCGCAGGATCGTTCCCGTCTTTTTTTCGCTGCGGCTTGCAAGCGCAGGCTCCTGGCGTGTTTGCTCACACCGCC
>CAYUAF010000125.1:0-4488 GCA_964442555.1 uncultured Allobrachymonas sp.
CACTACGATGGATTCTCGCTGTCAAATTCCACACGAAACGACGAGGAACCGCCGCCTGGCGCTTGCATGCCAGTTACTGGAAAGATGTTCAGTAATTTTGGGTTTGTGTGGTTGCGCGGGGCAGGGTGTGTTGGGTTGTTCTTGTAGTGCTTTTGGCAAGATTTTGATCTGTGGAAAATCCAAAAATATCTAATTAAATCAATGGAATAGAAATGATATTTAACCCAAAAAATTACATTCGATGAAAAAAATTGAAGTAAAACAACGTACTATGTCGTGAATTTAAATTTTTTCTTTTGATGTTATTCTTTCGATTCAAAACATATCTTATTGATTTATAAATGAAATTGTTCTGTGTGTCGTTCTTTCTGCTGGGTGCGCCCATCCTGCGGGGCTTGACACGTAGTGGATAATGAAGGCATCCGTTTTTACACGACTTTTACACGATTGATTTCTGGAGAAATACAACATGATGGTTCTGTATTCGGGCACCACTTGCCCTTACTCGCATCGCTGCCGTTTCGTGCTGTTTGAAAAAGGCATGGATTTTGAAATCCGCGATGTCGATCTGTACAACAAGCCCGAAGACATCAGCGTGATGAACCCGTATGGCCAAGTGCCCATTCTGGTAGAGCGCGATCTGATTTTGTACGAATCCAACATCATCAACGAATACATCGACGAGCGCTTCCCGCATCCGCAGCTGATGCCGAGCGACCCGGTGGATCGCGCGCGCGCGCGGCTGTTTTTGCTCAACTTTGAAAAAGAGCTGTTTACGCACGTCTCCGTGCTGGAAAGCCGCCAGGCCCGTAGCAACGAGAAAACGCTGGACAAATCCCGCAGCCAGATTCGCGACCGCCTGACGCAGCTGGCTCCCGTGTTCCTGAAAAACAAGTTCATGCTGGGCGACAACTTCTCGATGCTGGACGTAGCCATTGCGCCGCTGCTGTGGCGTTTGGACTATTACGGCATCGAACTCAGCAAAAACGCCGCGCCCTTGCTCAAATATGCCGAGCGCATCTTCTCGCGCCCGGCCTATATCGAGGCATTGACTCCGTCTGAAAAAGTCATGCGCCGCTAATGCCCGCAAGATGCGGCTGCCAACCGTTTGCCCGAGCTGAAAAATGTCTGCCATCGCACCCCCGCTGACTTCTCCCAAACCGTATCTGATTCGCGCCTGGCACGAATGGATGTCCGATAACGGCCTGACGCCGCACATCCTCGTCATGGTGGATGCAACGGTGACCGTGCCGCGGGAGTACGTCAAAAACAACGAAGTGGTGCTCAACGTCAGCAGCGAAGCTACGGGCGGCTTGGTCCTGGGGAACGAAGAAATCCGCTTCCAGGCCCGTTTTGCCGGGCGCGTGCGCGACATCACGGTGCCGATTGACCGGGTGGCCTCCATCTTTGCCCGCGAAAACGGGCAGGGCATGGTGTTTGAGGCTTTGCTGGCCGAAGATGCGGAGTTTGAGGCGGAAGACGGCGATGCTTCGGCAAACGGTGCAGATGCGATTGCGCCCGCCGCCGCAGGCCGTTCCACCGCGCCACAGCCCCAGGGGCTGACGTTGGTGGGCAAGCCCGAATCGCAGGGCGCGGAGCAGAAAAAGAAACCGGATTTGCGCAGCAGTGGTAAAGAGCCGGATGACGACACGCCACCGCCTTCTGCGCCCAAGGGCGGCGGGTTGAAGGTCGTCAAATAACCCAAGCAGCCCACGCGCTTACCGCCCGTGCGCATTGCGTGCCTCACAACGCCGCATGCATGACGCCGCACGCATAACACGTAACAGCCCCTGCTGCCACGCAGACGCGGGGGCTTTTTATATGGATTGGTACCTTTCATGACTTGCCTCACACTCGTTAATGCCCATTTGGCTTTTGGCCATGTGCCCCTGCTGGACGGGGCGGATTTCTCGCTCGCGCAAGGCGAGCGAGTCGGTTTGATCGGGCGCAACGGCACGGGCAAATCCTCTTTGCTCAGAATTTTGGCGGGGTTGGAAAAACCGGATGACGGCACCCTGCAACGGCAACAGGGGCTGGTCACGGCCTATGTGCCGCAAGAGCCTGATCTGGACGGCCAGGCCACAGTGTTCGAGGCGGTGCAGCAAGGGCTTGCGCCGGTGCTGGACTTGATCGCGCAGTACGAAAGCGGCCAAGGCGATCTGGACAGCCTGCAAACGCAAATCGAAGCCAGCGACGGCTGGCAGTGGAAGCAGCGCGTAGATGTGGCGCTGCAAAAGCTGGGGCTGGACGGCGCAGCGCGCATCCATACACTCTCGGGCGGCAACCTCAAGCGCGTAGCCCTGGCGCAAGCCCTGGTCATGCGCCCCCATGTGCTGCTGCTGGACGAGCCTACCAACCACCTCGACATGGACGCCATCCTCTGGCTGCAAGAGCTGCTGCTGGACTTTGCTGGCGCAGTCGTCGTCATCAGCCACGATCGGGCGTTTCTGGACGCCATCAGCACCCGCATCGTCGAGCTGGACAGGGGCAAGCTGCGCAGCTTCCCCGGTAACTTCGGGCAATACCAGCAGCTCAAGCAAGAGCAACTGGAGCAAGAAGCCGTTGCCAACGCCCGCGCCGACAAGCTGCTGGCGCAAGAAGAAGTCTGGATTCGCAAAGGCGTGGAAGCCCGCCGCACCCGCGCTGTGGCGCGCGTTGCCCGTTTGCACGCATTGCGGCAACAGCGCCAGCAACGCCGCGAAGTGCTGGGCCGCGTGCGCATGAATGTGGATAGCGGCGCAGCCAGCGGCAAAATCGTGGCCGAGCTGCAAAACGTTAGCAAATCATTTGAACAGCGCCACGTCGTCAAAGACTTTTCGGCCACTATCCTGCGTGGCGACAAGGTCGGGCTGGTCGGCCCCAACGGCGCAGGCAAAACCACCTTGCTCAAGCTGATGCTGGGCGAGCTGGCGCCCGACAGCGGCAGCGTGCGCCAAGGCAGCAACATACAGATCGCCTACTTTGACCAGATGCGCGCCGCGCTGGATCTGAACGCCACGCTCGAAGACTTCATCAGCCCGGGCAGCGAATGGATTGAAATCGGCAACCAGCGCCGGCACGTCAAAAGCTATCTGGGCGACTTTTTATTCAGCCCTGCGCGTGCTGCTTCGCCGGTGCATAGCCTCTCTGGCGGGGAGCGCAATCGCCTGTTTCTGGCGCGCCTGTTTGCCCGCCCGGCCAATGTGCTGGTGCTGGACGAGCCGACCAACGACCTGGACATCGACACCCTTGAGCTGTTGGAAGAACTGCTGCAAAATTACGACGGCACCGTGTTTCTGGTCAGCCACGACCGCGCTTTTCTCGACAACGTCGTCACCAGCCTGATCGTTTGCGAAGACAGCCCCCAAACCCCCGGGCTGTGGCGCGAATACGAAGGCGGCGTGCAAGACTGGCTGCTGCAAAGCCAGCGCACCCGCGCGGCGCAGGCCGCTCAAAATGCCAAGGCAGAGCAGGCTGCCGGAGAAAAGGAAAAAGCCCCTCGTGCCAAATCGCAGCAACGCACGGATGCAGCCGCATCTGCTCCCGCATCCGTATCCGCACCCGCCAAACGCAAACTCAGCTACAAAGAACAACGCGAGCTAGAAGCCTTGCCCGGCCAAATCGAGGCGCTGGAAGCCGAACAAAAAGCCTTGCGTCTGGAGCTGGAAGACACCGGCATCTACCAGCGTGATGCCCAGCGAGCCGCCGCCCTGCATGCGCGCGACGCAGCGATAGAAGACGAACTGATGCAGGCGCTGGAACGCTGGGAAGAGCTGGGCGCTATCGCCGGCCCTTCGGCGGCGTAGCGCACTATCGGACGGTAGGCTTCAGGGAAAACTGTGCGACCAGCCTGCTTCAAAGCCTGCCGCAAATCATCCGCCCGTTTTTTTGCCTGCGTGAAGGCGGAAAAAGCAACCTTGACCTTCTGGCTGGCACGGGCCAAATGATCCAGCTTGGGTCGCTTGTTACTGATGTTGCTTGCAAGCGCGACCCAAGCGCCTTCAGTTGCTCGCTAACGTTTGACATCGTGCGCGAGAAAGGCGATGCTATCGCCGCACCAATTACTAGCCCTAGTGAAAGTTACTCCATGCGCCTATTCCTTGAACTCCTACTTACGGCTATACAAAATTCCTATGTCAGGTTTTTTGCCATATGGGGTGTGCTTGAGTGGCTGACAGGAAGCGGGGTGAGGGGATTTTTGTATACGCTACCCATCGCACTTGCTGCAGAATTCATCATTCCCGAAGACCCCATCGTGAGATAGTTGGGGAAGCTTGCCCCTTGACGGTATCTCGCGGCGCATCTTTTAAAAGTGCCGTCAAAAGTACCCTCAAACAGATTGGCAGCGTATCGCAGCGAGATACGGGCGTACTAGCGCAACAAAAAGCCCTCTATGCCAGTAAACATGCGGGTTGTGGGGTGTTATCGGGTTGGACTGGGGGGATGCGGGTGGTGCCTCGAACCGGAATCGAACCGGTACGCCGTCTTTCGTTGGCGGCGGATTTTAAG
>CAYUAF010000126.1:0-4438 GCA_964442555.1 uncultured Allobrachymonas sp.
TCACCTCACCAACTCAGTGTCCATGCGGCTTCAGGGCGTTTTGCAGGGCCGACTATGTAGCACATCCACCCTTGGCGCTACGCCCAGCCGGGCGGGCAGGCCGATGGTGCCGACGCCTGCCGTTACAAACAGATTGCCCGCAGGGGTGGCGTAGGGTCCTTCGTACCAGCCGTGCTGGCTCATGCCCGGCAGTACACGGTTTGCCGTCACCCACGGCAGCCAGATTTGCCCGCCGTGCGTATGGCCGCTCACCATCAAGGTGGCATGGCTGGCGGACGGCAGCAAGGCTGCGGTATCGGGCTGGTGCATGATGATCAAACGGGGCACGGCGGCGGGTGTTTGTAGCAGTTGCGCCGCTTCCTGCAGTGGGCTGCCGCCCCACAAATCGCTCAGGCCCACCAGTTCCCACCCTTTGAAGGTGTGCTTTTTCCCGTCCAGCAACTGCACGCCCAATTGCTGCAAGGTTTGCCGCAAAGGCACAGTTACGTCCGGGCCGGGGGCTTGCGTATCGTGGTTACCCAGCACGCCAAATACCGGCTTGCGCAGTTGTGCCAAAGGTTGCAGCGCGGCGTGCAGGTCTTGGGCGGGTTCGTACGTCCAGTCTCCCGCAACGATCACGGCATCTACATCTTGCGCGTTGATGGCTTCTACCAGCCGCGCCAGCTGCCGCTGGCGTACAAATAGCCCGGCGTGGATGTCTGCCACCAAGGCAATGCGCAAGGGCCGCGCCGCCACGGCTCCTGCCCCGTGTTGCAAACGGATATGGTGTGTGCGCACCTGCAATATGCGCGGCTCTATCAGGCCGCTGTAGGCCACCAGCATCAACAGCAGCGCCCACAGCCAGCCGGCTCCGTCAAGCGGTTTGCGCCACAGCCGCATACCCGCGTGCAGCAGCAGGGGCAGCACGACCCATGCGCCCCAGTAAATCCAAAGTTTGATCAGGCTGACCATTTCCCGCCCCGGAACCAGCCAGCGGCCTTGCAGATCCCACCACGCCAAGGGCAGGCTCAACACCAGCCAAAGGCAGCCTAGCCCCAAGCCCAGGCGGGCGACAAGGCGTGAACGGCTGGCGGGTGTAGCGGGGCTTGGTTGCGCGGCGGTTTGCATAAGCGCAGATAATACTGCCCCATGAAAATCTACCGCGGCCTGCGCCGTTTCCCATCGGTGGCCTGTGCATGGACCATCGGCAACTTCGACGGCGTGCATCGCGGCCACCAGGCCATGATGCAAAGGCTGCGCCAAGAGGCCGCGCAACGCGGCCTGCCTGTAGGCGTGCTTACTTTCGAGCCGCACCCGCGCGACTATTTCGCCCAGGTGCACCACAAGCCCGATCTGGCGCCCGCGCGCATTACCACCTTGCGCGACAAGATGGACGCCCTGGCCGAGCTGGGCATTGACCATGCCGTGATCCTGCCCTTTCGCGCCGAGCTGGCGGCGCTGTCTGCCCCGCAGTTTGTGCAGCAGGTTTTGCTGGACGGCCTGCACACCCGCTATGTGCTGGTAGGCGACGATTTCCGCTTTGGTGCCCAACGCGCGGGCGACCTGGCCATGCTGCAACACCTGGCCGCCCAACACGGTTTTGAAGTGGGTTGCATGCAAGAGCATTCCGTGCTGGGGCTGCGCGCCAGCAGCACCGCCGTGCGCCAGGCCCTGCAACAAGGCGATATGGCCGCCGTTACCGCCCTGCTGGGGCGGCCCTACGCCATCAGCGGCCATGTGGTGCACGGGCGCAAGCTGGGGCGGGATTTGGGCTTTCGCACGTTGAACTTGCGCTTCAGCCACTGGAAGCCTGCCGCCAGCGGCATTTTTGTGGTGCAAGTGCACGGCTTGGCGCACCACGCGCACCCCGTGCCGGGCGTAGCCAATATGGGCGTACGCCCTTCGCTGGATGCCAACGACGTAAACGGCGGCCGCGTGCTGCTGGAAACCCACTGCCTGCAATGGCCGCCGGAGCTGGGCGCAGAAGGGGGCTACGGTAAAATCATCCGCGTGGAACTGCTGCACAAACTACACGACGAACGCTCATACGCCAGCCTGGACGCCCTGCAAGCGGGCATCCGGCAGGACTGTGCCGACGCGCGCAGCTGGTTTGCCCAAAACCACACCCAAACCCGCCGCCAAACCACGCGCGACCGAATTTGACGCCCGCCTTGCGCGGCTGCACGACTCCGGCATCGTTTTGGCGCAATTTTGCGGCATGGCTACAGCACGAGATGCTTGCCGCACACAGCCCCACAACCTGCCAGCCCCATACAAGGCCGCCACGTTCAAGCACAGTTTTTCTGACCCTATTTTCCCGATCGAACCGAGACTCCATCATGTCTGAAGAGAAAAAAGACTATCGCCAAACCCTCAATCTGCCCGATACGCCTTTTCCCATGCGCGGCGACCTGCCCAAGCGCGAGCCGGGCTGGGTCAAAAAGTGGGAAGACGGCCAGCTCTACCACAAGCTGCGCCAGTCGCGCCAGGGCAAAGAAAAGTTCATCCTGCACGACGGCCCGCCCTATGCCAACGGGCAAATCCACATCGGCCACGCCATGAACAAGATTCTCAAGGACATCATCCTCAAAACCCGCCAGCTCAAAGGCATGGACGCGCACTACGTGCCCGGCTGGGACTGCCACGGCCTGCCGATTGAAAACGCCATCGAAAAACTGCATGGCCGCAACCTGAGCCGTGACGACATGCAGGCCAAAAGCCGCGCCTACGCCACCGAGCAGATCGCGCAGCAAATGGCCGACTTCAAACGCCTGGGCGTTTTGGGCGATTGGGAGCACCCCTACAAAACCATGAACCCCGCCAACGAGGCGGACGAAATCCGCGCCTTCAAGCGCGTGATTGAGCGCGGCTTTGTGTACCGCGGACTCAAGCCCGTGTACTGGTGTTTTGACTGCGGCTCCAGCCTGGCCGAATTTGAAATCGAATACGCCGACAAAAAAAGCGACACGCTAGACGTAGCCTTTGAAGCCCACGACCCCGCCAAGCTGGCCGCGGCCTTCGGCCTGGGCGCCTTGCCTGATGCGGCCAAGCCGGCCTTCATCGTGATCTGGACGACCACCGCCTGGACGCTGCCTGCCAACCAGGCGCTCAACATCCACCCCGAACTGCGCTACGCCTTGGTAGACACGCCGCGCGGCTATCTGGTACTGGCCGAATCGCTGGTAGAAAAATGCCTGGCGCGCTACCAGCTCGAAGGCCAAATCATCGCCACCGCCAGCGGCCAGCAGCTGGAGCTGATGCCTTTCCGCCACCCGCTGTACCACGTAGATGCGGGCTACCAGCGCCTGTCGCCCGTGTACCTGGCCGACTACGTCAGCGCCGAAGACGGCACCGGCATCGTGCACTCCGCCCCCGCCTACGGCGTGGACGACTTCAACTCCTGCATGGCGCACGGCATGGCGTATGAAGACATCCTCAACCCCGTGCAGGGCAACGGCAACTATGCAGACAGCCTGCCCCTGTTTGGCGGCATGAATATCTGGAAGGCCTGCCCGCGCATCATCGAAACCCTGCAACAGCATGGCCGGCTGCTGGCAACCGAAACCATCACCCACAGCTACCCGCACTGCTGGCGCCACAAAGCGCCCGTTATCTACCGCGCGGCGGCCCAGTGGTTCATCCGCATGGATGAGGGCGAAGGCGTATTCACCAAAGACAAGGCCCCCGAAACCCTGCGCCAGACTGCGCTGCGCGCGATTGAAGAAACCAGCTTCTACCCCGAAAACGGCAAGGCGCGCCTGCGCGACATGATTGCCAACCGGCCTGACTGGTGCATCAGCCGCCAGCGCAACTGGGGCGTGCCCATTCCGTTCTTTCTGCACAAGGCCACGGGCGAGCTGCATCCGCGCACGATGGAAATTCTCGACCAGGCTGCCGACATGGTGGAAAAAGGCGGCATCGAGGCCTGGAGCCGCGCAACGGCAGAAGACATTCTCGGCGCAGCCGATGCGGCCCACTACGTCAAGAGCACCGACATTCTGGAAGTATGGTTCGACTCCGGCTCCACCTTCTGGCACGTACTGCACGGCACCCACCCGCAATGCCATCATGCGCAAGGCCCCGAAGCCGATCTGTATCTCGAAGGGCACGACCAGCACCGCGGCTGGTTCCATTCCTCTTTGCTGCTGGCCTGCGCCATTTATGGCCGCGCACCTTACCGCGGGCTGCTGACGCACGGCTTTACCGTAGACGGGCAAGGCCGCAAGATGAGCAAGAGCGTGGGCAATGTCGTTGCTCCGCAAGAAGTCAGCAACAAAATGGGGGCTGAAATCATCCGCCTGTGGTGCGCATCTACCGACTATTCGGGCGACCTGGGTATTGACGACAAAATCCTCGCACGCGTGGTGGATGCCTACCGCCGCATCCGCAACACCCTGCGCTTTTTGCTGGCCAACACCAGCGACTTCGACCCCGCCAAAAACGCCGTGGCGCACGACGA
>CAYUAF010000127.1:0-4358 GCA_964442555.1 uncultured Allobrachymonas sp.
AAAAAGGCCGCGTGAACCGTGGGTTAAGAGCTACACGAAACAGGGGCAAGGTCATGCTGACGCTTGCGGTGCTTCTTGATCCATCAAAATTAGGTAAGGTGCGACAAAGCTCCACTCTTCATCGCTCACATCGCTGGGGTAAGACCTACGAGATATTCTCGTACTCTACGACATCTTCGTACTCTATCCATAACACGCACCATCATGCGACAAAGTTCATAACACGATCTAATGCAGTGATACCGCAGACGCAACCTCTAGTTACGAGAGTTGGCATCGTTTCCCACTAAACTCAAGATAGTTTCCTTACTGTTAAGCAATAAAAAGCCTGTGAATTCGATACCAGATACCGCACTTCTACTTGCATGCAAAAACACTGATTTATTAATGGCGTTAGAAAAGCAAACGGGCAACAGCTTGTCAGCTGCTGCCCGCTAGTTCGCCCTTACCCTAAGAGCAAAATGTTGTTGATTCCAGCCATTAAATGGGACTGATCATGCCCCCAAATAAGCATCGCGCACGCGCGGATCGGCCAACAGCTCTTCTCCCGAGCCTTGCATGGTGATGCGCCCGTTTTCCAGCACATAGCCCCGATCCGCCAGTTTGAGCGCTTGGTTGGCGTTTTGCTCCACCAGAAAGATGGTGACGCCTTCGCGACGCAACTGCTCAATGGTTTCGAAAATCCGGGCAATGATGATAGGTGCCAATCCCAGCGAGGGCTCATCCAGCAACAAGAGGCGCGGCTGGCTCATCAAGGCGCGGCCGATGGCCAGCATTTGTTGCTCGCCCCCCGACATGGTGCCAGCGCGCTGGGTAAACCGCTCTTTCAAGCGAGGAAAGAGCTCCAGCACATGCTCCATCTGCGCTTGCTTGGCATCTGCTGATGAAAAAAACGCCCCCATGGCCAGGTTTTCTTCAACCGTCAGGCGTGCAAACACACGACGTCCTTCGGGGGCAACCGCAATGCCGTGGCGCATGATGAGGGGGGTTGAAAGCCCCGTGATATCGATACCTTCAAAGTGGATGGAACCACTTGCTGCGCGCGGCTCGCCGCACAAGGTCATCAAGGTAGTGGATTTGCCCGCGCCATTGGCACCGATCAGCGTGACGATTTCCCCTTTGTGTACCTCAAGGCTTACGCCATGCAGCGCCTGGATTTTTCCGTAAAAGGAGCTGACATTGTTGAATCGCAGGATGGGCGTTTGCTGCTCTGCGCTTGTTTTGTTCTGTTCGGCACTCATGCTGGCAGACGTATCAGACACATTCACCTCGCTCATGCTTCACCCAAATAGGCCTTGATTACTTCAGGATGCTCTCGTACCTGCTGCGGCGTGCCGTCAGCAAGTGGGCGCCCCTGATTGATGACGTAGATATGGTCGGAAATGCTCATGACCAAACGCATGTCGTGTTCAATGAGGAGCACGGTGATTTTGTGTTCACGGCGCAGGTCGGCCAGCAGTTCTTCCAGTTCTTCTGTTTCGCGCGGGTTGAGGCCGGCAGCCGGCTCGTCCAGCATGAGGAGAGAGGGGCGCGTCATCATGCAGCGTGCAATTTCAAGCCGACGCTGCTGACCGTATGCCAGCGTACCTGCGGTCCGGTTGGCAATGTCCGTGAGACCCACGCGCTCCAGCCAATGCGCGGCAAAGTCCAACGCCTCTTTTTCGCTGCGGCGGAATGCCGGAGTTTTAAACAACCCAGCCAGCAAACGGGTATTCAAATGCTTGTGCTGGGCAACCAGCATGTTTTCCACCGCCGTCATATCCCGGAACAGACGCACGTTTTGGAAAGTACGCACAACGCCTTTGCGGGCAATTTGATGATCTGGCAACCCGTGGATAGCCTGGCCGTTGAAAAGAATGCTTCCACCGCTGGGACGGTAAAAACCTGTCAAACAGTTAAAAACTGTTGTTTTGCCCGCACCGTTAGGGCCGATGATAGAGACCACCTGTTGCGGCTGCACCGATAGCGATACGCCATCCACGGCTAGCAAGCCGCCAAAGCGCATGGCCAGGTCACGAACTTCAAGCAATGCTGTACTCATGGCTTCAGCTCCAAATGCGGACGCTGCATGGGCAGCAAGCCCTGTGGGCGCCACAGCATCATGACGATCATGACCAAACCGAAAATCAACATGCGGTATTCGGCCAGATCGCGCATTTCTTGCAGTATTACCATCACGGCCGCGGCCAAAATAACCCCCAGCTGCGACCCCATGCCGCCCAGCACCACAATGGCCAGAATCATGGCGGATTCAATAAAGGTAAACGATTCAGGCGTTACCAAACCTTGCCGCGCAGCGAAGAAACATCCTGCAAAACCGGCAAACGCCGCGCCAATGGTAAAGGCCGAGAGTTTGATATTGGTGGGGTTCAACCCCAATGCGCGGCACGCGATTTCGTCTTCACGCAAGGCCTCCCACGCCCGCCCGATGGGCATACGGATCAAACGGTTGACCGCAAACAGCGCTACTGCTACCAAAAGCAGCGCCACCACATACAACACGATCACTTTCAAGGCGGGGTCATATTCCATGTTGAAGAATTCATGGAAAGTTTGCGCGCCTTCTGGTGCCCTGCGGTCAAATGTCAAACCAAGCAATGTCGGTTTGGGGATGGAGCCAATGCCATTGGGGCCGCCGGTAATATCGGTTTCGTTACGCAAAACAAGGCGAATGATTTCGCCAAAGCCCAAGGTCACAATGGCCAGATAGTCGCCACGCAAACGCAGCACGGGCAAACCCAACAAAAAACCAAATATGGCAGCCGCAATGCCTGCAACCGGCAAGGATTGCCAAAAGCCCCAGCCAGCATGCTCGGACAGCAGCGCATAGGTGTAGGCACCTACTGCGTAAAAGCCCACATAGCCCAAGTCCAACAAGCCAGCCAGACCCACCACAATGTTCAAGCCAATGCCGAGCATGGCGTAAATCAAAATCAGCGTGGCAATGTCTACCGCTCCACGGCTGGCAAAAAACGGCCACGCCAAGGCCAGCAGCATCAATCCGTACATGATGCGACGCTGCACCGAGGAGCGCGTGATCCAGTCGCGCACGCCCCCTTGGGCAGGCGCGCTTGCCCCAGCAGCCGCATGGCCTGCACGCAAAAATGCCGGCAACGGCACACGGTCGCGCACCAATTGCCATACAAACAGCACAACGGTTGCACCGCCAATCGTCCACCAAACAGACGCATCGGCCTGTTGCACCACCAAGCTGACATCTTCGGTCTGCAAGCGCAGGCCAAAAACCGGCACGGCCAACAGCAACAGCAGCACCGCAGAAAACAGCGCACGTTTCAAAGCCTGGCTCATACTTTCTCCACCTCCGGTCGGCCCAATATGCCTGTTGGCCTAAACAACAGCACCAACACCAGCAGACTGAATGCCACAACATCCTTGTATTGGTCACCCACGATATCTGCGCCAAACGCTTCGGCAACGCCCAGCAGCAGGCCGCCCAGCATGGCACCTGGAATAGAGCCAATGCCCCCCAAAACAGCCGCAGTAAATGCCTTGATACCTGCCAGGAAGCCGATAAAAGGATTGATAACGCCGTATTGCATGCCGATCAGCACCGATGCCACAGCGGCTAACATGCCGCCGATCACGAAAGTAAGGGCAATTACGGTATTGGTTTCAATGCCCAGCAGGCGCGCCATGCCGATATCTTCGGCACAAGCGCGGCAGGCGCGGCCCAAGCGCGAACGGGCGATAAACACGGTTAGCGCCGCCATTACCACCACTGTGGTGACGAACACGATGATTTGCATGTAAGCCACTTGAACACCGGCATCGCTACCACCAAAAACAATGGCGCCTTCGATCAGTTGCGGAATGGCTTTTTCACGAGAGTCTTGCGATAGCTGAACGGCATTTTGCAAAAAAGTGGATACGCCGATGGCGGAAATCAGCGGAATCAGGCGATTGCCACCACGCAAAGGGCGATAGGCCACACGCTCAATGCTGTAACCGTAGGCACTGGTGATGACGATAGCCGCGACAAAAGCGGCCGCCATCAGTAGCGGCACACTGGTCACGCCGCCACTCATCAACAAGGTCAATGCAATGAAGGCTACGTAAGAGCCAATCATGTACACCTCGCCGTGGGCAAAATTGATCATGCCGATAATGCCGTACACCATGGTATACCCGATGGCGATCAAGGCATAGGTACTGCCTACTGTCAGCCCATTGATGAGCTGTTGTAAATAGTGATACATATCAAACGGGTACTGAAATGGGAGGAGTTGTGAAACTGCGGAACCTTAAATTCTAGCGCATGTCACAAAACACAACGGATGAACCGTGAGGGTGTGCAGAATTTTGTGTAAACGGACTTTTGGCAGGAGACTGCCGACTTG
>CAYUAF010000128.1:0-4247 GCA_964442555.1 uncultured Allobrachymonas sp.
ACACCATCGTCATCCCCGGCGGCAAAATGGAACTGGCCATGCAACTCATCTTCACCCCCTTCGTCTGGCGCATGATGGAACAGCGCCGCAAATACGCCGTATAAGCGCCCGCAGGCCGGGCAGGGTGGCGCGGCAGGCGGGGAGCTGCGTGCGCAGGCCAGGCAAACTGCCCGCACCGCCCGCCAAAAGGCATCTCTGGATGAACGAAACGCCCTTGCCGCAAACTTTTGCCATGCCCGCATCCCCCAACCCGACAAGCGCCGCCGGCCACGCGCCGCACACCTGCCCCCTGTGCGGCCAGCTCAACCAATGCGCGCAACAAACAGGCCGGCCATACACCCACTGCTGGTGCATGCAACGCCCCGCGCTGGGGCGCGACTGGCTGGCGCAACACCTGCAACACGCGCCTCACTACGCTGCGACACAAAGCCCGCCCAGCTGCCTCTGCCCCGCCTGCCATGCGCGGTTGGAGGAAGAAAAAACACAAGCCGATAACAACGAGGCGCCAGTGCCAGCTGATACCGCCATCAGCCGCGGGTGAATATGGATGTGTATGCCGCCGGCAGCGGCGTCATTAATGCCCATACCTATCGGACGGTATGCAAGTTGGTGGCTGGCATTGGCTCTGGCCATTGGAAAGGTGCATTTGATCAGGCCAACGGTCGTTCCCACGTTTCAACCGGGCCGTTGTGCACCGTGAACATTGGATGTGTCTCAGGCGTTTGGATGGATAGCCACTGCTGATGCAAAGCGGGATGGCGTGTGTGCAGCTTGCGCACTAGGTGTGCCCATTCGTACTGCACCTGCCCGGAGCTGACAGCCAGACGCACTGCTTCTGTGGTCGGGTGAATTTTGCTGGCGTTAAAGCGGTAGCCGCGCCGGGTGGCTTCGGCGTGCACGGCTTGCAGGTAGTGGGAGATGGCGGCTAGTGGTGCAGCATGCTCTTTGAATCGTTCCAACTGCGGGTGATTGCGGTAGCCGCGTGTTTCGTCGCGCAGCACGGCTTGAGCCAGCAAGGCCTCGCGCCACAGGGCGACCAGCCCCTGCGGGTCGAGGTATTGGGGGTGGATGGACCACATTCGCATTGCGTGGGTGCCTCAGGGTAATGAGATGCGGGGCCGCTGCCGCAGTGCCGGATTGGTGGCCTGTGTGTGTAGGCGGGTTACACGCCGCACGGTGCGATAGCCTCAAACGGCAGCCCCAGCAAAGCGGCGACTTGGGCGGCTTGTGTCTGGGCTTCGCGGGCGGTGGCAGCGGTGATGGTGATGTGCCCCATTTTGCGGCCGGGTTTCACGTCTTGCTTGCCGTACAGGTGCAGGTGCACGCCGGGTAGGGCCAGCACTTGCGCCCAGGGCGGGGTGCGCGGTTGGCCTGCGGCATCAAGCCAGACGTCGCCTAGCAGATTGAGCAAGATGGCGGCGCTGTGGTGGCGCGGCTGCACCAGCGGCAGGCGCATGGTGGTGCGCACTTGCAGGTCAAACTGGCTGTGGGTGCAGGCGTTGATGGTGTAGTGGCCGCTGTTGTGGGGGCGCGGCGCCATTTCGTTGACGACCCAGCTGCCGTCTTGCAGGATGAAGTATTCCACGCAGAGTACGCCGGTGTAGTCCAGCCCGTGGGCGATGCGCGTGGTGGCTTGCACCAGCTCGTGCGCCAGGTGGGCGGGCACGGCGCCGGCAAAGGCGTAGGTGGTAGCCAGAATGCCGTTGTGGTGCACGTTGCGCTGCGGCTCGAAGTGCACCACGGTGCCGTCTGCGCTGCGTGCCACGATGACGGAGCATTCCAGCGCCAGCGCCAGCAGTTTTTCGATGACGCAGGGCACGCCGCCCAGTTGTTGCCAGGCGGCTTGCGCTTGGCTGGCGTTGTGTACGGTGACTTGGCCTTTGCCGTCGTAGCCCATGCGGGCGGTTTTGATGATGGCGGGGAAGATGTCGGCGGGCAGTTGCGCCGCGTCGGCCTCTTGATTGAGCGCGCGGTAGGGCGCGCAGGGCACTTGGCAGCGGTCGAAGTGCTGCTTTTCGTGCAGGCGGTTTTGCGCTTTGGCTACGGCTGGCGCGGGGGGCGATACGGGTTTGTGCGCGGCCAGGTGTTCCAGTGCGGCGGCGGGCACGTTTTCAAATTCGGTGGTGATGGCGTCGCAGGCTTGCAGCAGGTGTTGCCAGCCTTGGGTATCGTTGTAAGCGGCCACGATTTGGCGGTGCGCCGCTTGCCCGGCGGGGCTGTTGGCTGCGGGGTCGAGCACCACGGTGCCATAGCCCATGCTTTGCGCGGCATGTACCAGCATGCGGCCCAGCTGGCCGCCGCCCAGAATGCCCAGCGTGGCGGGCGCAAGGATGGCGGAGGATGCGGATGTGTAAGCGCCAGCGTGCATGGGCAGGAACCTTTGCAATGGGGGTAATGGGGTATCAGGGGGTGTTGGGGGGCAGCGTCATGGCGCGGGCCGCTTCGGTCTGGCGCGCGCGAAAGGCTTGCAGCTTCTGGCGCAGCGCCGCATCGTGATTGGCCAGCATGGCAACGGCAAACAGGGCGGCGTTGGCCGCGCCGGCGGCGCCAATGGCAAAGGTGGCTACGGGCACGCCCTTGGGCATTTGCACGATGCTGTGCAATGAATCCACGCCTTGCAGATGGCGGCTGGGCGCGGGCACGCCCAGCACGGGCACGGTGGTTTTGGCCGCCACCATGCCGGGCAGGTGGGCTGCGCCGCCCGCGCCGGCGATGATGGCTTGCAGCCCGCGGCTTTCGGCGCTTTCGGCGTAGGCGAACATATCGTCGGGCATGCGGTGGGCGGATACAACGCGCGCCTCGTGCGCAATGCCGAACTCTTCCAGAATGTGTACGGCGTGCTGCATGGTGTCCCAGTCGGAGCTGGACCCCATGATGACGCCAACCAGCGGTGCTTGCTGCATGGTGGTGGACGGATCAAAAAAACCAAGGGCATGCCCGACAGCGGGCACGGCGTACAGGCTGCGCGCGCGGCGGCATTTGCCATGCAAAATTGCCGCACAATGCAGGCTTGGCATTGTAGTGCTGCAATGCGCGCGCACGGCCTTCGGGCACAGCACAAGCGCCTGCCGGGCGCGGGCAGCCTGCCCTTATTTTTATCTACAGGAACGAGGAACACTCCGTCATGATAGACGTCACCATTGCCACGTACGAGCAAGACATCATCGAAGCCTCGATGACCACGCCCGTGCTGGTGGACTTTTGGGCGCCCTGGTGCAGCCCCTGCAAAATGCTGGCCCCCGTGCTTGAGAAGCTGGATGCCGAATACGCTGGCCGCTTTGTGCTGGCCAAAATCAACATCGACGAATCGCCCCAGCTGGCCGCCATGTTCGGCGTGCGCAGCGTGCCCACCTGCATTCTGGTCAAGCAGGGGCAGGCAGTAGACGGCTTTACGGGCGCCCAGCCCGAAGGCCAGGTACGCGCCTTGCTGGATCGGCATCTGGGCGCAGCGCCAGCCGCGCCCGATACAGCCGCCGAAGCGGCTGCTGCCGACGATGATGACGAAGCCGTGCTGCAACGCCTGCAACACACCGTGGTGGCCGAGCCGGAAAACGACAACGCCCGCTTCGACTACGTTCGGCTGCTGCTGCAATTGGGCCGGCTGGAAGAAGCCAAGGAGGCATTCGTGCCCGCCAAAGCCAAGGTGCAAATGGTGCGCCTGTTCGATAGCCTGCAACGCTGGATCGACGCCATGGACGCCGAGCGCCAACAGCCCGCCGACCTGGCCGCGCTGGATGCTGCCATCGCCGCCAACAAACGCGACTTTGCCGCGCGCTACGCCCGCGCCCTGGCCCTGATGGGGCAAGAGCGTTTGACCGATGCCATGGACGAGTTGCTCGAAATCCTCATGCGCGACAAAAGCTGGAACGAAGATGCTGCGCGCAAAACCTACATCGCCGCGCTCGACATTCTGGAGCCGCCCAAAATGCCCGTGGCAGAAGGCCAAATCCCGCCCGAAGACCCGGTGGTTGCCAGCTACCGCCGCAGACTCAGCAGCGTCATCTTGAGCTGATCGTTGCCCGCGCGGTCGGCGGCAGCCTTGCCGCGCCTGGCAAGGGTTGCGTCTGACGGCAACAAATCACAAGCCGCAGAAAGCAGCAAATAGCAGTAGATAGCAGCAGATAGCAGCAATAGTGCAATGGGCCGGTTCCATGCAACGGCGCAATACATAGATGGCGCTTGGGCTGCACGCTTTTGGGCTTTGGGCTTTGGGCTTTGGGCTTTGGGCTTTGGGCTTTGGGCTTTGG
>CAYUAF010000129.1:0-4215 GCA_964442555.1 uncultured Allobrachymonas sp.
AGAGTAAACCACGGCGTCGTCCAGTCAACGAATCATCCGAGACACGACAGCTAACGTTTAGCACTTAGCTCTTGAAATATCAAGCTACCACCAGGAATGCCAACAATGATGCAAGCCATCTGCATCAGATGACGGCGCAGCCCGGTTCCTGAAGCACAGCCGCATCAAAGCGCCGCACATTCCGTGCTGGCATAGCGCTGCATTCGCCAAGCGCACGACTATTTCCCGCCATCCGTTTCATAGGCCTACCGGCACAATGCTGTATTGACCGGGCATGCAGGCCGGCTCCGGTACATTGACGCCTGCCGGCTTACGCGGCAAGATGCGTGGCTTGGCTCTTCTGTTTCTTGCGTCTGTTTCTCGTGTGCAAAAAGGCATGAAAAGCCGCAATCTTTCCTACCTGTTTGAGTCATTCCCAGGCTGGCTCTGCATACAATGTTTCTATCCGCTCATGGAGTGGAAATGGTGGTTTTTATGAACAATCGTTTTCTTGTTTTGTTGGGCGCTTACGCCTTTTTTTCTATTGCGCCGGCTTATGCCGAACTGGCTGACCGTACCAAGCCCATGCATATCGAGGCTGACTCGATGCGGTATGACGATATCGGCAAAATCACCAACGCCACGGGCCGTGTGATTGCAACCAAGGGTACCCTGCTTTTGCGCGCTGATGCCGTAGAGGTGCGCCAAGATGCCGAGGGGCACAATTTCATGGTAGCTACGGCCAACAAGGGCAACCAAGTTTTTATGCGGCAAAAGCGCGAGGGTCTTAACGAGTTTTACGAAGGCCAGGCCAACCGGGTCGAGCGCAACGAAAAAACGCTGATTACAACCTTGATCGGCAAAGCCACGCTGCGGCGCATGGTCGGCACCTCGCTAGCGGATGAGGTGCAAGGCGACACCATCGTTTACAACGAAGCAACCGAGGTCTATAACGTTACCAGCGGCGCTGCAAGCGGCACGCCGCCCAGTGGCGTGCCTTCTGGCCGGGTGCGCGCCACCATTGCGCCACGCACGCCTGCGCCGGCAACATCTGCCGCCGGCAGCGCGACTACCTTGCAGCCCAGCCCGCAAATCGGGAGCAAGCCATGACGGGGCAAAACGCCATGACCAGTAATACTGCCAGCACCGATACCGCCAGCGCCGCCCCAAGCGCCAATTTGGCCGTTGCCTCTGTTCCAGCCAGCGAGCTGGTTGCCAGCCATCTGGAAAAGTCTTATGGCAAGCGCAAGGTGGTGCACGACGTTTCGCTGACTCTGCGCAATGGCGAAGTGGTTGGGCTGCTGGGGCCTAACGGCGCGGGGAAAACTACCTCGTTTTACATGATTGTGGGTTTGTTGCGGGCTGATGGCGGCACCATCACCATTGACGGGCAGCGCGTTGAAAGCATGCCCATTCACTTGCGCTCGCGCATGGGGCTGAGTTATTTGCCGCAAGAGGCCTCCATCTTCCGCAAGCTCAATGTGTCTGAAAACATTCAGGCCGTGCTGGAGCTGCAACTCGACGAGCACGGCAAGCCGCTGCAAGCCGCCGTAATTCAGGAACGGCTGCAACAACTTTTGCAAGAGCTGCACATTACCCACCTGCACAACACCCCGGCTCTGGCGCTTTCTGGCGGCGAACGCCGCCGCGTGGAAATTGCGCGCGCGCTGGCTACGCAGCCCCGCTTTATTCTGCTGGACGAGCCTTTTGCCGGCATCGACCCGATTGCCGTGATCGAGATTCAGCGCATCATCCGCTTTTTGAAAGAGCGTGGCATCGGCGTGCTGATTACCGACCACAACGTGCGCGAAACCCTGGGCATTTGCGACCACGCCTACATCATCAGCGAAGGCCGCGTACTGGCCGCCGGATCGCCGCAAGACATTGTGGCCAACGCCGACGTGCGCCGCGTGTACCTGGGCGAACACTTCCGCATGTAAGAGCCACGTATGAAGCCGGGCCTGCAGCTACGCACCGCAACCAGCCTGACGCTTGCGCCGCAATTGCATCAGGCGCTGCGGCTGCTGCAACTCTCCAGTCTGGAGCTACAGCAAGAGTTGCAGCAAATGCTGATCGACAACCCGTTTCTGGAACAGGTTGAAGACGGAGCCTACGAGCCGCCCGCTGCTGCCGATGAGGACTTTGCCACCGCCCCGCCCGCCGAAGACGGCTTTGCCGAAGAAGACGGCACCCCGCCCGACAGCTTTGCCCTGCTGTGCGACGAGCACAACAGCGTAGCCGTTGTGCACGAGCATGCCGACAACTGGAGCGACACCGCAGACCAGGGCAACGCCTCTGCCGCAGAAAGCGACACGCAAGAGCTTTTGTCGGCAGAAGAAACCGCCGGCGACCTTTCGCTCGAATCCCCCTGGGACGACGCCCCCCAAGCCGCCCAGCCTGACGATGCCGGCGACGCAGCGCAAGCCAATTGCCTGCCTCTGACCCTGTACGAGCACCTGCACCAGCAAGCCCTCGGGCTGCACTTGAGCGAAACCGACCAAGCCGCCCTGTACTGCCTGATCGAGTCCCTGAACGAAGACGGCTACCTCGAAGACTCGCTGGCCGAACTGGCGCAGCCCCTCTTGGCCGCACAAGCATTCGACGCCTCCGCCTCGCCCGAAGAAGCACAAGAGCTGCTATCCGACGCCCTGCACCACCTAACCGTGGCGCTGCGCCTGCTGCGCACGCTAGACCCGCCGGGCCTGGGCGCGCGCGATTTGGGCGAATGCCTGCGCTTGCAGTTGCAGGCGCTTCCGATTGCTGATGCAGACACCGCGCAACTGCTGGCCCGCGAAGTGGCGCTGGAACTTTGCCAGCAACCGCTGGAATATCTGGCGCGGCGCGACATTCGGCAATTGCAGAAATTCACGCCTTTTTCAGCCAACCAGATCAAATCGGCCATGCAGCTGATTGCCACGCTGGATCCCAAGCCCGGCAGGCGTTTCGCGCAAACCGAGCGCAACATCATCGTGCCCGACGTGCTGGTAACAGCCGACGCATCGGCCAAAAAACAACCCGCCTGGCGGGTAGAAATCAACCCCGCCGTTATGCCCAAAGTGCGGGTGCATGCCCTGTATGCCTCTGCCATGCGCCAGCACGCAGGCGAAAGCGCCGCCCCGCTGAAAGAGCGCCTGCAAGAAGCGCGCTGGATGGTCAAGAACCTGCAACAACGCTTCGACACCATCTTGCGCGTGGCGCAAATCATCGTGCTGCTGCAACAAGACTTTTTTGCCGAAGGCCCGCAAGCCATGCAGCCCTTGGCATTGCGCGAAGTGGCCAAGGCGCTGGAGCTACACGAATCCACCGTGAGCCGCGTCACCAACGGCAAATTCATGGCAACCCCTTGGGGCACCTTTGAACTCAAATACTTCTTCAGCTCCACCCTGCAAGGCAAAGACGGCCAAACCACCAGCGGCGCCGCCGTGCGGGCCTTGCTGCAACAGCTGATTGCCGACGAGTCGCCCGCCCACCCTTTAAGCGACAACCGGCTGTGCGAACTGCTGCAAGAGCAAGGCATCCAATGCGCCAGACGCACCGTAACCAAATACCGCGAGGCTTTGCGCATCCCCCCTGCCCACCTGCGCCGCACCTTGCAAGAAAACTGATGTTTTTTGTGCAGTAGCGCCCGATTCAGGCGCATGGCATTTACGCATCGCGTTGATGGGCCGCATGTGTTCATAGCGCCTGCCGCCCCACCCTACACGGCTATGCGCAAGCTGCTTTAAGCACAACCATTTCTTTTCGGATGGCTTTTTGATAATGTCGTTACCCCTGCCTAAGCTGTGTGTTGAAACATTTTGATCCACTGAATCGTTTGTTTTGATATACAACCGCTTTTGGGCGGCTGCATACTGAAAATAGCCCAAGCGACAACATAAGGGATGATGACGAATGGCGGCTCACTGCCCCGCGCCCCAAACAAATGTTCAGCCGCAACCTATATATCTTTTGTTGCCCCTATTTGTTGGAAAGAGAGATGATATGTCCGGCAAAAAAATGATTGATTTGAATGCCTTATCCGAAACCGCATTGATTACCTTGTGGGCAAAAGGCGTGGAGTATGGGCGCAGCGACGCCTTGCTCAAAGACGAACAGGCCGCGCGGTTATTGACACTTATCGATTACGATTTTTCCAAATTTGAAAAAGCCGTTATGTCGCAGGTGGGTTGTTGTGCGCGTGCGGCTGGTTCCTCGTCGTTTCGTGTGGAATTTGACAGCGAGAATCCATCGTAGTGG
>CAYUAF010000130.1:0-4205 GCA_964442555.1 uncultured Allobrachymonas sp.
TAGCACACGCCTTGCAGATTGCTGCCCAGTTGCGCGGCCAGGCGGATGCGCTGGGCCTCGCCGCCGCTTAAGGTGGGCGCGCCCCGGTCGAGGGTGAGGTAGCCCAGCCCCACTTGCAGCAAAAAGTCGAGCCGGCTTTTGATTTCGGGTAGCAGGTCGCGGGCGATGTCGGCCTCGCGCCCTTGCAGGCGCAGGCCGTCAAACCACTGGCGCAGATCGCGCACGCTCAGGCGGGCCAGGTCGGTGATGGCTATGCCCATGCCCATGTGCGTACTTGCATCCATATCCGTGCTTGCTTGCACGGCTTGTGCGGCATAGCCTGCCGTGGATGAGGCCGTGGATGCCGGGGCGGGCGGCACATGGTGCAGCCGCACGGCGCGGGCGGTTGCGTTCAGGCGCGTGCCGTGGCAGCTGGGGCAGGCGGTGTTGCCAATGCCTTCTACTTCGGCCTCGGCAAAGCTTTGCTCGCGCCCTTTTTCTTTGCCTTTGGGGTCGGCGGCCAGCACAGAGTCGTCCAGCGCGCGGCGCTGCTCTTTGGTTAGCTGCATGCCGGTGCCTACGCAGTCGGGGCACCAGCCGTGCTTGCTGTTGTAGGAGAACAGGCGTGGGTCCAGCTCGGCATAGCTGGTGGCGCACACGGGGCAGGCGCGTTGGGTGGAAAACACTTCCACCTGCCCGATGCCCGCCGTGGGTTGGCCGCTTGCCATGGCCTGGGCCAGATCGTGAATGCCGTGCAGCACATGCACTACGCCTTTGCCGTGCTCCAGCGCGCGGGCGAGTTGCGCGCGCAGTTCGGCTTCGCTTGGGGCGCTGACGGCCAGGCTGGCTACGGGCAATTCGATGGTGTGTTCTTTGAAGCGGTCGATGCGCGGAAAGCCCTGGGTGGGCAAGAACTCGCCATCCACGCGCAAATGGGTAAAGCCGCGCGGGCGCGCCCAGTCGGCCAGCTCGGTATACACGCCTTTGCGCCCCACCACCAGCGGGGCTAGCAGGCCCACGGTTTGGCCGCGGTAGCGCGTGAGGATTTGCGCGGCAATCTGATCCGGCGTTTGCGGCTGCACGGCGGCGCCGTCGTGCACGCAGTGCTGCACGCCCAGCTTGACGTAGAGCAGGCGCAAAAAGTGCCATACCTCGGTTGTGGTGCCCACGGTGGATTTGCGCCCGCCACGGCTGAGGCGCTGCTCAATGGCCACGGTGGGCGGTATGCCGTACACGGCATCTACATCGGGGCGACCCGCAGGCTGCACGATGCTGCGGGCGTAGGCGTTGAGGCTTTCGAGATAGCGGCGCTGGCCTTCGTTGAACAGAATGTCGAACGCCAGCGTGGATTTGCCCGAGCCGCTAACGCCGGTGATGACGTTGAACTGCCCGCGCGGAATGTGCACGCTCAGGTTTTTCAGGTTGTGCTCGCGCGCGTTGCGAATGTCGATGCGGCCTTCCTCCGCCGCTGCTGCTGTCGCCGCCGGCACGTGGTAGGCCGCGCGCGGCTCGGCCACTTGGGGGGCTGCCGTGGACATGGCGGGTTGCACGTCAGTCTGCGCCGTGGTTTGCGCGGCATAGTCGCGCAGCGCCGCGCCGGTGTGGGACGTAGGGTGCGCGGGCACTTGTTGCGGCGTGCCTTGGGCCACGATGCGCCCGCCTGCGTCGCCGCCCTCGGGCCCCAGGTCAATCAGCCAGTCGCTGGCGGCCATCACGTCCAGGTTGTGCTCAATGACGATGAGCGAGTGCCCTGCTTGCAGCAGCTTGGCAAAGGCGCGCATGAGCTTGGCAATGTCGTCAAAGTGCAGGCCGGTGGTGGGCTCGTCAAACAAAAACAGCGTGCCTTTGCGGGCCAGCGCTTGCTGGCTTTTGCTGGCCGCCTGCGCGGCTTCGGCCAGATGGCCGGCGAGCTTGAGGCGCTGGGCCTCGCCACCGCTCAAGGTGGGCACGGGCTGGCCCAGGGCCACGTAGTCCAGCCCTACGTCCACAATGGGTTGCAGGGCGCGGATGACTTCGCGGTCGGCCTTGAACAGTTGCGCGGCTTCGGCCACGGTCAGCGCCAGCACCTCGGCCACGTTGAGCGTGCGGCCCTGGCGCTCGATGCGCACTTGCAGCACCTCGGGCCGGTAGCGCTGGCCGTCGCAGTCGGGGCAGCGCAGGTACACGTCGCTCAAGAACTGCATTTCCACGTGCTCAAAGCCGCTGCCGCCGCAGGTGGGGCAGCGCCCGTCGCCTGAGTTGAAGCTGAACTTGGCGGCGGTGTAGCCGCGCTGGCGGGCCAGGGGCGCGTCGGCAAACAGCTTGCGGATCGCGTCCCACGCGCCCACGTAGCTCACGGGGTTGCTGCGCGCGGTTTTGCCAATGGGCGATTGATCGACAAACACCACGCCGCTCAAGTGATCGGCCCCCAGCAGGCGCTCGTGCGCGCCGGGCGCTTCGGTGGCATGGCCAAAGTGGCGCATCAGCGCCGGGGCCAGCACGTCTTGAATGAGCGTGGATTTGCCGCTGCCCGACACGCCGGTAACGGTGACCAGCCGTTGCAGGGGAAATTCCACCGTCAGGTTTTGCAGGTTGTGCTGGCGCGCGCCTTCCAGAATCAGGCGCGGGGTGCTGGCCTGCACGGGGCGGGCGTGGGGCAGGCCGATGCGCTTGCGCCCGCCCAGATAAGCGCCGGTCAGCGTGTCGGCTTGCTTGAGCGCATCGGGCGTGCCGTCAAACACGATGCGCCCGCCCGCTGCGCCTGGGCCGGGGCCAAAGTCCAGCACGCGGTCGGCGGCCAGCATGACGGCGGGGTCGTGCTCCACCACCACCAGGGTGTTGCCCGCGTGTTTGAGGCGCTGCATGGCCTGGGTGATGCGGTTCATGTCGCGCGGGTGCAGGCCGATGCTGGGTTCGTCCAGCACAAACAAGGTATTGACCAGCGAAGTGCCCAGCGCCGTGGTGAGGTTGATGCGTTGCACCTCGCCGCCGCTCAAGGTGCGGCTTTGGCGGTCGAGCGTGAGGTAGCCCAGGCCCACATCGCACAAATATTGCAGGCGGGTGGCGATTTCTTGCAGGATGAGGCGGCGGGCCTGCGCGTCGGCATCGGGGGCAGCGCCGGGGGCGTGGGCGGGGGTGGCCGCTTGCAGGCGTTCAACAAAGCGGCGCAGGCGCTCGATGGGCAGCTGCATCAAGTCATGCAGGCACAGGCCGGGCAGGCTTTGCAGCTGCGCGGGCGTCCACTGCACGCCTTGGGGCATGAATCTGTTCTGAGGGGGCAGCACCGCGTCGGCATCGGCCTGCGTGCCCACGCGCCACAGCAGGCTTTCGGTTTTCAGCCGCGCGCCCGCGCACACCGGGCAGGTGGTGTAGCTGCGGTATTTGGACAGCAGCACGCGGATGTGCATCTTGTACGCCTTGCTCTCCAGGTATTGGAAAAAGCGGCGAATGCCGTACCACTGCTTGTTCCAGTTGCCCTCCTTGAAGTGGGGTGTGCCCTCAATCACCCAGTGCCGCTGCTCGGGTGTGAGCTTGCTCCACGGTGTGTCGCGCGGAATACCGGCGGCCTCGGCATGGCGCATCAGGTCGTCCTGGCACTCTTTCCAGGCCGGGGTTTGAATGGGCTTGATGGCGCCCGCGCGCAGGGTCAGGCGCTCATCGGGCACCACCAGGCCCCAGTCCACCCCGATCACGCGGCCAAAACCCCGGCAGTGCGGGCAGGCGCCCACGGCGGAGTTGAAAGAAAACATGGCCGGCACCGGCTCGGCATAGCGGCGGCCGCTTTCGGGGCAGTGCAGGCCGGTGGAAAACTTCCACAGCAGCGGCTCGCCCTCTTGCGGCAGCACATAGGCCGTCATCTGCCCGCTGCCGCGCTGCAAGGCCAGCTCAACGGCCTCGATCACGCGTGCGCGCTCGGCCGCACTTAAGCGAAAGCGGTCGGCCACCACGTCCAGCACCTTGTGTGCGCTGCCGTCGGGGGCGGTTTCTTCGCGCTCGGCCTGCACGCGCGTAAAGCCGCTGGCCGACAGCCACTGCTGCACCTCCTCGGCCGTGGTGCGGGCAGGCAGCTGCACGGCAAAGGTGATGGCCATGCGCGGATGCTGCATCTGCGCACTGCGGCGCAGCAACTCGGCATAAATGCTGTCGGGGCTGTCGTGCCGCACGGGCAGGGCGGTGTCGGCGTCAAACAGCTGGCCAGCGCGCGCCAGCAGCAGCTTGAGGTGGTCGTTCAGCTCCGTCATCGTGCC
>CAYUAF010000131.1:0-3973 GCA_964442555.1 uncultured Allobrachymonas sp.
TGTATGTGCTGGCTGACGGCGACAGCCACATCACCAGCGAAGAAGGCATACACGTTATCCGCATGCCCGAGCACTATGGCGTCTTAAGCCCCATCCTGCACGTTGTGCCCCTACAATTGCTGGCCTACCACACTGCCTGCGCCAAAGGCACCGATGTGGACAAACCCCGCAATCTGGCCAAGAGCGTGACGGTGGAGTAAGCGCCAAGAGCCTGCGGCTCATCAGACCAAAGAGGGGGCGGTCTGCTGCGTGCGGCTCGTCTCCATCTATTGCCGCATCAAACACACTGTTCCGGCCAGAAACAAACCGAGCAATATTCACTACGACCACCACGGCCAGCGCAAGGCACGCCAAGGCCGGTCATCAAATCCTGCATGGGAGCACACACCAGCAATCCCCATTGCCTGTGTGCAGGCAAGCCCAGCCGCTGTGCCCAGGCGCATCACCCGATCACAAACTGGCAGGCAGCACCCTGCTGCCCGTCAATGCATAGTGCTCACGCAGGGCAAAGCGATCGGTCATGCCAGCAATGTAGTCGGCCACGGCGCGTTCCTTGTCGGGGCGCTCGGCAAATTCGGCTGGCATGGCATGGGGCTGCTGGCAATAATGCTTGAACAGGTCGTGCACGACTTGCTGCGCACGGTCCATGTTGTGCACGACTTGCGGGTGGCGGTAGAGCGCACGCATCAAAAACTGTTTAAGCGTTTGCGAGCGGGCGCGCATGGCATCGTCAAACCCCAGCAAGGGCGGGCTTTGGCGAATGGCATCCACGCTGGCAGGGCGCAGTGCTTGCAAGCGCTGCAAGGTGGCCGATACCACGTTCAGAATCTGCGCGCTCAACATGCGGCGAATGGTTTCGTGCCACAGCCGCCGCCCTTGCAGTTGCGGCCATTCGCTTCGGACTTGTTCGTGGTATTCGGCCACCAGCGGCACTTGCAGCACGGCCTCCCACTGCAACAGGCCCGAGCGCAAACCGTCGTCCACATCGTGCGCGTTGTAGGCAATTTCATCTGCCAGATTGGCAAGCTGCGCTTCCAGGCTGGGCTGCTGGCGCAGTAAAAAGCGCTGCCCCACGCCGCCAGGCTCGCGCTCTTCCAGCCGTTGCGCATTGCGCTGCGAGCAGTGTTTGAGGATGCCTTCCCGGGTTTCAAAGCACAGATTCAAGCCGTCAAAGCCAGGGTAACGCTGCTCCAGCGTATCCACCACGCGCAGGCTTTGCATATTGTGTTCAAAGCCGCCGTGCGCTTGCATGCAGGCATTGAGCGCATCTTGACCGGCGTGGCCAAAAGGGGTGTGGCCCAAGTCATGCGCCAAGGCGATGGCTTCCACCAGGTCTTCATCCAGCGCCAACGCGCGCGCAATGCTGCGGCCGATTTGCGCCACTTCCAGCGTATGCGTAAGCCGCGTGCGAAACAGATCGCCTTCATGGTTCAAAAAGACCTGGGTTTTGTAGACCAAGCGCCTGAAGGCAGACGAGTGCACGATGCGATCGCGGTCGCGCTGAAACATGCCACGCGTCAGCGCATCTTCTTCCGGCAGGCGGCGGCCACGGCTTTGCTGCGGATGGCAAGCCCAAGGCGCATGTTGCGCATTGGCCTCCAGCCCATTAACGGCGCGGATGTAAATAGCCATTCATTTCCTTTTGACGAATTCTGTGCAGGCGCACAACACATGCTTTATATCCACAGCATCTGCACGCAAGCGCCTATGCCTGCGCCTTAAATACCGGTTGCCTTACTCCGTGCGCAGGTTTGCGTTGAATGTACCCCGCGCCCAGTGTGCTTGCTGCATATGGCGAACTTACCCTAAGTTGCTTGAGGCAAAACCCCTGATGCGATTAACGCCGCGTGCTACATCAGCTTTTGAAACTGCGCGCCAACAAGAAGCAAAACTCACCAGCCAAGCGCAGCACATTCTGCATCCCTGCCAAATAAGCAGGGCAAGCACCCCGCATGCTTAGCTGCATGCGGCAATGGTTTCGGCAATCATGGCATCGGGCACGGAAACCAGCGCCGCCTGCCCTGGCTGCGACAAAACCACAAAGCGGATAGCGCCTGCTTCGGCCTTTTTATCCACCCGCATGTATTGCAGCCACGCTTGCACATTGGCTGCCTCATCTTGCGCAAAACGCGGCGCTTGCACAGGCAAGCCAGCTGCCTGCACCAGCGTGCGCAAGCGGCGGGTAAACGCGGCATCAACCAAGCACAGCTGCTGCGACAAATGCGCTGCCATAACCAAACCGCAGCCCACAGCCTCGCCATGCAGCCAAACCCCATAGCCCATGCCTGCTTCAATGGCGTGGGCAAACGTATGACCAAAATTGAGGATGGCGCGCATGCCGCTTTCTTGCTCGTCTTGCGAAACCACCCAAGCCTTGATCTCGCAGCTGCGTTGCACTGCCAGGCGCAATGCATCGTGCTGCCTGGCCCGCAGCGCGGGCATGTTTTGCTCCAGCCAATCGAAAAAGGCCATATCGGCAATCGGCCCGTATTTGATGACCTCGGCCAAACCGGCGCTGAATTCGCGCTCCGGCAAGGTTGCCAGCGTACTCATATCGCACACGACCTGACGCGGCTGGTAAAACGCGCCAATCATGTTTTTGCCCAGCGGGTGATTAACGGCTGTTTTGCCCCCCACCGAAGAATCCACCTGCGCCAGCAATGTGGTGGGCACTTGCACGAACGGCACGCCCCGCATATAGCAAGCTGCCGCAAAGCCAACGATATCGCCCACAACACCGCCACCCAATGCAAACAACACGGTTTTGCGATCGCATTGCTGACCGAGCAGCACGTCAAAAATCTGATTGAGCGACTGCCAGGTTTTATACGCCTCACCATCTGGCAGCTCCAGACAATGCACCCTTTCAAAATGCCCTGACAACGCCTGCTTCAGACGCTCTGCGTACAAAGGAGCCACCGTCGTATTGCTCACAATCAATGCCTGCGCGGCTTGCGGCACGTTCTTCCAAGTATCCTCCATCGCCAGCAGATCACTGCCAATCAAAATGGGATAACTGCGCGCGCCCAAATCAATGCGCAACGCCTGGCACACATCATGCGTTGAGAAAGGGGGCAGCGGATGCTGGATGGGGAATGTTTTCAATGCGTGTGGATTCATGCCACGTATTGTGGCGCATTGCCACGCCATCTGCGCGCACCAATGCCGATTAATTAGGGCCTGTTCATCCTATTTTTGGAGGTACAAACATACGCCCAAAGCCACCAATCTCAATCTAGGCGTGCGACGATGCGCAGACAAAGGTGCCTGCACAAGGAGCGCAACAACGCATGGCAGCTTTGTGGGCTTGTTCCCTTCTTCGGGTTGTGATCAACAAACTACTCGCCCTTGTCGCCTATCTTGTCAAGAGAATAGAACCTTGGCTACAGCTGGTGCCTCGGCGAACAAGTTTTTTGATCGCAACACATCCTTCAAAAATAGGGTGAACGGCAACCCTAGGCAGCAGAAGAGGCCTGATTGCTGTGCTGCACTTGCTGCACGATGTCTTGCACCATTTCAGACAGACGCCTTTGACCTGATTCAATCAAACAGTGCGCGGTTTCTCGATACAAGGCATCGCGCTCGTAAAACAGAGAACGGATTTTTTCTTGCGGATCTGCCACTTGCAGCAAAGGGCGCTGCGTATCATGTCGCAAGCGCTGGTAGATCGCCTCTGGCGACGCATGCAGATACAACACGAGTCCACCGGCTTTCAACAGTTCACGGTTTTCTGGCTGCAAAACTGCGCCGCCGCCCGTTGAAAGCACAAACGGCCCGGGCTGGCTCAACAATTGCCGCAGCACCAGGGTTTCTTGATCTCTGAAAGCGCTTTCGCCATACGCTGCGAAATACGCTTTGATGCTCATGCCCAAAGCGCTCTCCAGCGCCTTGTCCGAATCCATGAAGGGCCAAGAAAAATGCCGGGCGACATGGCGCCCGGCAGTTGTTTTGCCAGAACCCGGCAGGCCAACCA
>CAYUAF010000132.1:0-3929 GCA_964442555.1 uncultured Allobrachymonas sp.
GCATCGGTGTCTTTGAGGTTGTCAAGTTCCACACAAAACGGCATAGAGCCAAAATGTGGCGTGAGGCAAGCTGGCAAGCCGATATCCTTCAATCTGGGAGAAACAGCTAGCAATGGAAAAAGTAGAATTGCAGCGGCGCTTTTTGCATTGTTTCTAGGAGGTCTTGGAGCACATAAATTTTATTTGGGTCGAGTAGTGCAAGGTATTTTGTATTTGCTTTTTTGCTGGACATTTATTCCTGCGGTTGTATCGTTCATAGAGTTTATTCTTCTTTTGGTAATGAGCGATGAAGAGTTCAATAGAAAATACGGTAAATCCTAAATAGGCATCAACCTACTGCCGTGGGCGATGGCGTAGAAACCTCCGGGGCCGTAATCACTCCCGGTCTACCGCGTGAGAAGCAGCGTTGGCCCTTTGCTTGCGGCAACGCGCGGCTTTTAGAATGCGGGCATGACTACGCCCCATGCTCCTTATGCCCCTTTCCCCATTGGCCGCCCGCGCCGCCTGCGCCGCGATGCCTATACGCGCAATCTGGTGCGCGAAAACCGCCTGCATCCGCACGACCTGATCTACCCCGTGTTTTTGCTTGACGGCCTCAAGCGCAGCGAGGCGGTGCCTTCCATGCCCGGCGTGTCGCGCCTGTCGCTCGATTTGCTGCTGCCCGTGGCCGAAAAGTGCCTGAGCCTGGGTATACCGTACATGGCGCTGTTTCCGGTGATTGATGCCGGCCAGAAAGACGCCGCCGGCAGCGAGGCCGCCAACCCGCGCGGGCTGATTCCCACGGCGGTGCGCGCCCTCAAACACCGCCTGCCCGAACTGGGCATCATGGCCGATGTGGCGCTTGACCCCTACACCAGCCACGGGCAGGACGGCATACCCGACGAGCACGGCTACCTGCTCAACGATGTCACCATCGAGCAGCTGCAAAAGCAGGCGCTGTGCCAAGCGCAGGCGGGCGTGGATGTGGTCGCCCCCAGCGACATGATGGACGGGCGCATTGGCGCCATCCGCCAGGCGCTGGATGCGCAAGGCTTCATCCACACCCGCATCATGGCCTACAGCGCCAAATACGCCAGCAGCTTCTACGGCCCCTTTCGCGATGCGGTGGGCAGCGCCGCCAATCTGGGCAAAGGTAATAAAAAAACCTACCAGATGGATCCGGCCAACAGCGACGAAGCCCTGCGCGAAGTGGCGCTGGATATTGGCGAGGGCGCGGATATGGTCATGGTTAAACCCGGCCTGCCGTATCTGGACGTGCTGCGCCGCGTGAAAGACCACTTTCGCGTGCCCACTTTTGCCTACCAGGTCAGCGGCGAATACGCCATGCTCAAGGCCGCCGCGCAAAACGGCTGGATTGATCACGATGCGGTGATGATGGAATCGCTCTTGGCCTTCAAACGCGCGGGGGCGGATGGCATCCTCACCTACAGCGCGCTTGAGGCAGCCGAGTGGCTGCGCCGGCACCAGATGCAAGGGTAAGCAGCGGGGCGTTTAGGCCGAGCCGGGCGCTTGCGGCCAGCGGATGCGCGTGGCCAGCGGCTGCCAAACGGGCGTTAGCCCGGCAGGCAAGGCGGGCAACTCGCCCAGATTGCAGCGCGATTCTTCGGGGCTGTGAAAGTCGCTGCCGCAAGAGGCGTACAGCCCGCGTTGGCGTGCCAGTTGGGCGTAGTGCTGCACTTCTTGCGCGGAATGGGCGGATGTGACCACTTCCACCGCCTGCCCGCCCAGGGCGGCAAATGCGTCGAAAAAGGCTTGTTCCTGCATGGGGGCAAAGTCGTAGCGTGCGGGGTGTGCCACCACGGCCATGCCGCCTGCGGCGCGGATCCATTCCAGCGCTTCTTCCAGGCTGGCCCAGCGGTGCGGCACAAAGGCGGGCTTGCCTTCGCCCAGATAGTGCAAAAACACTTCACTCACCGTGCGGCACACGCCGGTATCGACCAGATAGCGCGCCACATGCGCGCGAGAGATCAGCTCCATATTGCTCACGTAGCGCAAGGAGCCTTCCCACGCGCCTGGTATGCCCAGGGCGGCCAGCTTGTGTGCCATGGCTTGCGCGCGCTCGGCGCGGCCCATGCGGTTGCGGCGCAGGTTGTCGATCAGGCCGGGGTGGTGTTCGTCCACGCCCAGCGCCACGATGTGAATGGTTTTTTCCTGCCAGGTAATCGAAATTTCCACGCCCGATAAAAACGGCACGCCCAGGCGGCTGGCGGCCTCTGCCGCTTCGGCTACGCCGGCGACTTCGTCATGGTCGGTTAGCGCCCACAAATCCACGCCTTGCTCATGGGCGCGCTGCGCCAGCCAGGCGGGGCTGCGCGTGCCGTCGGACACGGTGGAGTGGCAATGCAGGTCGGGGCGTTGGGGAGAGGAATGGTTCATGGCATGTGTGCGGAAAATCAGGCAGAAATATCCATGCTTGAGGCGGCCTGCGCCAGCCTTGCTGCCGCTATGACAGCAGCCAGACAATGGCGCCAACAACTATCAGCACTATCAACAACAGCAGCCAGGACTGCATGCCTGCACCTTCCTTTCCACGAAAAAAAGTTGTTCATGCCGGTTGGCAACGGCTATTGCCACAAGCGCGCAAGCCCCTGCCAGCTGCGCCTGGCCACGTATGCCGCAACATGCTATGCAATGCGCTGGTGCAGCGATTGCGCCAGCTCGCGCAGGGTGTGCGTGTGGGCGTTGTCGGGCAGGCCGGCCAGTGCTTCGGCTGCCAGCGCGGCCTGTTTGCGGGCTTGCTCGCGCGCGGCTTGCAGGGCGCCGCTTGCGCGCACGATGTGCAGCACTTCTTGCAGCAGGGCGTCGTCTACCACGCCTTGATCGGGCTGCTGGGCTAGCGCCACGGCCTGGCGTAGTTGCTGCGCCTGCTGCGGCGTGGCCTGGCGCAGGGCCAGTATCAGGGGCAGGGTGGGCTTGCCTTCGCGCAAGTCGCCGCCCAGGTTTTTGCCCAGCGTATCGACCGTGCCGTCGTAGTCCAGCACATCGTCGATGATCTGAAAGGCCGTGCCCACGGCCTGCCCGTAGCGGGCGCATTGTTCTTCGCAAGCAGCGGGGCTGCCCGCCAGCATTGCGCCCAGGCGGGCGCTGGCCTCGAACAGCTGGGCGGTTTTGGCGCGAATCACGCGCAGGTAGCCCGCTTCGTCCAGATCCATATCGCCCATGTGCGTGAGTTGCAGCACCTCGCCTTCGGCAATGGTGTTGGTGGCGTCGGCCAGAATTTGCATCACGCGCAGGTCTTGCACCTGCACCATCATCTGAAAGGCGCGCGAGTACAAAAAGTCACCCACCAGCACGCTGGCCGGGTTGCCGAAATGGGCGTTGGCCGTGGGCAGCCCGCGCCGCAGCATGGATTCGTCCACCACATCGTCGTGCAGCAGCGTGGCGGTGTGGATGAACTCCACCACGGCGGCCAGCCGGTGGTGCTCGTTGCCCGCATAGCCCAGGGCGCCTGCCACCAGCAGCAGCAGGGCGGGGCGCAGCCGTTTGCCGCCTGCCTGAATCAGGTACTGGGACACTTCCGCCACCAGCGGTACGCCGGTATGCAGGCTGGTCTGAATCAGGCGATCAACGGCCTGCATATCAGCCGCAATGACCGGAAAAATGGAGCTGGATGATGGCGCGCGCAAAGAGCCGTCCTTGATGAGTGAAAGGTGAAAGAGATGATTGCCAAGCCTGCCCGTATGCCGCGCATACAAAAGAGAGAAGGGGCTGACCGCAGCGCCGCCGCAAAGCGGGCTGGCGGCCATTATAAAAGTCGCCTTTCTGGTTTTGCGGGCCGTGCGGGCAAGGGCTGGCGGCATGTGCGCAGCCGGTTGTGTAGTACAGATGGCGCAGTGCGTGCAACACGCGCCGCAGTATCAGAACATCAGGCCGCCAGAGTACGCCGCCAAAACACGCAGCGCACGGCATGGGTACATTGTGCATGCAGC
>CAYUAF010000133.1:0-3795 GCA_964442555.1 uncultured Allobrachymonas sp.
AGTAGCTGCGCTGCCACGTTGCTGCTCACTCGGGCAGACGCTCTACCACGCAAAAGCTGGCGGCGTATTCCGATTCATCGCTCAAGGTAATGTGCGCTTGCAGGCGTTGCCGGGCAAACCATTGCGCCAAATCGCCGTGCAGCACGATATGCGGCTGGCCGCTGGCGTGGTTGAGGATTTCGCAATGCCGCCACGTCATGGGCATGTGGATGCCCAAGCCAATCGCCTTGCTGAAGGCTTCTTTGGCCGAAAAACGCGTCGCCAGATAGCGCACCGCCCGATCGGGCCAGCGCGCCTGGCGCTCGCGGTAAATCGCCAGCTCTGTATCGCCCAGCACGGTTTCGGCAAAGCGCTCGCCACGCCGCTCCAGCGCCGCGCGGATGCGGCGTATGTCGCAAATATCGGTGCCTATGCCGTAGATCATGCTTTGGCCGCCTCGCCCCTGTTGTCTTTGCCTTCTGGCATGCATGCAGCATGTATGCAGCGCAGATAGTTCTGCACGGTGGCGGCGTAGCCTGCCTCCAGCGCATCGGCCATGAAGGCGTGGCCGATGGAGACTTCGGCTACGCCGGGTACGGCGCGCAAAAAGGGCGTGAGGTTGGCTTGGTTCAGATCATGCCCGGCATTGACTTGCAGGCCCGCCGCGCGGGCGGCTTGGGCGGCGGCGGCGTAGCGCGCCAGTTCAGTTTGGAGGCGCGCTGTTTCCGCTGTTTCGCCACTGGCGCAAGCAGTAGCGCAGGCATCGGGGCGAATGGCTGCGTGGGCGGCTGCATAGGGTTCGGTGTATAGCTCGATGCGGTCTGCGCCCAGTTCGCGCGCCAGCGGCATTTGTTCGGGCAGCGGATCCATGAACAGGCTGACGCGCACGCCCAAATCGTGGCATTCGGCGATGAGGGGGGCCAGGCGCTGGCGGGTGGCGGCGTCGGTCAGGTCAAAGCCGTGGTCGCTGGTGAATTGGTCTTCGCTATCGGGCACGAAGGTGGCCTGGTGCGGGCGCACGGCGCGGATGTAGCCCATCAGGTTTTGCAAGGGGTTGCCTTCGATGTTGTATTCGCGCTCTGGCCAGTTTTTGAGCAAGGCGGCCAGGTCGTGCACATCGTGCGGGCGGATATGGCGCTCGTCCGGGCGCGGGTGCACGGTGATGCCGTGGGCGCCGGCTTGCAGGCACAGTTCTGCCGCGCGCACTACGCTGGGTATGCCCAAATGCCGCGTGTTGCGCACCAAGGCGACTTTATTGACGTTGATGGAGAGGTGGGTTGTGTGCGTCATGGCAAGAGCAGAGCAAGTCTGGAAGGTGTTTGGAAAATATCCCGAAAAAGTATCCCCAAGAGGATGCGATGTGTGTTTGCATGGTGTTGGCAAACCGGCTGGCCCAACGCCAGCAGATGCACAAGCGTGGGCGGCATGGGCTGCATGGGTGGCGGCTGCACGGTGGCAATATGCGTCAAAGATTGTGCAAATCCACCAGTAGCTGCCGCGTGCGCAGGCGGGTTACGCCGCAATGGTAATACAGCAGTTCGCGCAGCTGGGGTTTGAGTGCAAGGGTCAGATCGCGTTGTGCCAGGCATAGCGAGAGCAAGGCGCGCAGGGGGGCGGCATCGTCCATGGCGGCTTGCAGGGCCAGCCAGCATTGGCCGTCCAGCGCGCGCGGGGTGCGGGCTGCGCCCATTTGCGTGGCCGGCACGGCCAGCAGGCCGCTTTCCGGCACAAGGGCATAGCTGGCTCCGGCTTGTAGCGGCTGGTAGCTGAGGGTTTGCACATCCAACGCGGGCAGCAGCCCCGCTTCGCGCAGTAAAACCAGCTCAAACGCGCGCAACACGGCTTGCAGACTTTCGCCCTGCCCGGCGTGCGTGGCCAGCCAGGATACGGTGGCCGCGTAGGCGTCGAACAAGGCGGGGTGCGGGTCGTCTCGCGCCAGCAGGCGCATGAGCAGTTCGTTGATGTAGTAACCCGCCAGCAGCGCATCGCCTGATGGCATGACGTGCCCGCCTACCCATTCCGCGCCTTTGAGTGTTCTGATTTCGGCATCGCCCGCATAGGCGATATGCAAAGGCTGCAAGGGCAGCAGCACGGGTCTGAAGCCGGAGCTGGGACGCTTGGCTCCCTTGGCAACCAGCGCCGTGCGCCCGTGGTGGCGGGTAAAGGTTTCCAGAATCAGGCTGCTTTCGCTCCAGTCGTAGCTGTGCAGCACATAGGCCGGTTCGTGATTGATTCGCTTCATGTATCCAGCTGATAAACGCCTTGGCCCTGCCTCAATAGCTAACACGCAGACCAGGCCTGCGCATGCGCTTCATCCATACGGTTGCTTGCCTGATGTTTGTTGCTTGATGTTTTGGGATTGGGATTGGGATTAGGCTGGGGATTTGGGGGCTTGGAGTTTAAGGCTCGGTTTTCTGAATGCCCGCCCCCTGCCCCCAAGCGCCCGCTATGCCCGCTGCCCAAGCGGCAGCGGCTTGACGCTTGAAAGCAACGGGTTTAACCAAATGGGTTTAACAAACGGGTTCAACGAAACAGTTGCTCCATGGCCGAATCAATCACCATATTCAGCAGCGAGTAGACGATGGCACCCGCCAATGCCCACCAAAAGCTGCTCACAACAAAGCCCGACAGCATGCTGCCCGCCAGCCAGAACATCCAGGCGTTGATGACGAACAGAAACAAGCCCAGCGTGATTACCGTAACGGGCAAGGTCAGCACAATCAGAATGGGGCGGATGATGCTGTTGAGCAAGCCAATCACGGCGGCGGCCAACAAGGCCGAGCCAAAGCTCTTCACCACAATGCCGGGCAGAAAATAGGTAAGAAACATCAAGGCTACCGCCGACAAGCCCCATTTAACCAGCAATCGCACCATGGCAGTTTTTCTCCTTGTTCCTTGTTGATAGGCATTTCTTGGCATGCACGCGCCGCACGCACACCCATACGCCCAGACTATAAGCTTTGAGGCCACCGTTTGGCCTTGCCAGCCTGCATTGTGCCGCCTACTTGCTGCGCACGCGCGGGCGGCGCGGCAAACACGGCAACTCATTACGGCAGGCCATAACGGCGCACCATTGCGCTGATCGTCAATTGGGGCGATGGCTTGCAAAATTCAATACGCCCAAAGCGCAAAACCCCAAAGCAGCACCGCTGAATCATGGCACACCGCCCTTTTTGCAAAGGCTGCCCCGCATTTGCCATCGCTTGGCAACATCTGATTACACCTTGCCGCACCCGCCTATGCAGGGCAGGCGCTCTTCTACAATGCCCGCCATGCCTGCCTCTTTTTCGTCTTGTTTGCCACGCCTGCGCCTGTATTTGGATCTGATTCGCTGGGATCGGCCCGCCGGCTGGCTTTTGCTGCTTTGGCCCACGCTTACGGCGCTGTGGCTGGCTGCCGGGGGTTTTTCGGGCTGGCATTTGCTGGCTGTTTTTACGCTAGGCACTATTTTGATGCGCAGTGCGGGTTGCTGCATCAATGACGTGGCCGACCGCGATTTTGACCGCCACGTCAAACGCACCGCCAACCGGCCCGTTACCAGCGGTCGCATCAGCGTGAAAGAGGCGCTGGCCTTTGGCGCAACCTTGGCGTTGCTGGCATTTGCGTTGGTGCTGGGCACCAACCGGCTCACGATTGCGTTTTCTTTTCCCGCCTTGCTAATCAGCATAGCCTACCCGTTTGCCAAGCGTTTTGTCTCCATTCCCCAAGCGGTGCTGGGGCTGGCCTTCAGCTGGGGCATACCCATGGCGTATGCCGCCGTGCAAGGGCATGTGCCCGCACAAGCCCTGTGGCTGCTGGCGGGCAATGTATTTTGGG
>CAYUAF010000134.1:0-3786 GCA_964442555.1 uncultured Allobrachymonas sp.
CCCTGCAAAAAGGCGATGTGCTAACGAACCATCCACCCGCATAAAAAGCAACAGCGCCTTTTCGGCATCAGCATGGCTTTTTCTGTGCGGCAGCGGCCTTGCCATCACAAAGCACCAACAAAAAGAGCGCGTGTCTAAACGCGCTGCTCTTGCTATACGGCAAAAACGCCTTTACCCCGCACGACAGCAGCAGGGCTGCCCCAGCATGTCGTGAAGCTACTGCGCTGAAGGTGCGCCCTGATGATTGGCTAACTGCTGCGGCAGCGGTTTTATCCGTGGTAGCGACTGAAAATTCTGGCCGCATCCAGAATCGGGTACACCCGCCCGTCTTGCTTGAAGCAAGAAATGGCCAGTTCGGCCCACATATCGCTATCGGTTGGCAGGGGATTGAAGTCCGCATCCGACACGGTTTTGGAAGACGGTGTTTCCGCCACGGCCACTGCGCCATATTGCAAGGGGGCATTTGGCGCGGCTTGGTAGGCCAGCACCAGCGCATGCGGCGCGGCGGCCTTGGCATCAAAAGCGGGGTAGGCCAGCAGCAGCGATTCCAGATGGATGAACGGGATATGCCGATCTTGCCAATGCAGCAGGCCGTACGCATAGTAAGCGCCGCCGGGCACGGTCAGGTATTGCGGGTTTTCCACAAACTCCTGCGTGGCGTGCGGGGCAAACGCCACCCATTTGTCGCGGGCATATGCCACTACGCGCGCTGTCGCCGTGGGCGCTGGCGGCGCAAACAAGGCTGCATCTGCCGCTGGGGCATTTGCCGTCGTCTCAGCCGTTGCAGCCGCTGCAAGGTCTGGCGCAATATCCGCCGATGCCGGCGTGAACAGGGGTGATTTTTCTTCACTCATGGCGTGTCATCCCTTTTGCTGTCATCCCTTTTGGGATAGCACGAATTGCTGCAACATGTCGGCAGAGCACAGATAGGCCCATTCGTTGTTGCCCGTGGCGGCTATTTCGCGCACGGGTGTGTAGGGCGCTTGCAGCACGGCAGGCAGCGGCTCGCATTGCAGCGGCACATCGTGCAGTACGCGCATTTCCGTCCAGCACCATTGCACGTCCACGCCCCCACGCAAGCGGGTGCTGACAAAACGGTCGGCCGGGCATGCATCCAGCAGGCGCATGTCGGATGAAATGGCGACATACACCGCGCCGTCTGCGCTGCCCGGCACGTGCAGCAGGCCGCTTTCGCCCTCGATCAGTTCTGGGCGCGCCTGCATGTAGTCGGTGCTTTGGATGTCGGACTGCGGCAGCAGCAAGCGCAAAGAGTCGGCGCGCAGCAACACATAGCTGCCTTGCACGGCACGCGCAGCCGTTGCCACATGCGGCGCAACAGGCAAAGGGCTTAAGGTCTGCATTTTTCTCACTACCTTTATGCAGCAACGCTTTGGCGAATCAGCTTGAGCAGCTCGCCTTCGTTGTAGGGTTTGGTGATGTAGGCGTCCACCCCGGCGTGTTGCGCCAGTTCGCGGTGTTTGTCTTGCGAGCGCGAGGTGATCATGATGATGGGGATGCCTTTGGTGTCTTCGCGGTTGCGCAGGCTCATGGTCAGTTCCACGCCGTTCATATTGGGCATTTCCAGATCGGTCAGCACCACGCGGGGGGTGAAGGTGCGCAGTTTATCGAGTGCGTCCAGGCCGTCGCGCGCCGTTTCCACGTGGAAGCCGGCGTCTTCCACCAGCTGCTGCAAGGTGTTGCGCACGGTCAGGGCATCGTCCACCACCAGCACGCCCGGCAGTTGCGGTTTGCCCACTGCCGCACGGCTGGCGGGCGTCATCACTTTGACGACGCCGCTATTGCCTTGCCAGCCCGCCAGCAATTGCACCAAGTCCAGGTGCACGGCAATGCCGCCGTCCCCCAGTACCGACAAGCCCGCCACGCCATGCAGATGGCGTGCGTAGCGACCGGGGTTTTTCACCAGCAGTTCGCGCGAGTCCAGCAGGCGATCAACCGCCAGGGCAAACAACTTGTCTTGCACGCGCACGACAACGGCGTCGTATTCATCCAGCGGCTTGTCGGCATCAATGGGCAGGCCGGTTACTTCGGCCAGCCGCAATGCCCGCAGCACGCGGTTGTTGTAGCGGTATTGCAGCTTGTTGCCATCCAGCACAAACGTGCCCGCCCCTTTGGGCACGGCCTGTTCGATTTGCATGGAGGGCAGCGCAAAGCGCTGGCCAAACACATCCACAATCAGCGATTGCAAGGTAGAGAGCGAGGCGGCAAAGCGCAACTCAATGGTCGTGCCCTGCCCTGCCTGCGTGCTGATGCGGATGGAGCCGTTCATGCTCTCCGCCCAAGCGCGCACCACGTCCATGCCCACGCCGCGGCCCGATACTTCACTGACCGTATCGCGGGTGGAAAAACCGGGCAAGGTAATTAGGCGGGCGGTGTCTTCTTCGCTCATGGCCTGGTTCGCTTTGATCAGGCCCTGTTCTTTCGCGCGGCGCTGAATGGCCGCCAGATCCAGCCCGCGCCCGTCGTCCTGGCAACGCAGCACAACTTGCTGCCCCTGGCGCGAAAAGTCCAGCACGATGCTGCCCACTTCCGATTTGCCCGCCTGCACGCGTTCGCGCGGTGTTTCCAGGCCGTGGTCTACGGCATTGCGCAGCATGTGCAGCAAAGGCTCAGCCAGCTTGCTCAATACATCGCTATCGATCAGGGTGCCCGCCCCTTTCAGGGTCAGCACGGCCATCTTGCCGGTGGCCTGGCAGGTTGTGCGCACATTGCGCTGCAAGCGCGATTCCAGCCCGCCCACTTCCGTCATGCGGGTGCCGATGACCAGATACTGCAAATCGCGCGACAGTTGCTGCTGCTGCGTTTGCATGCTGCTGAGTTGGGCGATTTCGTCTTCGAGCTGCTGCGAGATCACGCGCGCATCGCTGGCCTCTTCCATCAAGGCGTGCGCCGTGCTGTGCAGTTCGTTGTACTGGTCCATCTCCAGCGGGTCGAAGGCGGCATCGCCCTCGCGGCTGCCTTGGGCGCGCATCATGCTCAGGGCGCGCACGTCTACCACGGTTTCCAGCTCGAACAGGCGTTTTTGCACGCGCAGGTTCTGCTCCAGCAGTTCTTTGGCACGCTCGCTCAATTGCTTGATGCGCGACTCCATCGCCGCCGTATGCACCGACACCTCGGCCGATACCCGAAACAGCTCTTCAATCCGATCCAGACTCACGCGCAAAGCCGCAGCAGCGGGGGTTGCCGGTTTTTTGGCTGCGGCGGCAGGCGCAGGTGCTGCCGTTGATGCAGCCACTGGCACAGGCGCTGCTTCTGCCGCTGCACGCGCCGCAGTAACAGGCGCAGTTGCGGATGCAGCTGTTGCAGCAACCGCATCATCCGCTACTGCCGGCTCATCGGCAAGCAAATCTGCGGTTTGCTCGTGGGCAGCTGCTGGCACAGAAGCCGCAGGCATGTGCATGCTGCCATGCGCCACGCGATGCACTTCTTGTTCCAGCTCTTCGCCGCGGTCGATGCGGTTGGCCAAATCCAGCACATCTTGCAGCACGGCTTGCGCTTGCTGCGGATATTCGTCGGTGCCGGTAACGTAAGCCACCATCTGTTCCAGGCAGTAGGCACCATCAGCCAGCACGGCCGCTACAGGCTTGGCAACGTGGCCGCCCTGTGCTTCCAGGTATTCCAGCACGTCTTCGAAATGGTGCCCCAAAGAGGCCAGTCCGCGCAGGCCAATGATGGCGCCAGAGCCTTTGAGCGTGTGCGCCACGCGTTTGGCCGCGGCAATATCGTCCGTACTGGCTTCGCCCGCGCCCATTTTTTCCACCAGTTCCA
>CAYUAF010000135.1:0-3701 GCA_964442555.1 uncultured Allobrachymonas sp.
CGCCGGCATTTTGGGCGCTGGCATTTACCGCACCAACAGCTTCAGGCCGATGCGGGTTTTGGCCCAGGCTTGTGCCTCTTGCTCCAGAAGATAGTGCGACTGCGGATATTTGGCCGCCCAGGCTTTGGGAACCGTTACGACAAAGCCGCCCTTGCCCGCGCCCGCTTTGGCCTTGGCCGGTTGCAGCTCAATGCCCTTGGTCTGCGGGCTGCGCCTGGCATGGCACAAGATCACTGCCAGGCGCAAGGCCAGCAAGGCGGACGAGAAGCTGCCCTCCACCCAATCCATATCAAGCTTGTGCAGCTTGCCGCGATGCCCCAGCACCAATTGGCTGAGGTGGTGCAGCTCGGGCAAGGCAAAGCCCGGTGCTTCGGCATGATCCAGAATGTAAGCGCCGTGCCGGTGGTAGTTGCTGTACGACACATGCTTGCCAATCTCGTGCAACCGCGCGGCCCAGCGCAGCTTGCGCTCGCGCCGCTCCTGCAAGTCTGCGGCCTGTTGCGGCAACTGCCGGTACAAGGCCAGCGCCGTGCGCTCCACGCGCGCGGCCTGGTCGGGGTCGACATGGAATTTTTCCATGAGCTTGTTCACGGTTTGCGAACGGATGTCGGTTGTGGGCTTTTGGCGCTTGAGCAGGTCGTGCAGCACGCCTTGGCGCAAAGCGCCGACCGATACATGCATTTCCCGTATGCCCAGCAGATCGAACAAGGCGCGCAGCACGCTGACGCCGCCGCCAATGACGGGGCGGCGGTCGTCTTTCAGCCCGCCCAGTTGCAAGGCTGCCGCGTTGCGGGCTTGCAGCATGTGCTGCACCAGCCAATCCAGCCCCTCGCGGGTCACCAAGCCGGGTGTGCCGCCTGCTGCGGCGCACAGAATTTCGCTCACTGCCGCTACCGTGCCCGAGCAGCCGTAGGCCACATCCCAATGATCTGCGCCGTATATCGCCAGCGCATCGTCCAGCTCGGCCTTGGCTGCCACATCGGCACGGCGGAATGCCGCCTGCGTAAATTCCCCTTTCGGAAAGTAGCGCATGGACCAAGTTACGCTGCCGACCTGCACCGACTCCAGCGCATGGGCCTTGAGGTTTTTGCCCAGAATCAGCTCGGTGGAGCGCCCGCCGATATCGATTACCAGCCGCCGCTCGTCCGAGCGCGGCAAGAGGCTGGCCGCGCCTTGGTAGATCAGGCGCGCTTCTTCGCGGCCCGACACCACGTTGATGGGCACACCCAGAATCTGGCTGCCGCGCGCCAAAAATTCCGCGCGATTGACGGCCTGGCGCAGCGTTTGCGTACCTACGGCGCGGATGTGCTCTTGGGGAAAGTCGCCCAGGCGCTCTTTGAACCGTTCCAGACACGCCCAGCCGCGCTGCATGGCCTCGAGTGACAGCACATTGTTCTCGTCCAGCCCCGCGCCCTGGCGTACCGTTTCTTTGAGATATTCCACGCGCTCGATCTGGCCGCCTTCGTACTTGCCAATTTCCAGACGGAAGCTGTTGGAGCCCAGATCAATCGCCGCCAAACGGGTGCCGTTGCGTATGGTCATGGTGAATATCCCTGCAAAAAAATCAAACAAAACTGGCTTTGTCTTTTGCCACAGCTGCCCGGCTGTTTACGGCTTCCGGGCACGGCTGTGCCCCGTTTTGCCACAGCACACGCAGCGCACGCACCGCAAGCGCCAGCCAGGCACACAGGCAGCGCCGCATCCGGCCTGCCATTCGGATACGCGCAGTGTACGGCATCGCTCTTTGCAAGGATGAAGCAGGCAGGCGCAGCGCGCATGCAGGCCGCTACAGGCCGCTACAGGCCGCATCCGGCACGGCATATGCGCACAGGCCTGATAAGCGCAGGCCCGACAAGCGCAGTGGCTGTCACAAAAATGTCATGCAAGCCTTTTACAGTACGTTTCAGACAAGCCAGCAAATGGTTTGTCCTCACCATATTTTTTAACTAAAAGGATTTTTATGTACACATCTCGCAGACTGGTCATTTTGGGCATTACCGCCGCTGCATTAGGGTTGACCGCTTGCGGCAAGCAGGACTCCGCACCACAAGCATCTGCCTCTGGTTCGCAAACTACACAGCAAAGTGGTGCAGGCGCAACTGGCGCGGGCGCCACGTTCCCCGCACCGCTGTATGCCAAATGGGCCAGCGAATACGCCACGGCTACTGGCACAAAAATCAACTACCAATCGGTTGGCTCCAGCGCTGGCATGAAACAGATCGAAGCCAAAACGGTGGACTTTGGCGCATCTGACGAACCGCTGAAAGATGAAGATCTCAAAGCCAAAGGGCTGGTGCAATTCCCCACCGTGATCGGTGGCGTAGTGCCTGTCATCAACATTCCCGGCGTAGCACCAGGCGCCATGATTCTTGACGGCCCAACATTGGCCAATATCTACATGGGCAAAATCACCCGCTGGAACGACCCGGCCATTGTGGCGCTCAACCCTTCCGTTACCCTGCCAGATGCGCCCATTGCGCCCGTGCGCCGCGCAGACGGATCGGGCACCACTTTCAACTTCACCAATTACCTGAGCAAAGTCAGCCCCGAATGGAAAGCCACCATCGGCGAAGGCAAGGCCGTGAACTGGCCCGTGGGCACAGGTGGCAAGGGCAATGAGGGCGTGGCGCAGTTCGTTTCACGCCTGCCCAACTCGATTGGCTACGTGGAATACGCTTACGTGAAGCAGAACAAAATGCCTTTCGTTAAGCTCAAAAATGCTGCAGGCAATGTGGTTGCGCCCGATGAAGCCAGCTTCAAAGCTGCCGCAGCCTCTGCCGACTGGAAGTCTTCGTTCTATCAAATCCTGACCAATCAGCCCGCGCCAGAAGCATGGCCCATTACGGCTGCGACCTACATCATGATGCACAGCAAACAAGACAAACCGGAAAACGCCGCCGCAGTTCTGAAATTCTTGGACTGGGCTTACAAGAACGGCGACCAACACGCTACAGGGCTAGACTACGTAGCCATGCCAGACGATGTAAAAGCCGTGATCGTGCAATCGTGGGGCAATATCCAAGACAATAGCGGCAATCCAATAGCTTACAAATAAGCCGCGTTTGTGGAATGTGGATAGACACACACCTGTCTATCCACTTTTTCTAACAAACCAGCCAACACTTTATGTCGACTGCTATCCCTCCTACCCCAAGCACTACCCACGCAATTGCTGACAAAAGTACCGCGCAAGACCTGCCGAAAAGCACACACCATAAAGGCTTTCTGGCTGATTTATTTTTTGCAGGCGCAGCACGTCTAGCCACGTGGATCACGCTGTCACTGCTGGTGGGCATCATTTTGTCTTTGGTTTGGGGCGCTTTGCCTGCCATTCGCAAGTTTGGCCTGGGGTTTCTCATCAAAAGCGCTTGGGATCCAGTCATGGAAGACTACGGCGGCTGGGTCATGATTTACGGCACGCTGGCAACGTCGGCCATTGCGTTGCTGATTGCCGTGCCGGTCAGCTTCGGCATTGCCCTGTTCCTGACGGAAATGTCGCCGCGCTGGCTCAAGCAGCCTTTGAGCACGGCGATTGAGTTGCTGGCCGCCGTGCCTTCCATCGTGTACGGCATGTGGGGGCTGATGGTGTTTGGCCCCGTGCTGTCGCGCTTTGTGCAAATGCCGCTGCAATCTTTGCTGGGCAATGTGCCGGTGCTGTCCAAACTGTTTTCCGGCCCGCCTGTGGGCATTGGCATTTTGCC
>CAYUAF010000136.1:0-3593 GCA_964442555.1 uncultured Allobrachymonas sp.
ACGGTTTCGTGCGTAACGGTTTTGACCACTTCGGGGCCGGTTACGAACATGTAAGAGCTGTCTTTCACCATGAAGATGAAATCCGTCATGGCGGGCGAATACACCGCCCCGCCCGCGCATGGCCCCATGATCATGCTGATTTGCGGAATCACGCCGCTGGCCATGACGTTGCGCTGGAACACTTCGGCATAGCCCGCCAGCGAGGCCACGCCTTCTTGAATGCGCGCGCCGCCGGAATCGTTTAGGCCGATAACCGGCGCGCCCACTTTCATGGCCTGATCCATGAGTTTGCAGATTTTTTCGGCATGCGCTTCAGACAATGCGCCGCCAAACACGGTGAAGTCTTGGCTGAACACGAACACCAGTCGCCCGTTGATGGTGCCGTAACCGGTTACCACGCCGTCGCCGGGGATGTGGTTGGCATCCATGTCAAAGTCGGTACAGCGGTGCTCAACGAACATATCCCATTCTTCAAAGCTGCCACCGTCCAGCAAAACGTCGATACGCTCACGCGCCGTCAAACGGCCTTTGGCGTGCTGCGCGTCAATACGCTTTTGCCCGCCGCCCAAGCGCGCGGCTGCGCGCTTTTGTTCAAGCTGTTCAAGAATTTTTTTCATGGTGAGGGCTTCCTCCAGTTAATAAAAAAACAAAACAAACAATCTGTCCAAGCGGATCTGTTCAAGCGGGCGACCGGCCTGCGCCCGCAGCATGTGCAGGCTGGCAGGCGCGCCCCAAGGCGTGCGCGGCCATATGCCTTGCGCATGGCGCATGTACGCTGCCTGCCCCTATGCATGAGCCGCAAACCCGCATCAGGCGGGCGCTGCGGCATGTTGCATGCTGTGCGTGGTTTGCCAAATGCCGCGTTTCCATATCCTTTTACCCCTGTATGCCAAAAGATTGCAGCAACTGCCGCGCTGCCGTAGATGCAGCCAGCTGGTTGTGCCGCACCTGCGCTTGCAAGGCGGGCAGTGCATCGCGCACGGCAGGATGTTCGCGAAAGGCTTGCCGCAGGCCGGAGTCGATACGCTCCCACATCCAGGCCAGCGATTGCTGCTGGCGGCGGGCGTTCAGGCTGCCATTGGCTTGTTGCATCCGGAAGTATTGGCTAACGGCTTCCCAAAACGCATCCAGCCCTTCGCCCTTGAGGCCGCTGATTTGCAGCACCTGCGGCTGCCACTGTTCGGCTTGCGCCGCGTGCGGGTTGCCGTGCATGCCCAGCAGGCGCAGGGCCGACTGGATTTGCGCCCGTGCGCGGGCCGCTGCCGTGCTGTCCAAATCCGCCTTGTTGATAACGACCAAGTCGGCCAGCTCCATCACGCCTTTTTTGATGGCTTGCAGGTCATCGCCCGCATTGGGCAGTTGCAACAGCACGAATATGTCCGACATGCCATGCACGGCCGTTTCGCTTTGGCCTACGCCTACCGTTTCGATCAGTACCACGTCGTAGCCTGCGGCCTCGCACACCAGCATGGCCTCGCGGGTTTTGTCTGCCACGCCGCCCAACGCGCCGCCGCTGGGGCTGGGGCGAATGTAGGCGGCTTCTTCAACGGACAGGCGCTCCATGCGCGTTTTGTCGCCCAGAATGGAGCCACCCGACACGGTGGATGACGGATCCACCGCCAGCACCGCTACCCGGTGGCCCTTGCCGATCAGGTACAGGCCCAGCGATTCGATAAACGTGCTCTTGCCCACCCCCGGCACGCCGCTGATGCCGATGCGCAGCGATTGGCCCGTGTGCGGCAGCAGAGCCGTGAGCAAGGCGTCGCCCTGCGCGCGGTGGTCGGCCCGCGAAGATTCCAGCAGCGTGATGGTCTTGGCGATGGCGCGGCGCTGTTTAGGCCCCGTGCCACGCACCACATCGTCCAGGGCAATCATTGCTCGGCCACGGCTTTTTGGATTTGCTCCAGCACATGCTTGGCGCAGGCAGGAATGGGCGTGCCCGGGCCGTAGATGCCTTTAACGCCTGCTTCGTACAAAAAGTCATAGTCTTGCCGCGGAATCACGCCGCCCACAAACACCACGATGTCATCCGCGCCCTGGTCGTGCAGCGCTTTGATGATGGCGGGCACCAGGGTTTTGTGGCCAGCCGCCAGGGTACTGATGCCGATGGCGTGCACGTCGTTTTCAATGGCTTGGCGGGCGCATTCTTCGGGCGTTTGGAACAGCGGGCCAATGTCCACGTCAAAACCCAAGTCCGCAAAGGCGGTTGAAACGACTTTGGCGCCACGGTCGTGGCCGTCTTGCCCCAGTTTGGCAATCATCACGCGCGGGCGGCGGCCCTGCGCTTGCGCAAAGGCGGCGATGTCGGCCTTGAGGGTGTCCCACTCATCCTTGTCTGATTCGTAAGCTGCTGCGTACACGCCCGTTACCTTTTGTGTATCCGCGCGGTGGCGGCCAAAAACTTTTTCCAATGCTTCGCTCACTTCGCCTACGGTGGCACGCAGGCGAATGGCTTTTACGCTCAAGTCCAGCAGGTTGGCGCCGCTTTCTGCGCCGGCGGTCAAGGCGTCCAGCGCGGCCTGCACGGCGGCGTTGTCGCGCTTGGCCTTGATGGCATTGAGGCGGGCGATTTGCGCCTCGCGCACTTTCACGTTATCGACTTCCAGAATTTCCACCGGATCTTCTTTGGCCAGCTTGTATTTGTTCACGCCCACAATCACGTCTTTGCCGGAATCGATGCGCGCCTGCTTCTCGGCAGCGGCCGCTTCGATCTTGAGCTTGGCCCAACCGCTGTCTACCGCTTGCGTCATGCCGCCCATGGCATCGACTTCTTCAATGATCTTCCAGGCCGCATCGGCCATTTGCTGGGTCAGGCTTTCCATCATGTAGCTGCCGGCCCAGGGATCGACCACGTTGGTGATGTGCGTTTCTTCCTGAATGATGAGCTGCGTGTTGCGGGCGATGCGGGCTGAGAACTCGGTGGGCAGTGCAATGGCCTCGTCCAGCGCGTTGGTGTGCAGGCTTTGCGTGCCGCCAAACACGGCGGCCATGGCCTCGATGGTGGTGCGCACCACGTTGTTGTAGGGGTCTTGCTCGGTCAGGCTCCAGCCGCTGGTCTGGCAGTGGGTGCGCAGCATCAGGCTCTTGGGGTTCTTGGGGTTGAACTCTTTCATGATGCGGCACCACAGCAGGCGCGCCGCGCGCATCTTGGCAATTTCCAGATAGAAGTTCATGCCAATGGCCCAGAAGAACGAGAGGCGGCCCGCAAAAGCGTCCACATCCATGCCCTTGGCCAAGGCGGTTTTAACGTACTCCTTGCCATCGGCCAGCGTAAAGGCCAGCTCCAGCGACTGGTTGGCCCCAGCCTCCTGAATGTGGTAGCCCGAAATGGAAATCGAGTTGAACTTGGGCATGTTTTGCGCCGTGTACTCGATGATGTCACCAATGATGCGCATGCTTGGCTTGGGCGGGTAGATGTAGGTGTTGCGCACCATGAACTCTTTCAGAATGTCGTTCTGAATGGTGCCCGCCAGCTGATCTTGGCTCACGCCCTGCTCTTCGGCGGCCACGATATAGCCCGCCAGAATGGGCAGCACCGCGCCGTTCATGGTCATGGACACGCTCACCTTGTCCAGCGGAATGCCGTCGAACAA
>CAYUAF010000137.1:0-3571 GCA_964442555.1 uncultured Allobrachymonas sp.
AATTTTTTGCACATGCTCAATCCCCAAATATTGGCCGCCGTTTGAAGCGCCTGCGACCAGATCGGAATTAGGCTGCCAGCAGCCCAGCAGCCCAGCAGCCCAGCAGCCCAGCAGCCTAGCAGCCCAGCAGCCTAGCAGCCCAGCAGCCTAGCAGCCCAGCAGTCCAGCAGTCCAGCAGTCCAGCAGTCCAGCAGTCCAGCAGGTTGGGGCGGCTCAGTTTTTGGCTTGTCGGCACTTTGCCTATGCTTTTGTCTGCCAAAGTATTAACAAAAGGCAGATGTATTTAACTTGTGGGTGTGCAAAGCATGTTGCTGCACAGTACCTTGCCAGGGCGTTGGTAAAAAATGTGCATACGCAACCATTGGCGTTGGCGGGTGCGTAGGATAATTCTTGGCCTGCAAGAACCGCTTGTGCAGCGGGCGTGCGCGGGGTATTGGGCGCGGGCGTTCAGTCGCCAAAGCCTGCCGCAGCGCATGCATGTATCCACACATTTATCACCCACCATCAATTTCATGAACAAGAGCGGTTTTACCCACTTCTGGGCCTATTTGTGTCTGGCAGGCAGCATGACTTTGATGGGCGGCTACGTGGCGCTGACCAAACCTTTGTCGCAGGCCATGCCGGTGCTTTTGTTGGCGTGGCTGCGTTTTGGCATAGGCGTGTTGGCCATGTGGGGCTGGTTGCGCAAGCCTGCTGGCGAGGCCCGGCTGGATAGGCGCACGCATGCACTGGTGTTTGCCGAATCGTTTTTCGGCAATTTTTTGTTCACCGTTTTTATGGTGACGGGGGTACGCTTGACGAGCGCCGCCGCAGCCAGCGTCATCATGGCGACGATTCCTGCCGCGGTGGCCTTGCTGGGCTGGCTTTTGTTGAAAGAGCGCATTGGTCTGCGCATTGGCCTGTCTGTTTTTTGTGCCGTTTTGGGCGTGTTGCTTTTGGCCTGGGGCGGTATGGCGGATGCAAACCAGGCGGCTACGCCACAGCCGTTGAACACGCGCCTTTGGCTGGGCTATGGTGCTTTGCTGTGTGCCGTGCTGTGCGAGGCGATTTATTCCATCATCGGCAAAAAGCTCACCAGCACGCTGTCGGCGCGGCGCATTGCGGCACTCATCAATCTGTGGGGTTTTGTGCTGTCTACCCCGTTTGGCCTGTACCTTGCGCTGGGCTTTGACTTTGCTGCCGTGCCCCATGGCATATGGTTGTTGCTGGTGTTTTATGCCTTGGCTGCGGGCATTGGTTCCGTATGGCTGTGGATGACGGGCTTGCGCACCATTGCTGCGGCGCGGGCCGGGGTGTTTACGGTGTTCTTGCCGATAGGCGCAGCCCTTACGGGTGTTTGGGCCTTGGATGAGCAGCTCAGCTCTTTGCAATGGCTGGCGCTGGGCATTGCCTTGTTGGGCGTGCTGTTTGCGACGGTGCCTGTTCGTTTGTGGCAACGCATGACGGGCGCGGCTGCGCGCCAGTAGCATCAGGCTGCGTGCGCGAGCTGGCGGCGCGTTACGATGTGTACAAGACGTAACTGCCGGTGCGAAAAGGTGTTTTGGGTGTTGTTGCCTGTACGCGATGCGAACGATTAACAAATTATTTCGTGTAAAAACACACAGGGTTTATTGCAATATGGCAGTTTTCTCTATTAGTATTAATCCCCTACGGGCAGCGTGCACGCCACAGTGCAGATGCCGAATACTTTAACAAACCCTTTTTGAGGAAGGTGAGGAAACAAAGATGGCAACCGCTAAAAAATCCGCTACAGAAAAACCCGCTGCCAAAAAGCGTGCGCCTAACGCCGCTTTCATGAAGCCGCTCACTCCCAGCGCAGAGCTGGCCGTTGTTGTGGGCACCAGCCCGCTGCCGCGCACGGAAGTGATCAAGAAGCTGTGGGACTACATCAAGGCGCACAAGCTGCAAGACGCGCAAAACAAACGCAACATCAATGCCGATGACAAACTGGCCAAAGTGTTCGGCAAAAAGCAAGTCACCATGTTTGAAATGGCTGGGTTGGTAGGCAAGCACTTGTCCTGATCCAGGCATTTCGCCCCATGTAGCTTATGGGGATAAGCAAAAAACGGCGCAGAGCACTCTGCGCCGTTTTTTTATGGCGGGCTGGTGGTTTGCCAGACTGTTTTAACGCTTGCCAGCGCTGGATGCAGGCGTGTTGGCAGGCATGGCGGCGCGGGGCATGCCGCGTTTGCCGTGATGCCGGCCGCCAAAAAAGCGGTGTTTGCCATGCATGGGCATCTGATCGAATTGGGTGCGCTGCTCGGGCGTCAGGGCATTGCGCAGGGCCTTGGTGCTGCTGGCGATCTGGCGTGCATGTTGGGCCGCGGTTTCGAGATGGCGGGCGCGCAGTTCGGCGCGTTCATCTGCAGGCATGTGGGCCAAGTCCTGGCGCTGCATATCTTGCTGTTTGGCGGACAGCATGTTCTTTTTGGTTTGCACATAGGCATCCCACAGTGGGCGTTGGGCAGCCGTGATTTTCAGGGTTTGCGCCTGTTGGGCGGCCATGCTGTCAAAGCGGGCCAAGTGTTGCTCGGGCGTCATGGCCTGGGGGCGTGTCTGGCGGTTGCCGCCGCGATGTGGCTGCGTGCAATCGCCTTGACCGGGGCAGGGTGCTGCTGCACGCGGCGCGGATGTAGATTGCGCCGCGGCAACGGCAGCTACGGCCAAGCTGGCAGCCACGAAAGACGCTTTGAGGGATGTCTTGAAGGAAGAACGCATGTTTTGATCTCCAGATGCAGTGAAAGATGCTGGATAGAGCGCGTGCAGGCGTGAATAGTTCCTGCAACAAGTGCAAGCAATTGCAACGGGGCGCAATGCCGATTGGCAGCAGGGATTTGTTCCATTGCAGGAAAAAAACAGGCCAGCGCGAGGCTGGCCTGTGTGGCGGGGTGGGTGTCCGTTTCTTGGCGGTTTTACGACAAGATGGTTGCTGTTGCTTGACCAGGCGGCTTGCAGGCCGCCCGCTAAGTGGGCAGGCAAATCAGCAGACAAGCAAATCAGCAGACAAGCAAATCAGCAGATCAGTGTCGGCGCAGCGCGGGCGCTGGGCGCGAACCGGGCTGGCTTATGGCGCAGCCGCTTGGTTTGCGCGTTCAAACTCGAATACGCCCGGGTTTTTGACGGGGTCTACCGTAATCCGAATCACGGACTTGGGCGGGAATTTGCCTTCCAGCAGCAGCTTGGACAGCGGGTTTTCGATGCGCTGCTGGATGGCGCGTTTGAGCGGCCGCGCGCCAAATACCGGGTCGAAGCCGACTTTGGCCAGCTCTTCCAGCGCGGCAGGCGATACGTCCAGCGTCAGGTCCATTTTGTGCATGCGCTGCTCCAGCACATGCAGCTGGATTTTGGCGATTTCGGCAATGTGCGCGGCGTCCAGGCCGTGGAAGACCACGATTTCATCAATGCGGTTGAGAAACTCGGGGCGGAAGTGGGTTTTGAGTTCTTCCCACACGGCGTCCTTGATTTCGTCTTGCGGCTGGCCGCTCATGCGCTGGATGATGGGCGAGCCGATATTGCTGGTCATGACGATGACGGTGTTTTTGAAGTCCACCGTGCGGCCTTGGCCGTCGGT
>CAYUAF010000138.1:0-3568 GCA_964442555.1 uncultured Allobrachymonas sp.
CGATGGCCTTGTCAGGCAAAAAGCGGTCGGTGATGTAGCGGTGCGAAAGCTCGGCTGCCGCCACGATGGCGGGGTCGGTAATTTCCACGCCGTGGTGCACTTCGTACTTTTCTTGCAGGCCGCGCAAAATGGCAATGGTGGCTTCTACCGTAGGTTCGCCCACCAGCACTTTTTGAAAGCGGCGCTCCAGCGCGGCGTCTTTTTCGATGTACTTGCGGTATTCGTCCAGCGTGGTGGCGCCCACGCAGTGCAGCTCGCCGCGGGCCAGCGCGGGCTTGAGCATGTTGCCCGCGTCCATAGCGCCATCGGTTTTGCCTGCGCCTACCATGGTGTGCAATTCGTCGATAAAGAGGATGGTCTGGCCTTCGTCTTTGGCCAGCTCTTTGAGCACGTTTTTCAGCCGCTCCTCAAAGTCGCCCCGGTATTTGGCACCCGCCAGCAGGGCGGCCATGTCCAGCGCCAGCACGCGCTTGCCCTTGAGGGTGTCGGGCACTTCGCCTGCGACGATGCGTTGCGCCAGCCCTTCGACAATGGCGGTTTTGCCCACGCCCGGCTCGCCGATGAGTACGGGGTTGTTTTTGCTGCGGCGTTGCAGCACCTGGATGGTGCGGCGGATTTCGTCATCGCGGCCGATGACGGGGTCGAGCTTGCCTTGGGCGGCGCGTTCTGTCAGATCCAGCGTGTATTTTTTCAGCGCCTCGCGGTTGCTTTCGGCATCGGCGCTGTCTACGGTTTGGCCGCCGCGCACGGCTTCAATGGCGGCTTCGAGTGCCTTGCGCGTCAGGCCGTTGGCGCGCGCCATGTCGCCAATGGCGCTTTTGGCATCGGCCACGGCCAGCAGAAACAGTTCGCTGGCAATGAATTGGTCGCCGCGTTTGATGGCCTCTTTTTCGGTGGCTTGCAACAGCTTGATCAAATCGGGGCCGGGCTGCACCTGCTCTTGCCCCTGCACTTGCGGCAGGCGCGCAATGGCCGCTTCGGCTGCTGCCTGCAAGCCTGCTACGTTGGCACCTGCGCGTTGCAGCAGGGCGCGTGGGCCGTCTTGCTGCTGCAACATGGCGGCCAGGACGTGCACAGGCTCGATGTAGGCGTGGTCTTTGCCCAAGGCCATGCTTTGGGCATCGGCCAAGGCTTCTTGAAATTTGCTGGTGAGTTTGTCGATTCGCATATCTGCTCCCAAAAAAGGAAATTTCTACAGAAAAAAACTGTGTTTCTCTCTAGCAAGCTGGGTGCTGCGGCGTCCATTTCAAGGGCAGGGCAAAGGGGGTAGCCTGCGCAATCCCTCGCCATGACGGCATGAAAAACGCCCCGGCGTTGGCTTGAACGGCGGGGCGTGTGGGCAGAGGGCGGCGGGCCTTATTTCCTCAGGATGAAACGGTAGGCCTCGGGGCCGGTGACGGGTGAGCCGTCTTTGCCCAGCATGCGCAAGCGGTTGGGGGGCAGAATGTCGAAGCTGCGGCCTTGTCCGTTGGCGTCCAGCACGATGCGGGTCTCGTCGTTGTTGAAGGTGAAGCCGCCGCGCCTTTTCATGGGCGGGCGATTGGTACCCAGCTCCTGCGTGAGCAGGTCGTATGTGGCATCGCGGTACAGGGTCAAGTCCAGCTGAACGCCTGCGCAGTGCGCGCAAGGCAGCACGGTGCGGTAAGTGCCCGTCCAGCTCGCAACCGTGCCACCAGATGCCGGTTGCGTTGCAGAAGGCGACCGCGAAATGACCGGAGGCGAATAGGTTGTGATGGCGGTACAGCCGGATAGTGCCATGAGCACAGCGGCACAAAAAACGCTACCCAGGCGCAGACGCGTGTTGCAAGGCGCAGAACGTGTTTTCATGACAATATCCTTTCAAACAAACAGCCGGATTGTAGACGCCGCACCGGGAGCCACACAATATGCCCAATGGCAACACGTGGCGCATATGTGTTGCAGTTGGCAGGTTTTGCCAAACCTTAAAGGCGCTTGCTGGGCAGAGAGATTGTGTGGCGCTCAGTCTGCTCCAGCGTGGGCAGGCGATCGTGTTGCTGCCGGTGCCAAAATCAAACCCACACCAGTATGAAAGAAAGCGTTTGCGCAACGGTTATGCGTAGCAACAATTACGTATGGCAGGCCCGCCAAGGCACTGCCAAGCTTTTGTGGGTGTTTTTGCGGGTGATTTATTCCACCTCTTGGGCGATGAACGCCTTGACCTGCGCCGCATCAGCCGGCATCACGCGCACGCGGCGGGGCAGGTTTTCAATGCCTTCAAACTGTGCGGGGCGGTCAGGCTCGCGCCCCAGGGCTTCGCGGATGGTGGCGGCAAATTTGATGGGCAGAGCCGTTTCCAGCACGATCATGGGGACGCCGGCTTGCGCCTGTTGGCGGGCCACTTTCACGCCGTCGGCGGTGTGGGTGTCGATTATCACACCGTGCTGCTCGTACACGTTGCGGATGGTGGCCAGGCGGTCGGCATGGGTGCTTTTGCCGCTGGCAAAGCCGTAGCGCGTGCGGGCCTGGGCAAAGGCGGGGTCGGCGCTCAGGTCAAACTGGCCCGATTGCGCCAGCGCGTCGTGAAACAGGGCTTTGATGCGCGCGCCGTCGCGGCCTGTATCGCCAGCCAGCAGGTCGGCCACAAAGCGCTCGAAGTTGCTGGCCTTGCTGATGTCCATACTGGGGCTGCTGGTTTCGAACGTGTCGGCGCTTGCGCGCACGCGGTACACGCCGGTGCGGAAGAACTCGTCAAGCACGTCGTTTTCGTTGGTAGCCACGACAAGTTGGTCGATGGGCAGGCCCATCATGCGGGCCACGTGGCCGGCGCAGACGTTGCCAAAGTTGCCGCTGGGCACGGTGAAGTCCACCGTCTCGCTGTCAGCTTGCGTGGCCTGGAAGTAGCCCGCAAAGTAATACACCACCTGCGCCAGCAGGCGCGCCCAGTTGATGCTGTTGACGGTGCCGATCTGGTGCTGGCGCTTGAAGGCCAGGTCGTTGCTGACGGCTTTGACGATGTCCTGGCAGTCGTCAAACACGCCTTCGATGGCGATGTTGTGGATGTTGGCGTCTTGCAGGCTGAACATTTGCGCCTGCTGAAACGCGCTCATGCGCCCGTGGGGGCTGAGCATGAACACGCGGATGCCGCGCTTGCCGCGCATGGCGTATTCGGCGGCGCTGCCGGTGTCGCCGCTGGTGGCGCCCAGGATGTTGAGCTGCGCGTTGCGGCGGGCCAGTTCGTACTCAAACAGGTTGCCCAGCAGTTGCATCGCCATGTCCTTGAAGGCCAGCGTGGGGCCGTTGGACAGGGCTTCGAGGTAGAAGCCGTTGCCGAGCTTCTTGAGCGGAACGATCTCCAGCGTGCCGAACACCTCGGGCGTGTAGGTCTTCTCGCAGATGCGTTGAAGGTCGGCGGCCGGAATGTCGTCGATGTAGAGCGACAGGATCTCGAACGCCAGCGCGGCGTAGCCCTGGGTTTGCCACACGCTGCGCAGGCGGGCCAGATCGGCCGCGCCCAGCTGTGGGTAGTGCGCGGGCAGGTACAGGCCGCCGTCTGGGGCCAAGCCTTCGAGCAGGATGTCGCAAAACTTACGGGGGGTGGCGTCGCCAC
>CAYUAF010000139.1:0-855 GCA_964442555.1 uncultured Allobrachymonas sp.
CGAAATTCATCCAGTCCGAAGTTATCGACGACTACATCCTCTCTCCAGAGGAAACTCGGAAATAAGCACGGCTTATGGATGAGTCTCCCGCTTCAGTCCAGAATGGGCGGGAGAATCAAGACACAAAAAGCGCCTGCAATATGCAGGCGCTTTTTTATTGCCTGCTGCGTTTGATGCGGTATGCAGATGTTTGGGGCGTGGCCGTGCAAGCTATCGTATTGCGGAATACGCGTCTTTGCGAAATGCGCTTTATTCGATGTGTACCTGTCAAGTGCAAGACGGCCATTATTTATGCGCTATTTTTTGTGCACTCAAGTGCGTGTCCGCTATCACTGGCAGTTTTGCGGCTAGGTCTTGTGAGTGGTTGCGTGTTGAAGCATTCGCGGCTGGGATGCCGGGTGTGGTGTCGATCCAGCCGCCTACCGGGCGGCTGCGTGTTGCCCCCGGTTTAAAGGAGCTGGAAAAGCGGATGCTGTTCCCAGCAGTCCTACGGGCTACTGCATGTTGGGAAATATGCGCTCGTGCTGGTCTTGTGCCCTTGCGCCCAGCTGTCTTTGGGAGGCAGTGGACGAAGCAAAATAAGTTTTGTATTTGGCTGTAGAAACCTTGTGTCGCTTTTGGAATGCCCGTTGTGCGTAGTGCGTCGTGATTGGTTGTTGCAGCATGGCGGTATGTTGCCTGTGGCGCGATAGAGCATGAACGCGGCGGCTGGTATCTTATGGCCGCCGCTTTTGCCTGCCAGGCGTGATTGAGCCACATGCATCGCTGCTATATGCACTAAAAGCCAATGCGGCAGCGGTTTGCGGTGCGCGATGCTATTGGCTTGCCTGTTGCCTGTTGCCTGTTGCCTGTTGC
>CAYUAF010000139.1:955-3564 GCA_964442555.1 uncultured Allobrachymonas sp.
AAGGTGCAAGGTGCAAGGTGCAAGGTGCAAGGTGCAAGGTGCAAGGTGCAAGGTGCAAGGTGAGGTAGTTTTAGCGAATGCCTGCGGCGTGCGCTTGCTGGTCGGCGTGGTAGCTGGATCGCACAAGCGCCCCTACAGCGGCGTGGCTAAAGCCCATTGCGCGCGCTTGTTCTTCAAACATGCGAAAGGTGTCGGGGTGCACATAGCGCTTGACGGGCAAGTGGCTGGCGCTAGGTGCCAGGTACTGGCCGATGGTGAGCATGTCGATGTTGTGCGCACGCATATCGCGCATGACGGCGAGGATTTCTTCATCCGTTTCGCCCAATCCCACCATCAAACCGCTTTTAGTGGGAATGTGCGGAAAAAGCGCCTTGAATTTTTTGAGCAGGTTCAGGCTGAAGGCGTAGTCTGCGCCGGGCCGTGCTTGGCGATATAGGCGGGGCACGGTTTCCAGGTTGTGGTTCATGACATCTGGCGGCGCGCTTTGCAGAATGCCCAGCGCCTTGTCGTCGCGGCCGCGAAAATCGGGCACCAGAATTTCAATTTGCGTCAAGGGCGATAGCGCACGTATTTGGCGAATGCAGTCCGCATAGTGCTGCGCGCCGCCGTCGCGCAAATCGTCGCGGTCTACGCTGGTGATGACCACGTATTTGAGCTTGAGTGCAGCAACGGTTTGGGCAAGCTTTTCCGGCTCTTGGCTATCCAGCGGGTCGGGGCGGCCATGGCCCACGTCACAAAACGGGCAGCGGCGTGTGCATTTGTCTCCCATGATCATGAAGGTGGCCGTGCCTTTGCCAAAACATTCGCCAATGTTGGGGCAAGATGCTTCTTCGCACACGGTAACCAAATGGTTTTTGCGCAGAATGTCTTTGATTTCGTAAAAGCGCGTGTTGGGGCTGCCTGCCCGCACGCGAATCCACTCGGGTTTGCGCAGGCTTTCGTGCGTTTCGATCTTGACGGGAATGCGGCTGAGCTTGGCTGCGGCCCGTTGTTTGGCAGAGGGGTTGTAGCTTTCGGTGGGCTGTGCCTGGCGCACAACTGTTTGGGCTGCGCTGTGTGGATGAGATTCAGATGTGCTCATGCCCGAAAGTGTAGCGGAGCCGCCTGCTGCCCTGCGTCTTAAGCGACTGGGTAACCCTTGCGCGATGTGCGCCATGCCCGGAATGCCTATTGCAGAATGTTTCTTGCAATTTGCATGCGCGCTGCCATGTATGGGTTTGCGCCGACCATTTGGCCGTGCCTGATGGAGGGCGGATTGTGCTGTAGCAGATTGTGGCCACGTTGCCGGAATCAGGGGTGTTGCTAAAAGACCATCCATGCCGCCGGATGCGGGAAAAACCGGAGCCGCGCAAGCAAGGGCGGTTTTTATAATCTTTTGTTCGTTTTCTCATTGATTGTTGATTTGTCTGGAAGGTGCGCATGTCCTCCTCTACCAACGCCCAGAACGGCGATGTTCAAGCCCTGATGCACACACTGGGCCAGCAAGCCCGCGAAGCGGCTACGCGCATGGCTGCCGCATCAGCCGCGCAAAAAAACGCCGCCCTGCATGCCTTGGCAGATTTGCTGGAACAGCAGAGCGAATTTTTGCAAGCGGCCAACGCACAAGACATTGCGCGCGCAGAAGCGGCGGGCTTGAGCGCGCCGATGGTGGACCGCCTGCGCTTGACCGACAAGGTCATTGCCACCTTGCAAGAAGGCTGCTTGCAGCTGGCCGCCATGCCCGACGTTATCGGCACCATCGGGGGTCTGCAAGAGCGCCCCAGCGGCATCCGCGTGGGGCAAATGCGCGTGCCTATTGGCGTATTCGGCATGATTTACGAAAGCCGCCCGAATGTGACGATTGAGGCCGCCAGCCTGTCGATCAAAAGCGGCAACGCTTGCATTTTGCGCGGGGGCAGTGAGGCGATCGAATCCAACAAGGCGCTGGCAGCACTGGTACAGCAGGCGTTGGAGGCCACGGGCCTGCCGGTAGATGCCGTGCAGCTGGTGCCGGTAACCGATCGCGAGGCCGTGGGGCATTTGATCAGCATGCCGCAGTATGTGGACGTCATCATCCCCCGCGGGGGCAAGAGCCTGATCGAGCGCATCAGCGCAGAAGCCAAGGTGCCCGTCATCAAGCATCTGGATGGCAACTGCCACACCTATGTGGATGACCCTTGCGACATCGCCATGGCAGTAAAAATCGCCCTTAACGCCAAAACGCAAAAATACAGCCCCTGCAATGCCACAGAAAGCCTGTTGGTAGCGCGGGGCGTAGCGGCGGAGTTTTTGCCCCGCATCGGCAAAGCCTACAAAGACAAGGGCGTGGAAATGCGCTGCGACACAGTCGCCATGGCCATTTTGGGCGCGCACCCTGACACGCAAAACGCCCGCTTGCTGGAAGCGAGCGAGGCCGACTGGAGCACGGAATACCTGGCACCCATCATCGCCATTCGCGTGGTAGACGGTGTGGATGAGGCCATCGAACACATCAACCGCTACTCATCGCGCCATACCGAGGCCATTGTGACCACGCACCACATGCACGCGCAGCGCTTTTTGCGCGAGGTTGATAGCAGCAGCGTCATGGTCAATGCCAGCACGCGCTTTGCCGATGGCTTTGAATACGG
>CAYUAF010000140.1:0-3548 GCA_964442555.1 uncultured Allobrachymonas sp.
TGGAGCGGCGCGCGCCATCCTTGTTTTGGCCGAATTCGTTTTTGAGTGCGGTCAGCTCGTCGGCAATGATGACGGATACGCGCTCGGGCTTGGCCAGGATGTCGAGCAGGTCTTCGATCTCGGCCATGACTTCTTTGTACTCGGCCACGATCTTGTCTTGCTCCAGCCCGGTGAGGCGTTGCAGGCGCATTTGCAGAATTTCTTGCGCTTGCGTGTCCGAGAGGCGGTACAGCCCGCCTTTTTGCAGACCGTAGGCGCGATCCAGACTCTCTGGGCGATAGTCGTCGGCGCTGACGGTTGCGCCGTCTGCGCGCGTGCGGGTGAGCATTTCGCGCACCAGCTGGCTGTCCCAGCTGCGCGCCATCAGCTCGGTTTTGGCAACTGGCGGCGTGGGCGATTCGCGAATGATGCGGATGAACTCGTCGATATTGGCCAGCGCCACAGCCAGGCCTTCGAGCACGTGGCCGCGATCGCGCGCTTTGCGCAAATCGAACACGGTGCGCCGCGTGACGATTTCGCGGCGGTGCTGAATAAAGACATCCAGCAGATCCTTGAGGTTGCATAGGCGCGGCTGGCCGTCTACCAGCGCCACCATATTGATGCCGAAGGTGTCTTGCAACTGCGTTTGCTTGTACAGGTTGTTGAGCACCACCTCGGGCACTTCGCCGCGCTTGAGCTCAATCACCAGGCGCATGCCCGATTTGTCGCTCTCGTCCTGAATGTGGCTGATGCCTTCGAGCTTTTTCTCGTGCACCAGTTCGGCAATGCGTTCTTGCAGCGTCTTTTTATTGACCTGATAAGGCAGCTCGTCTACCACGATGGCCTGGCGTTGGCCTTTGTCCAAGTCTTCAAAATGGCATTTGGCGCGCATTACCACGCGCCCGCGCCCGGTGCGGTAGCCGTCTTTCACGCCTTGAATGCCGTAGATGATGCCACCCGTGGGGAAATCGGGCGCAGGCACAATCTCCATCAAATCTTCCAACGTGGCCGCAGGCTGGCGCAGCAAATGCAGGCAGGCATCGACCACTTCGTTCAAGTTGTGCGGAGGAATGTTGGTTGCCATGCCCACGGCAATGCCGCCCGAGCCGTTGATCAGCAAATTGGGCAGGCGAGTGGGCAGAACGGTAGGCTCCAGTTCCTTGCCGTCGTAGTTGGGCACCATATCGACCGTTTGCTTGTCGATATCGGCCAGAATCTCGCTGGAAATCTTCTCCAGCCTACACTCCGTATAACGGTAAGCGGCGGCGCTGTCGCCATCAACCGAGCCGAAGTTGCCCTGCCCGTCGATGAGCGGGTAGCGCATCGAAAAGTCCTGCGCCATGCGCACCAGAGCTTCGTACGTGGCCCAGTCGCCGTGCGGATGGAAGCGACCGAGCACATCACCCACCACACGGGCGCATTTCACATAAGGGCGGTTCCAGACATTGTTAGCCTCGTGCATCGAAAACAGCACGCGGCGGTGCACGGGCTTGAGGCCGTCACGGGCATCGGGCAGGGCGCGCCCCACAATTACGCTCATGGCGTAATCCAGATAGCTGCGCCGCATCTCCTCTTCTAGACTGATGGGGAGCGTTTCTTTGGCAAAATCGGTCATGCGAGGGAAATTAAAGTTCTAATTAAAGTTCCAATCAATAGCATGCGCTGGCATAAACCATGCGCATGCACAGATCATCAGGGAACGGAAAAATTCCATTCTAACCGTTGTCATCTGCGTGACGTTATGCCCAGTTGCACGGCATGCTTGTAGTAATCCTGCAACAAAGAGGGCGTTTTCTGCCCGGCAGGGCGTGCATGGATACTTTGAAGCGGTTACAGTCATCCTGTGCTGTGGCACAATCGCTCAGACGAGAGATGTTCATGGCATCTAGACTCGCATTAATCGTGCAGCTCCTGCTGTGGTTTTATCAAGAGGATACACATGAAGAAACTGAATAAACTGGCTGTGTTGTTCGCAACGGTTGCCGTGGCAGGTAGCGCTATGGCTGCTGGTTCTACAACCAATAGCGACAACTGGCGCAACAACCACGACAATCTGCAGTGGAAAAACGGCACCAACGAACTGTGCTGGCGCAACAACTTCTGGACACCTGCTACTGCAGCTGCTGGCTGCGATGGCGCATTGGTTGCCCAGCCTGAAGCTCCTAAGCCAGAGCCTCAACAGCAAGCAGTTACCAGCAAAGTGACTTACGCTGCTGACACTTTCTTCGACTTCGACAAGTACGTGCTGAAGCCCGCTGGTCGTGCAGCTTTGGATGATCTGGTTGCCAAAATCCAAGGCGTTAACGTAGAAACCATTATCAGCACTGGTCACACCGACTCTATCGGTACCTACGCTTACAACCAGGGTCTGTCCGAGCGTCGCGCTAACGCTGTGAAAGCCTATCTGGTTTCCAAAGGCATTCCTGCTGACCTCATCGTAGTTGAAGGTAAAGGCGAGAAACAGCCAGTTGCCAGCAACGCTACTCGCGAAGGCCGCGCTAAAAACCGTCGTGTAGAAATCGAAGTGGTTGGTTCCCGCTAATCGAATCGGTATTTCCCGATATGGCAAAAAGCCCCTGCAAAGGGGCTTTTTTGTTGCTTGAAACAAGGCGTATCTTGCTCTGTTGTGTCTTGGTTTGTTTGGATTGAGAGCGATGGAGACACATCAACTACAGTTTGTGTGCCAAGTTGCGTGAATTTCAGCGCAATATCAACAGCCCATTTTGATGGTGCTCGGCTTTCGAGCTTGGTTGAGAGGTATGTGTGTTGTCTTCTATCGAACGGGGAGGTGCAGCAGATAGCTTGGAGAGCCTGTTTCAGAAGCGATATATGCATGCGCAGCAAAGAAGCATGTTCTTGTTGTTTGACGGCTTTTGTTTTCAATGGCAGTCTTTGAGAAGAATACTGCGCGTCTTGAGTCATGCAAGCTTGGCGTGATGCGTGTTTAATTTGAAAGGCTGCGGCGCTTTTTACACACAACTGTTTTTGCTGAATGCATGTGGATGGGCTGCTTCAGCAGTTTGTCTTGCGGCAAATAGCGATGAAGTATGCAATGCGCAGCCGTTGGTGGTTTGGCAAAGCCTTAGGGCGTTTGCGCGTTTGTTGTTGGGTGCAGAGGCAAGATAGGGCCAGTGCTACCTGCCATTTGGCGTATGTATGCCATGCAGCGCCAAGATGAGGGGTGACGAGCCTTGACCCCGGCACTGGCTCCACAGTTAGGGCTGCTTGGTTCCCCACCTGACCCGGTTGGCTATATCACCATGCGGGAAGGCCCGTCACCGAGCATTGTAGGCGATTGCGGGGGCGAAAAACAGATGAAGATAGCGCTTTGATCGCAAAAAGAAACAGCTCGCAGTTTGCTGCTGGATGCCGGTTATGCTTCACGGCGGCATGCGGCAAATAGGTGGCGGTGTGTTGTCGATCTCTGGTGAGGGCGCAGTTGCTTTTTTGAGCGGTTCACGTCGATCAACGGGTTTGTACGTTCAGTGAGTGCCCTTGCCGTGTTTTTGCCAAACGGAGGGTGTGCAGAATTTTGTGTAAACGGACTTTTGGCAGGAGACTGCCGACTT
>CAYUAF010000141.1:0-3541 GCA_964442555.1 uncultured Allobrachymonas sp.
CCACTACGATGGATTCTCGCTGTCAAATTCCACACGAAACGACGAGGAACCTCTGGATGCCCTTTTGGTAAGAAACGTAGCGAGAAATCAACTCTGGTTCAGCCGCTGGCGGCGGCGAGTTTGGCGGGCCAGCACGAAGCTGTAGATGATGACGGCAACGGTAACGACCGAGATCAGCAGCGCCGCAGCGGCAAAGATGGTGGGATTGACCCCCCGGCGGGCATACGAGAAGATGACTTGCGGCAGGGTGGTTACGCCCGGGCCGGACAAGAACTCCGCGATCACGACATCGTCAAACGACAAGGTGAACGACAGCAGCCACGCGGCGATGATGCCCGGCGCGATGTTGGGCAATGTGACGAGCGTGAAGACTTGCAGCGGCCGACAGCCCAGATCCATGGCGGCTTCTTCGAGCGAGCGGTTCATCTCTTGCAGGCGCGATTGCACGACGACGGTGGCATAGGCCATGCCCAGCAGGGCGTGCCCCATCACGATGGTGACGGTGCCCCGATCGGGCCAGCCCGCGGCGCGCTGCACGGTGACGGCCAGGAGCAGCAGCGACAGGCCGATGATGATGTCGGGCATGACCAGTGGCGCGCTGACCATGCCCGAGAACAGGGTGCGGCCCGGAAAGCGTTTGTAGCGCACCAGCACGAAAGCGGCCAAGGTGCCCAGCACGGCTGAAAATGTGGCGCTGATCATGGCCACGCGCAGCGAGAGCAAAAAGCCCTCGATCAGGCGCGAGTCGTTGAACAAGGCTTCGTACCAGCGCAGAGAAAAGCCGGTAAAGCGCGTGTCTTGCCGCGTGCTGTTGAACGAGAACAGAATCAGGTAAAACAGCGGCAGGTATAGAAAGGCAAAAACGCCGGCAATCCACATCTTGCCGATGTGTTTTTCGATAAAACGTTGAGCGGACGATGCCATGTTCATCTTCCCTTCTTGCGCGCTGTGGCCTGCGTTTGCTTGCCGCTGTAGTGGGAGTAAACGGCCAGCGGAACCAGAATCATGAGGATCATGACCACGGCCAGCGCCGAGGCGCGCGGCCAGTTGTTGGCGGCGAACATTTCATCCCATACCACGCGGCCGATCATGATGTTTTCGGCACCGCCCAACAGCGAGGGGATGACGAATTCGCCCAGCGCCGGAATGAATACCAGCATGCAGCCGGCGATGATGCCCGCGCGGCTTAAGGGAATGGTGACGAGCCAGAACGCCTTCCAGGGGCTGGCGCCCAGGTCGTAGGCGGCTTCCAGCAGGCGGGTGTCGAGTTTGCTCAGGTTGGCGTACAGCGGCATGATCATGAAGGGCAGGTAGATATACGTCATGCCGGCCAGCATGGAAACATCGCTGTAGAGCAGGTGCAGGGGCTCGTCAATCAGCCCCATGCTCATGAGCATGCGGTTGAACAGGCCTTGGTCGGCCAGCAGGCCTTTCCAAGAATACACGCGCAGCAGCAGCGGCGTCCAGAAAGGCAGCATCACCATCGTCAGCATGGGGGTGCGCAGGCTTTCGCGGCTGCGGGCGATGAACCAGGCAAACGGAAAGCCCAAGATCAGACACAGCAGGGTGGTGAGCGTGGCGTACTTGAGCGAGGTGAGGTAGGCCGTGAAGTAGATGGTTTGTCCCAGCGGGCCGGTTTGGCCGTCGGGGCCTGCGCTATCGCGAAAAATCGACAGGTAGTTTTCATAGTGCAGCAGCCACTGCACGGTGCCGTCTACCACGGTGTAGAGCGGTGCAAACGGGTCGCCGTCGGGGCCGATGTGCGTGAGGCTGATGCGCAGCAGCACCAGAAACGGCAGTACGAAAAAGACGATGAGCCAGAGGTAGGGCACGCCGATGACGGCGGTGCGTCCGTTGCGCAGCCCCTTGAAGAAGCGTTTGATCCAGTCCATGGTCGCTGTCCTTCCTGCCTTAGTGCGTGAGGGCTACTGCGGCGAGCGGATGCCACCAGAAGTACACCTCGTCTTCCCAGGTGATGGGCGCTTCGGATTCGTGCACGGAGTTGATGCCGGTGATTTTGACGCGCGTGCCGTCGGGCATGAGCACGATGTAGACGTTGACATCACCCAGGTAGGCAATCTCAATGACCTTGCCGCGAAACACGTTGCGGCGGCCGGATTCGGGCGGCTCGGTGCTGATGCGGATTTTTTCGGGGCGAATGGCAATGCTGATGGGCATGCCTTCGGCCACCGAAACGCCGTGGCCCAGCTCGACTGCGCCCAGCGGGGTTTCGACAATGGTCAGGGTCGGCTCGCTGCTGCGCACGGTGCCATCCAGCAAATTGACATTGCCGATAAAGTCGGCCACGAAGCGGCAGTTGGGGTACTCGTACACCTCTTGCGGCTTGCCTGTTTGCAGCACGCGCCCGTCACTCATGATGGCGATGCGCGAGGCCATGGTCATGGCCTCTTCCTGGTCGTGCGTCACCATGACGACGGTCACGCCTACCGATTCGATGATATTGACCAGCTCGAACTGGGTTTGCTCGCGCAGTTTTTTGTCCAGCGCGCCCATAGGCTCGTCCAGCAACAGCAGTTGTGGCCGCTTGGCCAGGCTGCGCGCCAGTGCCACGCGCTGCTGCTGCCCGCCCGAGAGCTGGTGCGGCTTGCGCGAAGCGTATTGTTGCAGGCGTGCCAGTTGCAGCATCTCATCTACGCGCTGGGCGATCTGGTCTTTGGGCATGCCCTCGCGCTTGAGGCCAAAGGCGATGTTTTCCGCCACATTGAGGTGGGGAAACAGCGCATAGCTCTGAAACATCATGTTGATGGGGCGCTCGTAAGGCGGCAGGTCGGCAATATCGCGGCCATTGAGCAAAATGCGCCCCGATGTGGGCTGCTCAAACCCCGCCAACATGCGCAACAGCGTGGATTTGCCGCTGCCGGAGCTGCCCAGCAGAGCAAAAATTTCCCCTTTGCGAATGGACAGTGATACTTCATTGACGGCCGATACGTCGCCAAAGCGTTTGACCAGGCGTTCGGTCGTCAAAAAACCGTCTTCGGGCTGCGTGTTCATCACGGCGGGCACTCCCAGCGATGGGCCTGTTGCCGGGCGGAATGGACACCGGCTTGCAGGCAAGCGTCAAGAAAAAAGCCGTGCCCACCACGGATGTGGCAGCAGCACAGCAATGAAAGGGGCATTCTAAGCGGCTACGGCGCATTGCGGTTTTGCGGGTTTTTAATGTGCTGCCGAATTGGTAAAAAAACTACAGCCTGGGGCGGGCCGGCTTGCAGGCGCAATCACAAAAGGCGGGCGCGGTGTTTTGTATTTTGGAGCAATCGCGATGTGGCGATTTCGGTATATCGCTTTTGTTTTGTAGCGACTGCCCCTTCGTAGGCCGCGATGGGCGGGCGCTACAGGGGGGGCTTGGCTGTGGCGGCAGTTGGTAATGTGGCAGCGCCGCACGGCGGCCTTGGTTACCCTGGTTGCGTTTGCAGGGGGCATGCTGATCCCTGCTGGGGCGCCGTCAGTCCCCAGCCAGTCACCGTCTTTCACGGTCTCAATTGTTTTCAGCTCAGCAACATGGCATCGCAGGAGAGGGCTT
>CAYUAF010000142.1:0-3513 GCA_964442555.1 uncultured Allobrachymonas sp.
GGCGGGAGGCCTCCAGCCGGCCCGGCAAATCCGTTGTAAGCGGCACCGCGCCCGGCTGCACTTCGACTACACCGACTTCTGGCGGCGCACCCGCGCCAGCGCCAGCAGCACCGGCCTGCTTGCTCTTGTCGCCACAGGCGGTTAAAACCAGCGCAGCCGACAAAGCGGCTGCTACATAAACAGTCTGGCGCGCCGCACGGGGCCGCAGTGCTGAACGAAGCATAGTCATGATGAAAATTCTTTCTATTGCAACAAAAATACCGCGATCAAAGCGCAATGCACGCACGCTGGATGCATCAACAAAACCTGCCCGGTTGCTACACCAACAACCAGGCAGGGAATACATGCGGTAGGGCGCCATTCTAAAGCACAAATCAAACGATTGATTGATTTATGAGATGGGATTGTGGCTATTGCTCCAAGAACAAGCGGCAAATCACCACACCCCTTGCGCCGCGTTGTTCAATGTAACTAACGCGCCCTCCAGCACTGCGGACTGTGCTCTAACAACTTTGCCAATTCCATGCAGCTCTTTCTGGCTACCGAGCGGGCTGGCCATGCAGGCAGAAGAAACACGCGCAATGCCTTCGCATTTATCCTTTCGCATTTATCAGAAAGTAGAAGAAGCGCCGTAAAAAGAGCGCCTGCCTTCCTCAACCCCGTCTTGCTGCAAAGCGGCTTGCCCGCAGCGCCCTACCGCCGGGCATCTGGCGCAAACAGACGGCGCCAACCACAAGGTGTGCCGCACGCAAGCCGGGCGCATTAACGAAGCCCACCCGTCAATCCACAAAAAAAGAAAAAGGGCTTTGCCTTGTGGCAAAGCCCTATGCAGCAAGGCACATCAAGGCATGCGGGTGCACATGCCTTGTGCATTTCCTCGATCATTTATTTGCCTGCATCAGCGACAAGTCCACTTCCAGTCCTGGATGTTCCACGTTACGGGGTAGCCATGACCATGCGGCTCGATTTGGCGCGGCCCGATGTCCAGGCATTTATTGACGAAATAAATATGATCCAGATTAACCAGCCAAGCCCAGGCAGCGTCGCCTTTCATGCCAAAGCCGGTTTTGCCGTCCCACATGGCCTTGCGCCACAGCGGCAAGGAAGCATTGAGCGAACTGGACTTTTCAGCGGCATCCAGATAGGCATTGACGGCCGGGTTGTTGTAGAAACCAGCGTTGTAACTGCCCTTGCCCGCCTGGGAGCCGGCGTACAGGCTATAGACTTCGCGCGGCGTATGCGCGCCCCAGCCGTACAGCACGGCGCTGGTGTGCTTGAGGCGTTTGACCTCCTCGCGGGTTTTGCCCGAAACTTCCAGCACGATTCCCAGGGGCTTGACCATATCGGCCACGGCCAGCGCCAGGGCTTGGCGGGTGCTGTCGTTCGAGAAATACAGCAGGGGGATGCGCGCTTCCTTGCCATTTTTCTCCAGCACGCCTTTGGCATTGAGCGTCCACCCCGCCTGTTGCAGCAAGCGTTTGGCGCTTGCCATGTCGTTATCTGCCACACGCTGCGCCGGGTTGTCCCACGGCAGGCCGTCCGCAATGCCCCAGGCCGGCGTGCCGAACCCGCGCAATACGCCGTCTGCCAGTTTTTTGCGGCTGATGGCGATATTGATGGCTTTGCGAATTGCCGGGTCAGCCGTTACATCATTCCCCAAATCGTAGCCATCTGCCGTTTTTTTGCCTGTGGCAGGCACGGTGGGGAACATGATGCCGCGGTTATCCACCGACTTGACGGCCACCCGTTGCATGGCTGCCGGCACGAGGTCGGCAAAGGCCGGCGGCACGGCGGCCACATGCACCTGGCCGTTGTGCGCGGCGGCAACGCTTGCATCTTCCTGCGTGAACAAGAAAGTAATGCGCTCAAACGCCGGTTTCTTTCCGTAATAGTGCGGATTGGGCTCCACAATCAGCTGCTGCCCTTTTTGCCAGGAAACCAGCTTGAACGGCCCCGATCCTAAGGGAGCCTCGGCATACCGCTCGCCATAAGCGTGCTTGGGCACAATGCCGATCGTGGACAGCTGGTGGCTGAACGTGACTTGAGGCGTCTTCAGCCGCAACTGCACGGTTTTGCCATCGATCGCCTTGACGCTTTCCAGATTGGTCAAATCCACCAGCGCATCGGCCTTGCGTCCCGTTTCAAACGTAAACGCCACATCTTCAGCCGTTACCGGCTTGCCATCTGCAAATTTGACGTTCTCGCGCAAGGTAATCGTCCACACCTTGCCGTCTGGCGAGATGTGCCACTTGCTCGCCAAATCACCGACCAGGTTCAGCTTGGCATCCAGTTTCAGCAACGTAGACTGAAACAGGGGGTTGCCATACTCTCCCCAGCCTTTGATGGGGTCAAACCCGCGCTCCGGCTCGCCCCGTACGGCCAGCACCAAACGCGTGGCAGGCGCTGCCTGCGCCACAGAAGGAAAAAAGCCCCATGCGTTCAGCCCCAGCAAAGCGCTTGCCGCTACGGCACGACGAGAAAAAACACGTTTCATGAAGAACCTCCTTTAAAAATGTCACACATTATGACACTCTAAACACACTTTCTTAACAAGCTTTGCGGCCTTCGTTTGCTTTTCAACCCCGGCTGTCGCAAGGACGCCGATGTAGCTGACCCAGCGCCGGCAGCGTGTACTCATCCTGCCGCACGCAAGCGTTTATGCGCGGCAAAGTGGCCATCCATTGACGTTTGCCCGCTTCATGCGCCATGCACGGCCACCTGCCATGAAGCTAGCGCGGGCGCTTAGCACATCAACGACAATAAGCGCCATCTACATATTCATTAACCCGTTTGACCTTCTTGCCGCCATGCTGCAATTCGATCTGCTTTCTACCCACGGTGCCGACCACAAGGCGCGCCGGGGCCGCCTCACCCTCAACCACGGCGTGGTTCAAACCCCCATCTTCATGCCCGTGGGCACTTACGGCACCGTCAAGGGCGTGATGCCGCGCAGCCTGCACGATATGGGCGCGCAAATCATTCTGGGCAACACCTTTCATTTGTGGATGCGCCCAGGGCTGGACATCATGCAAAGCTTTGGCGGCCTGCACCAGTTCGAGAACTGGCACAAGCCCATCTTGACGGACAGCGGCGGCTTTCAAGTCTGGAGCCTGGGCGAGATGCGCAAGATCAGCGAGGAGGGCGTGAAGTTTGCCAGCCCCGTCAATGGCGACCGGCTTTTTCTCACGCCTGAAATCAGCATGCAGATTCAGACCGTGCTGAACAGCGACATCGTCATGCAGTTTGACGAATGCACGCCTTACGAAACCAAAGGCCACATCACCACCGAGCGCGAAGCGCGCGCCAGCATGGAACTGTCGCTGCGCTGGGCGCGCCGCTGCCAGGGCGAATTTGCGCGGCTGCAAAACCCCAACGCCCTCTTTGGCATTGTGCAAGGCGGCATGTTCGAGCACCTGCGGCAAGAATCGCTGGAGCAACTGGTTGAGATGGACTTTCCCGGCTACGCCGTGGGCGGCGTGAGCGTGGGCGAGCCCAAGGAGGACATGCAGCGCA
>CAYUAF010000143.1:0-3478 GCA_964442555.1 uncultured Allobrachymonas sp.
CTCCCGACCCTCTGGTCCCAAACCAGATGCGCTACCAGACTGCGCTATGCTCCGATAGCGCTGCATTATACGCGCAATTGTGTGTTGTTTGAAGAAGGGCAGCAAACTTATTTACAATCGAAAGAAGTAAGTTCGCATTTTTGTAAGCTATGCCTCATATGCGGCAAATGTTCTCGATATGTTGCAAGTTTTGAACAAAGAGGAAAGGCTCTTGAAAGGATGTCGTATATGGCTATTGTTTTACCAAATAGGGATCTAGAATGTGCAGTTCTACGCAAATGATGTAGGACTATTTCGAAAGGTGTGTACATGAAGGCAATGATTGTTTTATGTGCTGCTTGCGGCTTGGTGGGCTGTGCTGGTGTGAATTACGCGCATCGAACCATTGGCCCTGTTGATCAAGCTGCGATGGATGCAGATTCTGCGGCCGTTCGTAAAGCCGAGCGTGCTGAACGTGCCGAGCGTCGCAAAGAGCGTCGTGAAGAGATGATGGATCAAGCAGATGCCATTAACCGCGCTTATGGCAATAGGAATGTTTATATTATTCACTAATATTTTGTAATGCAGAGGTTTTTATGAAAAGAGAACTGTCTATGATTGTGCTGGCTGCAGCTGCTTTGTTGGGGGGGCTGCACAGCTACAGGTAGTGGTGGCGGTAGCGTAGGTGACTATGCGATAGGAGATGATTCGGCAGCGATCAAAAAGGGGCGTAACCGCGCATCGGCACAGATTTCTCGTGCAGAGCTGGAACAACATCGCCGTCAGCGTGCCAATGCTTCTGAAGAGTTGGATCTTGAGGCTAAGAAACGTCACAACAAACGTGATGAAATTGATGGCACTCTGGGAACAGCGAGTAAAGGTGTTGATTTGATACGCAACATTCGTTATTTACGTTGGGGATGGTAAATAAGAATACTCTCGTAGTGCTTTTCGTTCCCTGAAAGCAGATTGATTGAATCCTTGGCCGGTGCGAGTTGGCCAAGGATTTTTTCTTTGTTCATCCCCCTTGCAGGAACATGTGGTAAGCGGGGTTATTGGTTTCTTCCACCCAGGGGTAGCCGGTTTTGGCGAGAAAGGCGGCAAATTCCTTGTCTTGACCTTTGGGCACTTGGATGCCGACCAGTGCGTTGCCGTAATCTGCGCCTTGGTTGCGGTAGTGGAACAGGCTGATGTTCCAGCCGGGGTTCATCAGGGTGAGGAATTTCAGCAGTGCGCCGGGTCTTTCGGGGAAGATGAAGCTTAGCAAGCGCTCGTTGGTTGCGCAGATACTGGTGCCACCGATCATGTGGCGGATGTGGCTTTTGGCTAGTTCGTCGTGGGTAAGGTCAATGGTGGCAAAGCCCTGCTTTTCGAACTTTTGTGCGATGCGGCTGCTTTCGCCCGGCCCGTTGGTGGTAAGGCCTACAAACACATGCGCGCGCTCGGTATTGCTCATGCGGTAGTTGAACTCGGTAACGCTGCGCGCCGAGCCGCTGAGGGAGCCGATGATTTCGATCAAGCGGCGGAAGCTGCCGCGTTCTTCGGGAATGGTGATGGCAAACAGCCCTTCGCGCTCTTCACCCACTTCGGCGCGTTCGGCCACGAAGCGCAAGCGATCAAAATTCATGTTGGCGCCGCACAAGATGGCGGCGAAGGTTTGCCCTTTGCATTTGTGGGTAGCCACGTATTGCTTGATGGCGGCTACGGCCAGTGCGCCCGCAGGTTCGACGATGCTGCGGGTGTCGATGAAGATGTCTTTGATGGCAGCGCAGACTGCATCGGTATTGACTTCAATATAGTCGTCTACCAAGGCTTGGTTGATGCGCAGAGTTTCTTCGCCCACTTGCTTGACGGCCGTGCCGTCCGAGAACAAGCCTACGTCGCTTAAAAGCACGCGCTTTTTGGCTTTGACGGACTGGATCATGGCGGTGGAGTCGTCCATTTGCACGCCAATGACCTTGATGTTCGGGTTAAGGGCCTTGATGTAGTTGGCAACACCGGCAATCAAGCCGCCGCCGCCGATGGCAACAAACACCGCATCCAGCTGTTTGTGCGGCTGGGCCTGTACCTGGCGCAGCAATTCCATGGCTACGGTGCCTTGGCCGGCGATGACGTCCGGATCGTCAAAGGGGTGGATGAAGGTCAGGCCTTCTTTTTTCTGCAGCTCTACGGCGTGCTGGTAGGCGTCGCTATAGCTTTCGCCGGCCAGAATGACCTCGCCGCCCAGTGCCTTGACCGCTTCTACCTTGAGATGCGGCGTGGTGACCGGCATCACGATGACGGCGCGCGTGCCCAGCTTGCGTCCGCCCAAGGCCACGCCTTGCGCGTGGTTGCCGGCTGATGCGCAAATTACGCCGCGCTTGAGCTGCTCGGGTGTGAGTTGCGCCATCTTGTTGTAAGCGCCGCGCAGCTTGAAGCTGAATACTGGCTGTTGGTCTTCGCGCTTGAGCAGCACGGTGTTGCCCAGCCGGCGGCTGAGGTTTTTGGCCAAATCCAGCGCAGACTCTTTCGCCACGTCATACACGCGGGCGTTGAGGATTTTTTTCAGGTAATCATCAGGCGTGAGGGCGGTTTTTTGCTGGGTGGCGGGTTTGCGGGTAGTAGCCATGATGGAAAGTTTGAAGAAAAAGAATAAAAAGAACGCAGGTAAAAGCTTATAGCGTGGCATGCCAGCCTTGCAGTTGTGCGAGCGTGCATGTGGCGCCGCCGCAGACGATGAGCAACACGCGCCGGAAAGGCGCAAGCACATCGCCCCCGGCGTAAACGGCAGCCAATGCAGCGCCGCAGGCAGGCTCTACCAGTACGCGGTGTTCATCCAGAAAGCGCAAGCAGGCGCGTACGGCATCGGCATCGCTGACCACATGGCTGATGATGGGGCGTTGCTGCGCCCAAGCAAAGGCTTGCGCGCACACTTGTTTGGCCCCCAGTGATGTGGCAACGCTGGTGATGGCGTTTAGCGCGGCGGGCGCGCCTGCTTGCATGGCAAGCGCCAGGCTGGCTGTGCCAGTGGTTTCGGCAGCGATGATGGGCACATGGCCCAAACCATGCTGCGCCAGCCCTTGCGCAATGCCGCATAGCAGACCCCCGCCCCCTACGGCAGTAACCACTGCATCGGGCGTAAAGCCTGCCGCAATGACTTCATCCACCATGCTGGCGTGGCCCGCCCATAGCAAGGGGTCGTCAAACGGGTGGATGAAGGCATCTTGCGGGCCAAGCAGGGTTTGCGCCAGGGCGTTGGCATCGTTCCACGTGCTGCCGTGCACGATCACTTCGGCCCCATATTGCTTGAGCTGGGCTTGCGCATGGGCCGATGTGGTTTGCGGCACAACTACCGTAACCGGTATATGCAGGCATTGCCCGGCATAGGCCACAGCCAGCCCCGCATTGCCGCCGGACGATGACACAAAACGCCGCTTGCCTGCTTGTGCATGCGTTTGGCAGGCCAGGCCAATGCCGCGGATTTTGAAGGAGCCGGGCGGCTGCAAGGCCTCCATCTTGA
>CAYUAF010000144.1:0-3466 GCA_964442555.1 uncultured Allobrachymonas sp.
GCTACGTGACGCCCAAGGAGCACCTGGGCCTGCCCGACCGCGACGACGTCAAGCAAGGCATCATCGCCTACAAGATCGCCGCCCACGCCGCCGACGTGGCCAAGGGGCACCCATCAGCCCGTGCCCGCGACGACGCGATCAGCAAGGCCCGCTTTGAATTCCGCTGGGAAGACCAGTTCAACCTGGGGCTGGACCCCGACACCGCGCGCGACTTCCACGACGAAACCCTGCCCAAAGACAGCAGCAAGAGCGCGCACTTTTGCAGCATGTGCGGCCCCAAGTTCTGCAGCATGAAGATCACGCAGGAAGTGCGCGACTTTGCGGCAGCCAAGGGCTTGAGCGAGGCCGAGGCGCTGCAACGCGGGATGGATGAGAAGTCCAAGGAATTCGCGGCGAAGGGCGGGGAGGTTTACGTGCCGATCCAGAAGGCTTGAGTCGCTCTGCCAGCCGCATCTTGCCCATAGTGAGAGCCCCATCGTGTAGCCCCATCACACGGGCAGCAACGATGGGCAAGAGGCGGCGGTTTCGCCAAAGCCGGTCACTCCCCATATGAATCCGCTGTGACGGCTTAACCGCCCTCTCGCAAACCCAGCAATATCCAAATACCTAGCAATCGTATGGGTATAAGTCAACACTAGGCAGCCCTCCTCTATACAATATATATTTATATATATCAATAAATAGGAGATTATTTGCCATGCTGCGATTCGACATTCCCCCTGTTTTTGCCAACGTTGTTCGTTGGGAAGCCTTTATCGTCTTTGCCCTCTGCCTGCTGGCACTGTTCGTCAGCCCGTGGTTCTTGGCCATCCTGCCGCTGCAAGGGTTGGTCAAAGGCTTCATCGGCCACCACAAATGCCCTTCCCATCTGCTCTGGAAAAAGCTTTTCGTTTCCATGGGCTGGCAAGGCAAGAAAGAAAATGCAGGCGCCAAAATGTTTGCGGGCAAACTGCTGTTCATCGCCAGCACGGTCGCCATGACCCTGTTTTTGCTGGGCAAGCCGCAGTGGAAAATTCCTGCGTCTGCCCTGCTGATCTTTTCCTTTCTGGAATGGGCTTTTGCCTTTTGCGCAGCTTGCTCGGTCTACAACGTTTGGTATCGCTACTTTCCGCCCAAAGGCGTTTGAGAAGTTTGAGAAGCCTGCGCATTCAACACGCACAAGGCCCGCATGGCAGCTGCATACGGTACACTAGCCCTCGCGCACTACTGGCGATAGATTGTTGCAGGCAGCCTGCCACAGCAATTGACGTGGAACCGACCAGCCCACAGCGTAGCGCGCTGGTCACAACCACGGGGAAATGCGCCGCATGATCACCGGATTTGGTCATGCGCGAGCCGTTCGCCTGGGCAGCCTTGCCGTTTCTGCGCAAGGGTCAACCACTTTGACGGAAGAAGCACTGCCATGTTTGATTACTCCACCCACACCATCGCCCATACCGATCCCGACGTTTGGGCCGCCATTCAAAAAGAGCACCAGCGCCAGGAAGACCACATCGAGCTAATCGCCAGCGAAAACTACGCCTCGCCCGCCGTGCTGCAAGCCGCCGGCACGCAGCTGACCAACAAATACGCCGAGGGCTACCCCGGCCGCCGCTACTACGGCGGCTGCGAGCATGTGGACGTGGTCGAGCAACTGGCCATTGACCGCGTGAAAGCACTCTTTGGCGCCGAAGCCGCCAACGTGCAGCCGCACTGCGGCGCATCGGCCAACGAAGCCGTGTTTCTGGCCTTTTTGAAGCCCGGCGACACCATCATGGGCATGAGCCTGGCCGAAGGCGGGCACCTGACCCACGGCATGCCGCTGAACATGTCGGGCAAGTGGTTCAACGTGGTCTCCTACGGGCTGAACGCGCAAGAAGCCATCGACTACGACGCGATGGAGAAAAAAGCCCACGAAACCCGCCCCAAACTCATTGTGGCCGGCGCCAGCGCCTACAGCCTGGAGATTGACTGGGCGCGCTTTGCCAAGGTGGCCAAAGACGTGGGCGCCATCTTCATGGTGGACATGGCCCACTACGCCGGCCTCATTGCCGGCGGACAGTACCCCAGCCCCGTGCCCCACGCTGACGTAGTCACCAGCACCACCCACAAAAGCCTGCGCGGCCCACGCTCGGGCTTCATCCTGATGAAGGCCGAGCACGAAAAAGCCATCAACAGCGCCGTCTTCCCCGGCCTGCAAGGCGGCCCGCTCATGCACATCATCGCGGCCAAGGCCATCGCCTTCAAAGAAGCCCTCTCTCCTGAATTCAAGCAATACGCCGCGCAGGTGAAGAAAAACGCCGCCGTCGTGGCCGAAACGCTCACCCAGCGCGGCCTGCGCATCGTCTCAGGCGGCACGCAAAGCCACGTCATGCTGGTGGATTTGCGCGCCAAGGGCATCACCGGCAAAGAGGCTGAAGCAGTGCTGGGCGCCGCCCACATGACTATCAACAAAAACGCCATCCCCAACGACCCCGAAAAGCCCATGGTCACCAGCGGCGTGCGCATTGGCACCCCCGCCATGACCACGCGCGGCTTCAAGGAAGAAGAAGCGCGCCAAACCGCCAACCTGGTGGCCGACGTGCTGGACAATCCGCGCGACGAAGCCAACCTGGCTGCCGTGCGCGCCAAAGTAGCGGAGCTGACCAAACGCTTCCCTGTCTATCGCTGATTAGCGAATGCAGCCACTGGCCGCGTAACACGCGGCTGCTTACGCCCAGGGCCTGAATAGTGTGAACAGGCTCTAGTTAAAAACAAAAAACCGCCACGGCTTGTTAGCTGCTTTGGCGGTTTTTTATTTTTCGATTCCATGCACAAAAAGCAGCGCCCTTTGCTTACCTTTTTGCTCACCCTTTTGCTCTTTTATCACTTGTCGTTTTTATTCGCGTGCGGGTGCCATATCTGCATAAATCCAATCCACATCCGCCTGTAAAAACGCCTGCGGAAAAAGATAATCCCCGCGAAACACGGGCACATCCAGATATTGCCATTGCGGCTGAAAAGCTGCGCTTTGCTGCCGAATGGCATCCAACAACAAGGTGGTGCAATAAAAGGGATTGTTCTCCCGCGACTGGAGCGAAAAAGCATGCCCCTGGCGGGCTGCCGCATAACGTGCCGTTGCCGTGCGCTGCTCAGCACTCAAAAAACGGGGGCGAACAACCGCCAGCCCATCCGCTCGCCGTGCAGCAGCAAAATCAGCCAATGTACTCATCAATACCTGATTGGGCTTGGCCGGCTCATCATCCGTCGTCGCGTGCGCAACAAGCGCATGTGGCTGCGTTTGCACCACGATGCCGATATGCGAAAAACGGCTCTGGCTCAACGATTTGATCAAGCGGCTATCTGCCGATGTGCCGCTGCGCAGCACCCAATCTCCCACTTGCAAAACACGCGCATCTGGCAAAAGCACCGCACGCAATCCGCCTGGAACAGCCGAGCCGGACAAAGCCACTGCCAGCAGCACCGCCACGCACACGCGCAAAGCAAA
>CAYUAF010000145.1:0-3449 GCA_964442555.1 uncultured Allobrachymonas sp.
ATGCATCCATGCTACGCAGCTTCTGTATTCACGCGCATTGCCCCTGAAAAATAACAGGGATAGATACAAACTGATACAATAACGATTTTTCATTTTTATAATACGCATCTTTCATATTGACCCCGCCATGAACATGTTTACCCCCTCTCGCGAAAGCGAACTGCACTTTCCCATCACCCTGCGCATGAAACTCATGGCCTTGGCGCCGCAGTTTTAGTCAGCGACAAACAAAATCGCCCTATCGCCTACGTCAAGCAAAAGCTGTTCAAGCTCAAAGAAGACATCCGCATTTTCGCCAACGAAAAGCAAGACCAGCTGCTTTACACCATCCAGGCCGATCGCATCATCGACTTCAATGCGTCCTACAGCATGCAGGATGCGCAAACGGGGCAAAAACTGGGCGCTATCAAGCGCAAAGGCATGCGCTCGCTGTGGAAGGCGGCTTACCAGGTGCATGACGCCAACGATATGCCTTCGTACTTCATCTCTGAAGAAAGCGCCTTCACGCGCCTGATGGATAGCATTTTTTCGGAACTGCCTTTTATCGGACTGCTGTCGGGCTATGTATTCAACCCCAGCTATCTGGTGAAAGACGCCAACGGCACGACCGTGATGCGCATGAAAAAGCAACCGGCCTTGTTCGAAGGCGTTTTCAAAATGGAAACTTTTCACCCCCTATCGGCACAAGATCAAAAACGCCTCATGCTCAGCCTGTTCATGGTGGTTGTGCTAGAGCGCATGCGCGGTTAAAACGGCCAACCCGCCCTTCAAACATTAAAGGGGTACAAGCGCTCACGCGCTGTATCCTTTTTTGATGTGGCCTTGCTCCCATACCGAGGCAAGGCGATCAAGCCAAGGCGAATGCTTACCCCGCTTGTTGAGGCGCTTCCACCACGTGGTAGCCGGCATGCCGTTGTGCAGCAGCGCCGTCGACAGCATGCGCGGCTTCATCAGACTCTGCGGTTGAGCCTATCGGCTCCAGCACCCAGCGCCGGGTGTGAAAGGCCGCCACGCTGGGGCGGTGGGCGATGGAGAGCATGCCGCCGCCTTGCGCGCGCACCATGTCCAGCAGGGCCTGATACAGCACGGTTTCGGTTGCGCCGTCCAGCGCGCTGGTGGCTTCGTCGGCAAAGATCCAGTGCGGCTTTTTCAGCAGGGCGCGGGCAATGGCTACGCGTTGTTGCTCGCCGCCCGAGAGTTTGTGCGTCCAGTTGCTTTCCACATCCAGTTGCTGCGCCAGCTGGGGCATGCGCACGGTGTGCAGCACGGCTTGCAGTTCGGCATCGCTGTAGGCATCGGGCGGCTGGGGGTAGGCCAGCGCCGCACGCAAGGTGCCGTGGGGCAGGTAGGGCCGTTGCGGCAAGAACATGCTGTGCGCAGGCAGCGCCACGGTGCCCGCCGCTTGCGGCCAAATGCCGGCCAGTGCGCGCAGCAGGGTGGATTTGCCGCTGCCCGATGCGCCTTGCACCAGCACGGCATCGCCCGCCTGCACGTGTTGCGCGGCAGCTTGCACTTGCAAGCGCCCGTCGGGCAGGTAGCAGCGCAGTTGCTCCAGCTTGAGCACATTGCCGCCCGTGCTGTGCTGCCAGTGGCGGGCGGGCACAGGCATAGCTACAGGAGCAACAGCGGCAGCAGCATCCGGCGCATGGCCGTTGCCTGCTTGCGCTACGCCGCGGTCGAAGCTGACCAGGCGCTCGGTGGTGGCGCGCCAACTGGCCAGGCCGGCGTAGCTGTCGATAAACCAGCTCAGGGCATCTTGCACTCTGCCGAAAGCGTTGGCGATTTGCATGACATCGCCCAGCTTGATCGCGCCCGAAAAATAGCGCGGGGCCGCTACCAAAAACGGAAAGATGATGGCCGCCTGCTGGAAGAACGAGGTGAACCAGATCAGCCCTTTTTGGGCTTTGATGAGTTGCAGCATATTGCGCAAGACGCGATCAAAGCGCCCGATCAGATGCTGGCGCGAAGCGGCTTCGCCCCGATCAAAGGCCACGGCTTCGCTGTATTCGCGCAGGCGCACCAGGCTGTAGCGAAAGTCGGCCTCGCGCCATTCTTGCCAGTAGTTCAGGCGAATCAGCTTGCGGCCGATGGTATGGGCAAACACGCTGCCCACGGCGCAATACACAATGGCCACCCACACCATATAGCCCGGCACCGTGACCATGCGCCCCGCAAGCGCGAAGCTGATGCTGCCCGATACCGTCCACAAAATGCCGATAAACGACACCAGCGTGACCGTGGCATTGAGCAGGCCCATGCTCATGCCCAGGGCGCTGCCGGTGAAGCGGGCAATGTCTTCTTGTATGCGCTGGTCGGGGTTGTCGGGCACGGCGTCGGAGCCGCTTTGGCGCAGCAACTCCAGATGGTAGTAGCGGCAGTTGCCCAGCCAGGTATCCATGTAGTGCCGCGTCATCCAGGCGCGCCAGCGCAAGTCCAGCCGCTGCGTGACGTAGAACTTGTATACCGCCAGCACAATGTTCGTGAAGGCCAAGATGGCAAACAGTTGCATCTGCTGCCAAAACACGTCTACTTTCTTGTCCTGCAAGGCGTCGTAAAACACCCGGTTCCACTTGTTGAGCTGCACGCCCATGTAGACGGTTGCCAGGTTCAAGGCCAGAATCAGCAACAGCATGGCCCGCGCATACCATTTTTCATCCGAGCAGAAATACGGCGTGGATAGCCGCCAGGCATCGCGCAGAAAGCGCCCCCAGCCGCCGCGAAAAGGGTCGGCTTCGGTATGTGCATCAAGAGAAGGTTTTGCTTCCATGTGGTCTATTCCCGGTGACGAATGGAGCGAGCAGACCCGCGCCGCAACCACGGCCTACTGCGGCAAGTACTGCGGCAGGCGAATCACGACCGCGCCCGCCGCAAGGCGGGCTGTGTGAGGCGGGCAAGAAGAATCAGGCACTGTTGCGCAGGCCCAGCACATCAAACATGTCAAACAGCCCTGCGCGCTGCCCCGCCAGAAAGCGCGCTGCGTGCAGGCTGCCTTGCGCGTAGCCCGCGCGGCTGCTGGATTTGTGGCTGATTTCGATGCGTTCGCCCGTGCCGGCAAACAGCACGGTGTGGTCGCCCACGATATCGCCACCGCGAATGGTGGAAAAGCCGATGGTGGACGCATCGCGCTCGCCCGTGTGGCCGTAGCGCTCGTACACGGCGCAATCTTTCAGATCGCGCCCCAGCGCTGCGGCGATGACTTCGCCCATTTTCAGCGCGGTGCCGCTGGGCGCATCCACCTTGTGGCGGTGATGGGCTTCGATGATTTCAATGTCGTAGCCGGTAGCCAGCGCCTTGGCCGCCATCTCCAGCAGTTTGAAGGTTACGTTCACGCCCACGCTCATATTGGGCGCCATGACCACGGCAATGTCTTGCGCCGCGGCGGCAATTTCGGCCTTTTGCGCCTCGGTAAAGCCGGTGGTGCCAATCACCAGCTTCACGCCCAGCTGGCG
>CAYUAF010000146.1:0-3425 GCA_964442555.1 uncultured Allobrachymonas sp.
CGCGCGCCCTACCCCGGCCCCATTGGCCAGCGCATTCTCGAAAACGTCAGCAAACAGGCATGGGGCGACTGGCTGCGCCACCAAACCATGCTGGTGAACGAAAACCGCCTGAACCTGGCCGATGCCCGCGCCCGCCAGTACCTGCTGCGGCAAATGGAAAACCACTTCTTCGGCGAAGGCGCAGACCAGGTTGCGGGCTATGTGCCACCGGCGTCTGATGCATCCCGTGCAGGCTGATTTTGCCTTTGGCATTAATCTCGGCATTTAGCTTTCATGTCAAAAAGCCGCGACTTATCGCGGCTTTTTAACTGTTGCTTAACTGGTGCGAATGCTTCACTTACCCTTGCGCTGATGCGTTACGCGTGTAGCACTTCACTTTAAAACTCCACACGCACCCCATCACCCCGGCAGGCGCAGCGATCCCTCACCGCACCTACCCTTAAGCTGCCCGATTGATGGCGGCTTTTACAGCCTCGCCCAAATCAATTACTGCCTTGGCGTAGTAGCTGCTGTTGTTGTAGCGCGTAATCACGTAAAAATTCTGCGTGCCTGCGTAGTATTGGTTGGGGGCGTTCTGGCCGTTTTCCAGCTCGATCAGCGCCAGCTTGCCGTTTTGCCCCAAATGGGGCGCAGCAGCCTGCACCAGCGCCCCTTGATCGGCAAATTCCTGCAAGGTAAAGCTGGGGCGAATATCCGGCGCAAGCAGGCTGGGCAGTTGCAGGCGGCTGTCGTCAAACTCCACGTCGTACACGGGCGGCAGACCGGGTTCCCAACCAAAGGCGCGAAAGTACTTGGCTACCGAGCCGATGGCGTCTGTCGGGCTGGTGAACAGGTCGATATGCCGGTTGCCGTCGTAATCCACCGCGTATTTCAGCCAGCTGGAGGGCATGAACTGCGGCAGCCCCATGGCGCCCGCATAGCTGCCAAGCAAGGTCAGCGGGTTGTCGCGGTTGCTGGCGCACAGCAGCAGGTAGGCTTCCAGCTCTTCACGGAAGAAGCGGTTGCGCGCCTCGGCACGCGGGTGCTCTTGCGGAAAGTCAAAGCTCAATGTCGCAAGCGTATCAATCACCCGCATATTGCCCATGTGGCGGCCAAATATCGTCTCTACCCCGATGATGCCCACGATGAAGTGGGCCGGCACACCGTATTCCTGCTCGGCGCGCTGCAAGGCAGGCGCATTCTCGCGCCAGAACTGCACGCCCGCGCGGATGCGTATCGGCTCCACAAAACGGCTGCGGTATACCTGCCAGTTGCGGCGCACACCCCGCCCTGCGGGCAAGATCAGGCGCGGCACGCTGGGCAAAAAATTGGCGTTGCCAATGGCGTTGCGCACATAGGCTTCGGGCAGGCGCAGGCGCTGCGCCATAGCCTGGACTTGCGCCATCACCTCGGGGCGCTGGGCGTAACTGCCCGCCAAAGGCATGGGCTGGGCAAAGGCGCCCAGCTCCGCTTCGGTAAATGCGAGTGCTGCGGGCATGGCATCACCCGCCGCTTTGCCGGGCACCGCTTTTTGTGTGCGTGTGGCACAAGCAGCCAAGCCCGCCAGCACCGATGCCCCCAGCGCCCCGCCCAGCAAAAGGCGCCTGCGCTGCTGCACCGCTTCCGGCAAGGCAGCTGGTGTGGAATCGGCTAAAGCACGGGGGCAAGTCTCGGTAGAGGTAGAAGCGGGCTTGATAGGCATGAAAACAACGTCCCTGAAAAACTCGAACAAAAGATGCCCCGGATCATATCGGCACTTGCCGATAGCAGATCTGTTCGGCGCAGACACAAGCACGTGCTATGGCAACAGCTCCTGCATCAATAGGGGGGGCTGCACCACCCATACACACGCAAACACAATGCCACAGTTCGGCAGTACGCCAACCGGCGTGCCCGTATCTGCCCGCAGCTGACAAGTTTTTGCTTGCAACCACCTACACGCGCCTGCCAGAGCAAGCGCCAAAAGTTACTTGTCATGCACACGGCATGACGGGCTATGGTTCTAGGTAGTTACCTGTATTCAAAAAGCCTGCCGCGTGCTGGCAAAATGGCTGGCTTGCGGCTTTGCGCCCTCCTCACTTGTTTCCCCTTCTTCATTGAAAAAAGGATTTGTGCCATGTCTGTTTCTCCTGTAGCGTTGCGCCGCAAAGTGGAATACAAACCCCATCCCACTGCCCAGTATTGGCGCAAGTGTCAGGTTGAAGAGCTGTTCGAGCTGCCGTTTCTCGACTTGGTTTACAAAGCCGCCGAAATCCACCGCGAAAATTTCAACCCGCGCGAAGTGCAGCTCTCCACCCTGCTTTCCATCAAAACCGGCGGCTGCCCCGAAGATTGCGAATACTGCCCGCAGTCGGCGCACTACAACACCGGTCTGGAAAAAGCCAAGATGATGGATGTGGCAGAAATTGTCGAAAAAGCCAAAATCGCCAAAGCGCGTGGCGCCAGCCGCTTCTGCATGGGCGCGGCCTGGCGCGGGCCGAAACCGAAAGACGTGGAAACCGTTTCCGAAATCATCAAAGCCGTAAAAAGCCTGGGGCTGGAAACCTGCGGCACGTTCGGCATGCTTGAAGAAGGCATGGCCGAAGATTTGAAAAACGCCGGGCTGGACTACTACAACCACAACCTCGACACCGACCCCGAACGCTACAACGACATCATCCACACTCGCCTGCACGAAGACCGCATGGACACGCTGGGCAAAGTGCGCAACGCCGGTTTGAAAGTGTGCTGCGGCGGCATCGTCGGCATGAACGAAACCCGTCCGGAACGCGCGGGCCTGATTGCCAGCCTTGCCAACCTCGACCCGCAGCCCGAAAGCGTGCCCATCAACCAGTTGGTAAAAGTGGAAGGCACACCGCTGGCCGATGCCGAAGATTTGGACTGGACGGAATTTGTGCGCACCATCGCTGTGGCGCGCATCACCATGCCCAAGAGCTATGTACGCTTGAGCGCGGGCCGCAGCAATATGCCCGAAGCCATGCAGGCCATGTGCTTTTTGGCCGGGGCCAACTCGATCTTCTACGGCGACAAACTGCTCACCACCGACAATGCCGAAGAAGACGGCGACCGCGCATTGATGGCCAAGCTCGACCTCTACCCGCAGCCATACCGGGCAGAAGACCCCGATCAAACAGCGCCTGCGGCCAACGCGCCCGATACGGCTGCCGATACAGCTACCGATACGACCGCCGCAACCCCGCGCGCTTGCAGCCACACGGCTTGCGGATGCGCGCATTGATACACACGGGCCGGCACGCACTTTGCTGGCCCGTTTCCGCAGCCCTTTGCGCCCGCAGCCAGGCCGCTGCCGCGACTTGAGCCGCTTGATTCTGAAAGCCTTTTGACCGCACCACGCTTTAGCCAACAAGGAATTTGCCATGTGCCAGCTTTTGGGGTTCCTCGTCGTTTCGTGTGGAATTTGACAGCGAGAATCCATCGTAGTGGAG
>CAYUAF010000147.1:0-3413 GCA_964442555.1 uncultured Allobrachymonas sp.
CAAGAGTAAACCACGGCGTCGTCCAGTCAACGAATCATCCGAGACACGACAGCTAGTTTTAGCTATCCAGGCACACAGCTATTCGCATTGCATGTCCTATCTGCACCCGAAAAAGCCCCAGCTCCGCTCCAACTATCGTCGGTCGCGATAGCTTATCCTTCACCAGCAGCACTAAGAAGCACGATCTCACGCCTTAACTTCCCAATATCGTGTAGCGCTTCATGCGAATAGCATTGCCAAAACAAAAAGGGTACACGGTTGTGTACCCTTTTTGTTTAAAAGACGGGAAAACGCTTTTACCGCTTTTGCCGGAACTTGCGCAAAGCCGCAATCTGCGCTGCCATCACCGCCAGCTCGGACTGCGCCATCGCCACGTCAAAATCTGTTTTAGCGTTTCTCAACGCTTCTTCAGCGGCGCGTTTCGCTGCGTTGGCTTTTTCTTCGTCCAAATCCTTGCCACGAATCGCTGTATCAGACAATACCGTGACCGTATCCGGTTGGATTTCAAGAATACCACCTGCAACAAACACAAATTCCTCCTGTCCATCTTCCATGTGGATGCGCACGGAACCCGGCTTGATGCGTGTAATCAACGGAGTGTGTCGCGGATAAATGCCAAGCTCACCATTTTCGCCTGGCAGCGCAACAAAACGCGCCCGCCCGGAAAAAATCATTTCCTCAGCACTAACGACATTAACCTGCAGTGTATTCACATTGACCTTTCAAGCAAGTATGCCGACGTAATCAAGCCTTTTTCGCTTGATTCCCCGTCGGCATTACTGCATTACGATGCCATTTTTTTCGCTTTCTCGAAGGCTTCTTCAATCGTACCGACCATATAGAAGGCCTGCTCTGGCAAATGGTCGCACTCACCGTTCACGATCATCTTGAAGCCGCGGATGGTTTCTTTCAGCGGCACATACTTGCCTGGCGCGCCAGTAAACACTTCCGCCACATGGAATGGCTGTGACAGGAAGCGCTGAATCTTACGTGCACGAGCAACAGCCAGTTTGTCTTCTGGGCTCAATTCGTCCATGCCCAAAATGGCAATAATGTCGCGCAGCTCTTTATAACGCTGCAACGTGCCCTGCACCTGGCGCGCAACTTGGTAATGTTCTTCGCCCACAACCAACGGATCCAATTGGCGGCTGGTCGAATCCAGCGGATCCACGGCAGGATAAATACCCAGCGCAGCAATATCGCGCGAAAGTACCACGGTAGAGTCCAAGTGGGCGAACGTGGTGGCAGGCGATGGATCAGTCAAGTCATCCGCAGGAACATATACCGCTTGAATCGATGTAATAGAGCCGACTTTAGTCGAAGTAATACGCTCTTGCAAACGGCCCATTTCTTCAGCCAGTGTAGGCTGATACCCTACAGCAGAAGGCATACGACCCAGCAACGCAGATACCTCCGTACCTGCCAGCGTGTAACGGTAAATATTGTCTACAAAGAACAATACATCGCGCCCCTCGTCGCGGAAAGACTCGGCGATCGTCAAGCCAGTAAGCGCCACGCGCAAACGGTTGCCGGGCGGCTCGTTCATCTGACCATATACCATGGCCACTTTACTGTCATCCAGCTTCTCGAGGTTCACAACGCCGGACTCGGCCATTTCGTGATAGAAGTCGTTGCCCTCACGAGTACGTTCACCCACACCCGCAAACACCGACAAACCCGAGTGCGCCTTGGCGATGTTATTAATCAACTCCATCATGTTCACGGTTTTGCCTACACCGGCACCACCGAACAAGCCCACTTTACCGCCTTTGGCAAAAGGGCAAACCAAGTCGATTACTTTAATACCGGTTTCCAGCAACTCTTGCGAAGGGCTGAGGTCGGAATAACTGGGCGCTTTGCGGTGAATGGACGCCGTATCTGCATCAGTGATAGGGCCACGCTCGTCAATGGGGCGACCCAGTACATCCATAATCCGGCCCAAAGTAGGACGGCCTACGGGCACTGTAATCGCAGCCCCCGTGTTATAGACTTCCATCCCGCGACGCAAGCCGTCGGAAGAACCCAAAGCGATAGTACGCGCCACACCGCTACCCAAAAGCTGCTGAACCTCCAGCGTCAGCTCAGAACCCTCCATTTTGAGAGCGTCATAAATTTTGGGCATTTCGTTCTGGGCAAACTCTACGTCAACCACAGCGCCAATGCACTGGACAATCTTACCTTTGGCTGCCTTTACCTGCGTAGTCATTGGAATTCCTCTACTTTTACAATTCTGGCTTTGTTTGCTGAACTAGCGATCAAGCAAACCGTTTTACGCACATATTCCTCATCAAACCGCTGCTGCACCAGCCACGATTTCGGAAAGCTCTGTAGTAATAGCTGCTTGCCGTGTTTTGTTGTACAACAGCGTAAATTCGTCAATCACGTTCTTGGCGTTATCGCTCGCCGCCTTCATCGCGACCGTACGCGCCGACTGCTCAGACGCCATATTCTCAGCAACTGCCTGATAAATCAACGACTCAAAATAACGTACCAGCAAATCATCGATTACGGTCTGAGCATCTGGTTCATAGATATAGCTCCAACCACTGCGCCTATTTCCTTGGACTTCTTGCCCATCGGAAATATTTGCCACATGCTTCGACTCAGTCGCTGTTTTATTGGAGTCAATATCTTCACGCTTCAAAGGCAACAAGCGCTCTATCACGGGCTCCTGCTGCATTGTGTTAATGAATTTTGTATAACACAAATATACTTCCCGCAACTCTCCTTTAGAGTAAGCGTCAAGCAGCACCTTGATGGGCCCAATCAGTTTTTCCAATCGTGGAGTGTCACCCAGTTGCACGGCATGCGCTACAACCTTCGCACCCATCCGATTGAAAAAACCCAAACCTTTGCTACCAATAGCAACCGTTCTAATCCCAAGCCCTTGGGCTTGCAAATCACGTATTTTCGCGGTTACAGCACGCAGAATATTGGTATTCAAACCACCAGCCAAACCTTTATCACTGGTGACCACGATCATGCCTACATCCGTTGCATCTAGCCTTTTCAGCATGAATGGATGAATGTACTCAGGATTAGCTGCGCCCAAATTCGCGGCAATTTCCCGCACTTTTTCACTGTACGGACGGGCCGCACGCATCCGCTCCTGCGCTTTACGCATTTTGGAGGTGGAAACCATCTCCATGGCTTTGGTGATCTTGCGGGTATTTTCTACCGACTTGATCTTGCCACGTATTTCCTTGCCTACAGCCACGTTCCATCTCCCCCGTATTAAGCGAAGGTTTTCTTGAATGCGACAATGGCTTCTGCCAGCTCCGCCTCGTCTTTGCCTTCCTTGTCAAACGCTTGGTTTTCTTCCAAACGCTGAATCAAAGATGCATGTTTTTCTTTCAGATAAGCATGCAGGCCAGATTCGAACGCAAGCACGCGCTTGACATCAACATCATCCA
>CAYUAF010000148.1:0-3396 GCA_964442555.1 uncultured Allobrachymonas sp.
AGACGAAGCGCAATTCGTGTTTCATCACGCGCACCGGCAACGCCCGGCTGGCTTGGGCCAGCAAGCCGAGCCGCAAACCCTGCTGGTTTTTGTAGCCAGCCATTGCACGGACGACCGCCAGGCGCTGGAAACCGCCATTGCCGCCCAGGCCCGGGAACAACTGGGACTGCCCGCGCTGCACATCATCCGCACGGCAATGGAAAAACGCGCCACCTTTATGTGCAGCCCCTCCCTGCCACGCCCCGCCATGCACATTGCCGCAGGCTTGCTGGCCTGCGGCGACTATGTGCAAGGCCCCTACCCCGCCACGCTGGAAGGTGCCGTACGCAACGGCCAACAAGCCGCCGAGGCTTGCCTGACCCATAGCGCTTAAGCGCATTGTCAGCACGCATTGCTGTTGCTTGTTTGCTGCTTTTTGCTTTTTGCAATTGGCGCAGCGTGCATGTGGATTTTTCTGCTGCAAGCGCAGCTATTTCGCAAAATGCAATAAAAAGGCGCGGCATGGTTACCGCGCCCGATCAAGCTGCCTGTTTATTCTGTTTATTGCTTGTGTTCAGCCCCTTGCAATAACAGATATGCGGCAAACATTACCACAACTGGCTGTTAAAGCCCATTAGCGGCATAACATAATGCGTCCAGAGTATGGTCAAAACCCAAATAATCACCAACTGAACCATACCGTATTTGAACGATTCGCCCGTAGAGTACTGATCCGTCAAATAACTGATATTGGCCGGCTTGGAGTTGAAATACAGCACATACACCTGATTGATCATGAATGCCATCGGCAAGCAAAAACCGATCAAATCCCAGTTGTATCTTTGCGCAATCGCAATGATGATGGGAAACAATATCAGCGTACGCGCGGTTTTGCTTTCACTCACCAAGGTGGTAAAGGCAAATACACCGCTCAAGCTGGCAAATACAATCAGCTTGCCCAAACCGTTCGGGTCAATATTCCATTGATCAAACAGTTTGTGAATATACATGCCCACAATATCGGTCTGATCCATCATGCCGCCCAGCACATACGCACCGAAGCTGAAAATCAGCATATGCCAGGGAATATCCACATCATTCCACTTGATCACCCCCAAGGCCGGCAGCTTGGAAAAAGAAGGCATCAACACCACAATCGCGCCAATCAAAGCCACCACTTCCGCCCGCAGGCCTGTTATTTTGACGGGTATTGCCCAGAAAAGCAGTACCAGCAAAAACACGACACCGGCCTTGATTTCATTCACGGAAATTTTGCCCAGCTTCTCGTATTCCTCGCGCAAGCGATCCATGCCGCCAGCAAGTTTGGGGGTAGCCTCTTCTTTGGAGATAGGGAAAATCAGGCGCGTGCCCGTCCACCAGGCAATCAAACACTGAATCACCGCCAGCGGGAACAAGGCCATGAACCAGTCTTGGTACGTTACCAGCGCGCCTGCTTTTTCCAGCATGGAAACCGCCACCAGGTTGGCCGCAGAACCTGTTAAAAAAGCGCTGGCAGACACATTATTGGCTAGCAAATTCAGCAGCACCATATTGCGCCCGACGTTATTACGACTCTCACCGCCTGTAGCGCCATAAATGGCAGAAATCACCATGAACAGCGGCAACAACAAAGCGGTTTTGGCCGATGTGGCACTGATAAAAGCGCCAAACAACAAGTTCAGTGCGGCAAAGCACAAAAACAGCATCGTGAGATGATTTTCCGTTTTCAGAACCAGCATCAGCGAAATACGCTTGGCCAAACCCGTTGTAACCAGCGCGCTAGACAAGATGAAGCTGGCGATATTCAAAATCATGACCGGCTCGCCAAACATGGCAAAAGCAGGCCGCATTTTCATGATACCTGTCACAATCACCGCAACCACCACGATCAGGGCAGTCAGGTAATTGGGTATGGCCTCGGTAATCCACAAAACCAGCGAGGCCATGAAAATGCCCAATGCGCTATAGCACGCCGCCGCAGGCACTTTGGTCTGCGCTTCGAACATATCTATTTTGCCGCACCACTGGAAATGGTAAAATAGGAAAAGAAAGATGGCCAGCGGCACACCGATCATTTTCATGTAGTGCATGAATTTACCGGATTTGATCTCCTTGAATTTCTCCAAAGAGTAATTGTTCATATCCAGCGGATCAAATCCTTGGGGCTTGTTTATATCCATAGCAACACCTCACGAAAAAACATACCCGTTCACGAACACAATAAATCTACAATCCCAGCACGCCTTTAATCGCCGCCATGTAGTTGGTGTTGGCACACTCATCTATCCCCAGCTTTTGCGCCACGGCGTGGATTTTTTCATAGTCTTCGCTTTCACAGCAGGCCGTTTCAATACTGGCGCCGTTGATCATGACCTGGGCGTATTCGCAAATAACCCCGTCTACAGAAAAGCCATAACGTTTTTTCTTGACTTCTGCGATGTAAATATCCGGGTGGGCCTTCGCCATATCCATCAAGCATGCGCTATCGTATTCCTCTTTGCGCAAATCGGCCTCTACCCCCAATGCTGTCAGCACCTGCTGCACATCCTGTTTTTTCAAAGGGAAGGAAAATTTTCCTGCCGGCTGAAAGATTTCATAGCCTTCTTGGGTTTCTCCCGTTTTTTTCTTGATATCCAACAGTTCATTGCGAACCTTGATATTGGCGTGGTTATTTCTGCGGGATACAAAGTAAACTTCCGCAGGCATGTCTCGCACCGCGTACAAATGGGCCTGCGCGTGCCATATTGCTTTCTCCATTCTGGCGATGATGCCTTGCCCGAATATTCTGAATTCTGCTCTTGGAATCACATTTTGCATTTCGACCTGTGTGGTTTGCTTCATGACTGGCTCCATGTTTTGTAAGGATGCACCACCAGATTGTTGTTGAAGTAGCGGGGGTCTGATGACACCTCTTCGCCCAGCCAGTCCGGCGGCGCAAAGGCTTGCTGCTCGTCTTTCAGCTCTACTTCGGCAACGACCAGGCCTCCGTTGTCTCCGAGAAATTCGTCTATTTCCCACGTTAGACCATTTTGCTGAATTTTGTACCTGTATTTTTCGATAATAGGTTTTTCGACCAAATGATCCAGCATTTGCTTGGCGTCTGCAAAAGGTATTTCGTATTCAAATTCCAATCTGGATACGCCTACCGTAATACCTTTGACCGTGATAAAGGCTTTGTTGTTGATTGTGCGCACGCGAACGGTTCTTTCTTTCACGCTATTGAGATAGCCCTGCCTGTAAAGCACGCCTGCGGCTTGCGCCTTCCAGCTCATATTCTTTACCAGAAACTTTCTTTCAATTTCTTTGGCCATGGCAAACCTCTTTTTCTGCACTACAGATGTTGGCCAGTATAGCAGCGCAGTCTAAGACCGTTGCATAACCCCCCGCAAGCCCAACAAACCATGTTCCAATGACAGC
>CAYUAF010000149.1:0-3395 GCA_964442555.1 uncultured Allobrachymonas sp.
GGCCCTACGACGAAGAGTATTCGTGCCAGCGTGCGCAAAATGCCCAATGGACGCGTCGTATTGGTGCTGACCAGCGATGCACCAATCAATGATCCATTTGTGGATATTGTGCTGCAGGCCAGTGATGGCGAGGGCAGCGTGAGCCGTGATTTTTCGTTGCTGCTGGATCCCCCAACAACACAGCGTGCGCCTGTTGCCGTGGTTGAGCCAGCTACGCCGCGTGCTACTACGTCCGCAAAACCTGCTGCAGAACGCATGGTGTTGCCAGAGGCAGATGGTTCGACAGATGAAGACGCGCCAGGCAAGCGTTCTGCAAGCCCTAGTCGTAAAAAGGCAGTAGCGTCGCACGGGCGCATGCGTTCTGGCGCTGTTCGAGTGCGTCAAGGTGACACTGCAGGCCAAATTGCAGCCAGAAATCGTCCGGCGCGTGTTTCGCTGGATCAGATGTTGGTGGCCCTGCAACGAGCCAACGCACATGCCTTTATCAATGGCAATGTGAACTTGCTCAAGTCGGGTGTTGTGCTGAAAATGCCGACAGCAAGCGAAGCACGTGCCGTATCTGCATCTGAAGCGCGCGCCATCATCGTGGCGCAAAGCGAAGACTTCCGTGCTTACCGCGGTCAGTTGGCACGCTCGCCTATGGCGCGCACAGCCCCTAGCGCCCAACAAAGCGGTGGCAAGATCCAAAGCAGGGTTGAAGATACCAAAACCTCACCAGCCACTGCGCCAGATACGCTGACCATTTCCAAGGCAGATATCAAGGCCAATAATGTGCCGGAACAGCGCATGGCAGAAGCCATGCAAAAACGGGATAACGTTAACCGTGCCGATGAGCTCAACAAGAACTTGAGCGATCTGAAAAACATCAGTGCGGAAGTGGCTGCCAGCGCACAACCTGGCACAGCGCCGGCTGTCGTGCCGCCCGTTCCTGGCGCAGGCGGCAGCGCGGCTTCTAGCGCCATTGCCCCCATCATCATGCCGCCAGTTGATGCTGCTTCACAAGCTGCGTTGGCGGCCAGCGATGCAGCCAGTGCTGCTGCAACTGCGGCGTCTGATGCTGCTTCGGCTGCAGCGCAGGCAGCGTCTGAAGCGGCTAGCGCCGCTTCTGCGCCGGCATCGGCACCTGCTTCCGCACCGCGTAAAAAGCCAGTCGCACCTCCTCCAGTAGCAGCTCCAGAAGAGCCAGGTTTCTTCGACAGCCTCACTGAAAATCCCTTGTTGCTGGGCGGTGCTGGCTTGGCTGTAGTGGGTGGCTTGGCTTACATGTTCTTGCGTCGTCGCAGGCAGAATCAGGAAGGGTCGGATAGTACTTTCTTTGAAAGTAACTATGATGCTCCGGACTCCTTCTTTCACGTTTCCGGTGGGAAAGATGTAGATACTTCTGAGGCAACAACCACAGCGGGTGCTTCCAGTGTGAACCAGTCTTCCATGCTGTATTCGCCAAGCCAGCTGGATGCAGATGCAGACGTTGACCCCGTGGCAGAAGCGGATGTGTATCTGGCTTATGGTCGTGATATTCAGGCCGAAGAAATCCTGAAAGATGCGCTATTGAAGCATCCTGATAATGTTTCGGTACATGCCAAATTGCTGGAGGTGTATGCTCGCCGTCGCGATGTCAAAGCTTATGCGCAAGCCGCAACCGAGTTCAAGAAGTTGACACAAGGTCAAGGCCCAGAATGGGATGTCGTCCGCGCAAAAGGCGCCGAAATTGATCCGGGTAATGCTTTGTATGCGGATCTGTCTGCGGCCAAGGCAAATGTTGCTGCGACAGTGGCACCTGCGGTTGCGACGGCTGCGGTCATGCCTGCTGTTGAACCAGTGGCAACAACGGTAGCGCCTCAAGTACAGGCTTCTGCTCCTGTCGCTGCTGTGGAGCCAGTACGTACGGCAGCACCTGCGCAGCAGGAACCAGATTTTGATTTGAAGAGTCTGTCTCCCGCGACTGTGCCTGTTGCCACACGCGCTTCGCTGATTAACCGCAACAGCGAGCCGCCACCCGCATTGGATTTGTCTTTGGATATGGACGTGTCCGAGCCGGTCAAGCCTGCAGTTGCACCAGCACCTGTGTCTGCTTCTGCTGTTGATACAGAGGACCATGGTTTGGAGTTCAGCATGAGCGGCCTGTCGCTTGATTCGATGCAGCCGGATTCTGCCGATAGTTCGGGAACTGATACATCCGATCCTTTGGCAACCAAATTGGCGCTAGCGCGTGAGTTCATGGGCATTGGCGACAATGAAGGCGCCCGCATCATGGCGCAAGAAGTCGCTCAACACGCAAGCGGAGAGTTGAAGGTACAAGCGGAGGCCTTGTTGCAAAGCATTCGTTAAGCGTCTTGGTTTCTGTAACGCGTTTGCGTTGCAGAGAGCAAAACAAACCGCAGCTTCTGAAAAGAACTGCGGTTTTTTCTTATGCCAGCCTAAGATGCAGGTTGCTTGGCTTGGCAGATTGTGGTTGAGGATGCACCAAGAATGCTTGTTTTTGGAATGACATGTATGACGGATACGGAGTGCGCAGCATGCGTTGGGCATTGGGAATAAGTTACCAAGGCACTGCCTACTATGGCTGGCAAAGCCAACCATCGGGTAAGACAGTGCAAGACAAACTGGAGCAGGCATTGATGCGATTTGCGGGCATGCCGATCCATACGCTGTGTGCCGGGCGGACCGATGCGGGCGTGCATGCCTTGATGCAAGTGGTGCATTTCGACTGCCCGCTTGAGCGAGAAGCGGTTTCCTGGGTGCGAGGCGCAAACACCTTTTTGCCCAAAGATATTGCCGTGCAATGGGCCGTGCCTGTGCCTGACGATTTTCATGCACGTGCCAGTGCCCAAGCGCGCCGCTACGTGTACGTGCTGTTGCAATCGCCGGTTCGCCCTAGCTTGGAAACTGGCAGGGTAGGGTGGATATTTCGCCCTCTAGATGGTGCAGCTATGCTGGATGCTGCCAATCGTTTGTTGGGGGAACGTGATTTTTCGAGTTTTCGGGCGGCGCAATGCCAGGCGCTAAGCCCCATCAAGCATATGCAGCGGCTTGCCGTATCGCGCAGCGGTGATTATTGGCGCTTTGAATTTCAGGCCAATGCGTTTTTGCATCACATGATTCGCAACATCATGGGCTGCTTGGTGCAAGTCGGCCAAGGATTGCGGCCGCCTCAGTGGATGGATGAAGTGCTGGCAGCCAAAAGCCGTGATGCCGCTGCCCCTACTTTTGCAGCAGATGGTTTGTATTTTGCAGGCCCCGTGTATGCAGCGCATTGGGGTTTGCCGGATAAAACGGCAGCATTTGATTTTTTGCCGGGCAGTGGTAGTTAGAACGTCTAATTTATTCTAGAGCGCGTTATTGAGGTTGCCCCTGAAAACTGGAGTTCTTAACCCTTGTTGGAAATACCGACAAGG
>CAYUAF010000150.1:0-3373 GCA_964442555.1 uncultured Allobrachymonas sp.
TTTGTTCAACGCGTATTTGAGGGATTCTCATGAACCACAACAGCTCTCGCCTCAAACATTCGCCTTCCGATCAACCTCGCCGTTTTCGATTACGCTGGCCCATTCGCGTTTTGCTCTTGGCCGGTGTGGCAACGTGGGATATGGCGCTGGCGCTCAAGCCCATGCAGATCACACCGCAAGGCGAAGTCTCCAAAGTGCGGGAATTTGTGGTCAAGTTCGACAAGGCTGCCGTTACGGCCGGCAACCCCGGGGCAACGGCGCCATTTGCCATTCAGTGCAAAGGCGGCAGCAATGTCAAAATCCCCGCCTATCACGGCACATGGCGCAACGCCTCTACGTGGGTGGCCTATTTCGAAGACCATTTGCCATCCGATGTGAGCTGCACCGCGACCAGCACAGCAGGCTTCAAATCCGCGCAGGGCGAATCGCTTGCGCGCACAACCGTGCAATTTCGCACCGGCGCGCCTTTTGTGCAGTACCTTACGCCGTCGGGCGGGCAGATTGCCGAAGACCAGATCTTCATGGCGCACTTCAATGGCAGCGTAGATGCCGCCAGCGTGCAAGCCACTGCTTCTTGCGCGATTGAAGGCGTTGGCGAAAAAACACCCGTGCAGCTTGTAACGGGCGCTGATCGCGATGCCATTCTCAAAAGCCGTGGCTATGCCAAAAAAGCCGCCCAAAACCCCAACCGCTTTGTGCTGTTGCGCTGCAACCGCACCTTGCCTTCTGATGCCAAGGTGGAGCTGGCCTTTGGCAGTTACAAAGGCAGCGGCGGTTCGGTCAATCAAAACCCGCAATCGTGGGATTACCAGGTGCAATCACCGCTGGAAGCCAATTTCAGCTGCGAGCGCCCCAATTCCGAAGCGGCCTGCATGCCGATTCGGCCCATGACGGTTAATTTCACAGCCCCCATTCCCATGCAATGGGCCAAGCAAATCAAGCTGCAAGCGGCCGGCAAAACCATTGAGCCGCAGTTCTCGCCCGAAGAAGCCAAAAGCGCCACTGTTGAAATGGTGCGCTTTGCCGGCAACCTGAGCGAACATACCGAATACCAAGTGGTATTGCCCGCAGGCCTGGTGGATGATGCAGGCCGCCCCTTGAGCAACGCCAGCAGCTTTCCGCTGCGGGTGCGCACAGGCCCCATGCCGGCTTTGCTGAAGTTTGCGGCAGCGCCTTTTGGCGTGATTGAGCGTTTTGCCGAGGGCAAAAAGTCGCCCGCGCTTTTGCCCATTACGGTGCGCAAGGTAGAAACGCCCGCCTTCCCCATCAAAGGCTACACACCGGGCGGCGTTGTGCGCGACCTCACGCCCGAATCAGATGCGGAAATCATCCGCTGGTACCAACGCATGCAGCTGTTCGACCGGGACATGATCGAGCGCAAGGAAGCCCAGGCCGAAGGCGTGCGCCACTTGCCCGCCCCCTTGCCTCCGGATAACAAGCAAAACGAGGAGGAAGACACGGAAGACTCCGGCTGGCGCATTCCCGATGATTATGTGGAAACACGCATGATCTCGCTGCTGGAAAACACACAGGCCACCGAGTTGAAACTGCCCGCGCCCAGCTCCAAAGACGCCCGCCAGTTTGAAGTGCTGGGCATACCTTTGCAGCCGGGCTTTCACATCGTTGAAGCGGCTTCTCCCCTGCTGGGGCAAAGCCTGCTGGATACCCGCCATCGCGGCGAGCGCACCATGTATGTGCGCACCAGCGTGCTGGTAACCAACTTGGGCGTGCACTTCAAGCGTGGCCGCACCGATTCGCTGGTGTGGGTCACTGCGCTGGATACCGGCAAGCCCGTAGCCAACGCGGCGGTTGCCATCAGCAACAAAAAAGGCAAACTGCTGGCCAGCGGCACTACGGACGCCCGCGGCATTTGGCAATATCCGCAAGCATTGCCGCGCACGGATGACGGCGAAGATGAACTCTTTATCAGCGCCCGCTCGACCGGCAAAGACGGCGTAACCGACATGGCCTTTGTATGGAGCGACTGGAACCGTGGCATCGAGCCTTGGCGCTTCAACGTTTCCACCAGCACCAATCCCGTTTTGGACGAAGTGGCCCACACCGTGCTGGATCGCAGCCTGCTGCGCGCTGGCGAAACGGTTTCGATGAAGCACTTCTTCCGCAGCGAAACCCCCAAAGGGCTGGGCGCTGCCCCACAGCACCCTGAGACTTTGCGCATCATCCACGCAGGCAGTGATGAGCGCACGGATATTCCTCTGGTTTGGCGCCGCGATGCAACCGGCGGCTACACGGCAGAGAGCCAATGGGTCATTCCCAAAACCGCCAAGCTGGGGCAATACTGGATTCAACTTGTAGGCAAAAACAGCAAGGGCGAAACCACCAGCTATTCCAGTGGCAACCTGCGCGTGGAAGAATTCCGCCTGCCCACCATGAGCGGCAGCATCACGCCGGTAAACAAACCGCCGCTGGTGGGCCTGACCGAGCTGCCCGTGCAAGTGCAACTGGCCTATATCAACGGTGGCGCCGCCAGCGGCCTGCCCGTTGAAATATCGGCCAGCGTGCGCGACGCGCACATTTATTTCCCGGGGTACGACGGCTTCAGCTTCATGCGCACGCCGCGTAGCAGCCACCACGACTGGATGGAAGAAAATGAAGCGTCCGACGAATCCGACTCCGGCAACGACAACAAGCAGCGCCTGCTGGCAGACCGCCTGGCTTTGAAGCTGGGGCCTGACGGCGCCGGCAAAACCACCATCGGCAACATTGCCAAGAGCGCCCAGCCGCAAGACATTACGCTGGAAGCCAGCTACAGCGACCCCAACGGCGAAATCCAGACGCTGCAAAGCCGCCAGCGGATTTGGCCTGCCGCAGTCGTAGCAGGCATTGCGGCTGAAGAATGGATTTCTGTGCGCGACACGGCACGATTCAAGGCGCTGGCGCTAGACGTGCAAGGCAAGATCAAAAGCGGGGTGAAGATGGAAGTCCGCGCCGTTTTGCACACCACTTACAGCAGCCGCCGCCTCCTGGTGGGGGGCTTTTACGCCTATGACAACGAAGAAAGCAGCAAAGACCTGGGCGTAGTGTGCAGCGGCAATACCGACAGCCGCGGCCTGCTGCTGTGCAGCTCCGACATCAAAGAGCCGGGCGAAGTCGAGCTGATTGCCACGGCCACGGATGACAGCGGCAACAAGATCGAAGCCAGCACCACCATCAACGTTGTGCGCGAAGAAGAGTTCTGGTTTGGCGGGCATGACACCGACCGCATCGACGTGCTGCCCGAAAAACGCGACTACCAACCCGGCGAAACCGCCAAGCTGCAAGTGCGCATGCCCTTCCGCCAGGCTACGGGCCTGCTCACGGTGGAGCGCGAAGGCATCTTGCACAGCGAAGTGGTAGAGCTGCGCGGCACCGA
>CAYUAF010000151.1:0-3282 GCA_964442555.1 uncultured Allobrachymonas sp.
AAAAAGCCGCCTTGGTGTATTCAGGCGGCTTTGTGGGCTTGCACAAGCTGCTTGTGCAAGAAGGGTGGATTATTGCTTGCGGTAAGCCGTTAGCATCCACACCAGTTTTTCTTGTTCTTTGATGTAGTCGCTCATCAAAGAGGCGGTGCCTTCGTCGCCCAGGTCGGCGGCGTCTTCGAGGATTTCACGCTGTTTGGGCAGCAGAATGGCCAGGCCTTCGAGCAGGCCGGTGAGTGTCGTGTCGGCTGTGCAGGCATTGGTGTGTTCTTTGATGGCGCTGGTTTTCAGGTAGTCGCTAAAAGCGTGCACGGGGCGGCTGCCCAAGGTCAGCACGCGCTCGGCCAAGTCGTCGATTTTGATGACCAGATCGTTGTAGATTTCTTCAAATTTGGCGTGCAGTTCAAAGAAGTCTGCTCCGGAAATGTTCCAGTGGTAGCCGCGCACGTTGGTGTAAAAGACTTGGTAGTTTGCCAGCAGGTCGTTCAGTTTGCTGGCCAGTTTGGCGGATTTTTCCGTGTCCAGGCCGATGCTGGTTAGTTTGGCTTGTGCCATATGTGTGCTCCCGTTGTTGAGGTGAACAATAGGGGCGATGCGTTTCTTACATCGCCATGAAAAGGTAAGTGACGTTATTCTACGTTTGCCCCTTTTTCCTGTTGTTCCTCTCAAGTATTGCGTGGGGGTGCAGAGGTGGTGCGGGCCTGGCAGCCAGGACGTGTGAAGTGAAGTGGCTGAAATGGTGGCGGGGCTTGGGTCGGGTTGGCGCAGGGCGGATGCGTGCTGCAAATTCCGTATCTGTCGCATTTGCTGCACTGGCTGCATTTGGCGGTAGCGCCTATAAACCCCCATCAACATCAACGCCCATAAAAACAGGCCGTTTGCTGTTGCGAAACAAACGGCCTGCGGGTTTGCCGGTTACGGCGTGGGGTATGGGCGATGATCAGGCACCGTAGGCCTTGAATCGGTTTTCGATCGGGGCAAAGGCTTTTTCGCCTGCCGGTGCGGCAATGCCACCAAACACCATTTGCGCGCGCAGCGTCCAGGTGGCGGGAATGTTCCACTCTTTGGCTACGGCAGCATCAATCAATGGGTTGTAGTGCTGCAAATTGGCGCCAATGCCGGCTGCGGCCAATGTCGTCCACACGGCGTATTGGTGCATGGCGTCGGCATGTTCGGCCCAGATGGGGAAGTTGTCTGCATAGGCGGGGAACTGGGCTTGCAGGCCTTTGACGACATCTTGGTCTTCAAAAAACAGCACCGAACCGGCTGCGGCCTTGAACATATGGAGCTTTTGCTGGGTAGGCTCGAACTTGTCGGCAGGCACGATGGCGCGCAGTGCGTCTTCGGCAAACTGCCACAGCTTTTCGTGCTCTGCGCCAAACAAGGCCACAACGCGGGTGGATTGCGAGTTGAAGGAAGATGGCGTGTGCAGCACCGCGTGCCGGATGATGTCTGCTACTTCGATTGCAGGCAGAGGCAGGTTTTTATTCAAGGCGTAAATGGAGCGGCGCGTTTGCGCGGCTTGCTGAATGTCTTGGTAGGTCATGATGTTTCCTTTCCCTTTCAAAGGGGTTATGGCGTTTTTTTGAACAGATTGTCCAGCGCCCAGGCGCCGCCGCCTGCGGTGGCCAGATACAGAAAGACGAAGCTGAACAAGGCGGCAGCCTCGCCGCCGTTGAGCAAAGGCAGCAAGGGCGCTTTGGCTGCATGCGCCATGAAGTAGGCCACTGCCATTTGGCCAGAAAGAATGAAGGCCGTAGGGCGGGTAAACAGGCCCAGCAGCAGCAACAGGCCGCCTACTACTTCCAGCACGCCGGCCAGCCGTAGATGGAGAACAGCTGCAAGCCGTCAAACATGGCGATATGGGGCATGGCAAACAGCTTGGCGGTGCCGTGCAGCATGAACATGTAAGCGGCGGCTATGCGCAATGCGGCAAGCGCAAAGGGTTGGAAACGGGAAGCTGCGGTCACGAAAAAAACTCCTGTCATCAAAAGCAAAAAACGGGGGCTGCAAAAAGGCTTTGCCCACCCAACGCAGGCAGTATATGAATTTCTCTTTGATTGATGTAGATAGAATTTGTTGAAGATATATTTCTTCACAGGAAACAATGGACACCCTTTTCAGCTTGAAAGTATTTCGCCAAGTGGTGCAAAGCGGCAGCTTTACCCGCGCGGCAGACGAGCTGGGCATCTCTACTGCCATGGCCAGCAAACATGTGCGGCATCTGGAGAACAGCATTCAAGCCAGATTGCTGCATCGCAACAGCCGCCAATTGAGCCTGACCGAGGCGGGCGAAGAATATTTCCGCCAATGCAGCTATGCGCTGGATACGCTGGACACCGCAGCGCAAAAAGCGGCAGGCAGCGCCGAAAAGCCGCAGGGCGTGCTGCGCATCACCATGCCGCAGTGGTTTGCCAACCCCCGCATCAGCGGCTGGCTGGCCGAGTACTGCCGCTGTTACCCCGCGGTTTCGCTGGAGCTGGATTTGAGCAACCGCCATGTGGATCTGATTGCAGACGGCTTTGACTTGGCCTTGCGGGTATCCAACGAGCCGCATCCTTCGCTCATCGTCAAGCCGCTTGCTGACATCGAATTTTTTCTGGTGGCTGCGCCCGAATATTTGCGCCGACATGGCGTGCCGCACACACCGGCCGAGGCGCAAGAGCACCCGGCGGTGCTGCCTTCTTACGTCAATGTCGGCCAGATCGACATTCGCCACAGCGACGGCGGTCTGGCCCGTTTGGCGTTGCAGCCCACCATGCGCAGCGACAGCACGTTGATGATCGTCAGCCTGATTCGCGCGGGCTGCGGCATCGGTTACCAGCCCGCATGGTGTGTGGAAGAAGACTTGCTGGCAGGCCGGTTGGTGCGCTTGCTGCCCGCATACAAAATCCTCACCACCCGCCTGTACGCTGCGTACGTGGATCGCACGTTTTTAAGCGCCAAAGTGCGCAGCCTGATCGACTTTCTGGATACCAAGATGAAGCATCTTGCCTAATATCTTGTCTGAAGATCTTGTCTGAAGGCATGCGGTTGGCGCGCCAGCCTGATGGCGGGCCGAGCATCAATCGAGCAAGCGGGCGGGGCAGAGGTGGCGGGGCGGTTGGGGCAAGCGGGGCGCAAGCCTATGGCTTGGGCGTTGTTTCTGCTGCCAGGTCTTGCAGCAGGCGCTGGTATTCGGTGGATTGCTTCAGCAGAATGGGCACGGCGGATTTCAACTGGTTGATATCGTCAGGTGGCAGATAGAAGGTGGTTGGAATGTTCAGCAACTGGCGGCGCAGCGGC
>CAYUAF010000152.1:0-3257 GCA_964442555.1 uncultured Allobrachymonas sp.
TTTTCTTCGTAGGCAAAGCACACGTTTTCAAACACCACTTCGCCGCGGTTCACCACCAGCGGTTGGGCATCGGGCGCGTCCAGCACCTTGTTTTCGCGGCTGAGCATGTTCAGGCCGTCGCGCACGGTGCCTATCTGCTCAAACAGGCGCGTGCTCTCCCACATGATCCAGTGCGCCATGCCGTTAAGCCGCAGCGTCATGGCGCTGGCAGCGGCCACTGCGCCAATGGTGATTTGCCCTTTGCTCCACAGCCAAATGGCCAGCGCCGTAGTGCCACCGATCAGGCCCATGGTGAGCGCATTGTTGCTGGTGTTGATGCCGGTTACCAGGCGCATTTGCGCGTGCACAGTGTGCATGAATTCCTGCATCGCCTCTTTGGCATATTGCGCCTCGCGCCCGGCGTGCGAAAAGAGTTTGACGGTATGAATATTGGCGTAAGCATCGGTGATGCGCCCCGTCATCAACGAACGGGCATTGGCCTGCTCTTGCGAAACGTGCGCCAGCCGCGGAATGAAAAACGACAGCGCCCCCACGTACAGCACCAGCCAGATGCCAAAGGGAATCAGCATCATGAGATTGAACTGCCCCACCATGGCGATCAGCGTGACGAAGTACACCACCACAAACACCATGATCTCGCCCAGGATATTGCACATATCGCGCACGGCCAGCGCGGTTTGCATCACCTTGGCCGATACGCGGCCAGAAAACTCATCCTGATAAAAGCCCATACTCTGGCGCAGCATGAGGTGGTGGTAAATCCAGCGCAAACGCATGGGCACATTGCCCGCCAGCGTTTGGTGCTGCACCAGCGTGTGCAAAAAAGTCAGCAGCGGAATGCAGGCAATGGCCAGCGCCAGCAGCAACAGGGTCTTGCCCTCGCGCTGCCACAGCTCGGCTGGCGGCACGCTCGAGAGCCAATCCACAATGCGCCCCAAAAAGCCGAACAACAAGGCCTCCAGCGCGGCGATGATCGCCGTCAGCACCACCATCACGCCCAAATGCTTGCCCATGCCGCGCATGGAATAACGCACAAAGCCCCAAAAAGATGTAGGCGGAATCTGCGCCTGGGGATGATCCCGATTCAGTTCAGGAAAAGGGTTGATCAAATTCTCAAAAAAACGCAGCATGGCAAAGGGAAAATCAAAAGAATGGCTCGCCTCGGGTCTTGAACGCTCGCAGGACACTCGCTGAATGCCTTGAGTCTGCTCAGCGCAGCCACTCATGGCAACAGACAATCGCCCGGCCAACGCGCCGAGACATGGCTGGCATTATCCGGGCATCTGCCCGACACAGGCAAAAACTGCTCCCAATCCCCCGCGCCTTGCGGGCCATGCACGCGCACTGACCTCCCGGCATCTTGCTGCAATCAAGGTTCGCGCGAAACGGGCGCAAAACCGCCCCTCACTGCTCGTTGGGCATATAACCCATCACGGGTGCACTAAATGAAAAGGATAGGAATATTGCGCCAAGCCAAAGTTGTCGCACGGTTTAAGGAGATGCAACTAGGTAGCATTCTTGGTGCAAATGTTGATGCAAATGCGGTTTGACGATCAGCATCACGGGCGTGAAATCATGCGGATTTGCTACTTGCCTGCAACAGCACCTATATCACCTTGAATCATCTTGATGCAATAAACAATTGCATCCCTCTAGCGAGCACCAAATCCCGTAACAACGGTTTTGATTGTTTTAAAAACAATCAATGTATCCAGCCAAAACGAAAAGTTTTTAATATAGTAAAAATCATGCTCGATCTTGATTTGCGTTTCATCCGCACCAGTAGCATAACCATGCATCACCTGCGCCCAACCAGAAATACCAGGTTTTACAATATGCCGATATTGATAAAAAGGAACCTGCTTTTCCAATTCATCTGCAAATTTTTTATATTCAGCCCGCGGGCCAATCAAACTCATTTCGCCTTTCAATACATTCAAGAACTGGGGCAACTCATCGATGCGCGTTTTGCGGATAAATCGCCCTATTTTCGTAACCCGAGCGTCGTCTTGCTCAGTTTCCTGCAGTTGATTGACGTCCGGGCATTCCGTCATGCTACGAAATTTATACATAACAAAAGGCTGCCCTCTATATCCAACGCGTTCCTGATTGTAAAAAACAGCTCCTCCATCTTGGATTTTGATTACCAAAGCAGTAATGAGCATGATGGGCAATGTAAGCGGCAAAGAAATTACAATCAACAAGACATCAAAAATATATTTGATCATCATGTATATAGGAGACGGCAATAGCGAACCCAAATCATTTTCGTACATATGCCTGACTCTTACCCTGCCGGTTAACGACTCCTCCACCTGCCGGATGTTATAAACAGGAATATGCTGCAAGGTACATTCCGCCAGAAATTTCTGCCACACATCAGTCAAGGCCGGCGCATGCAGATCAGCGACAATTGCATGGATATGTGGCCTTTCGGGCAATTGCGGACTATCCAGCTTAATCCATGTTGCACCCGGAATTTTGTCCAAATGCAAAGACCTTCCCAAAGGCACAAATGCCAAATTGTATCGATAGGTTCGCTTGATTATATTATCTTGAGCCATCAACCAGATCAGCGACAGAACAAAACCGCTTGATATATATTGCAAGCTGTACGGAAAACGACCAAAAAGCAAAACCAATGCAAATACGGTATACCAAGCCATCAGCAAAGGAATGCTGGCTACGGTAGAGCGCGTTCCCGGAAAACCGTTGAAACGCTGCAAACTCACCATAGTCCCTATAAACCCAAGGGCCACCGTCGCCACACTGCAAAAATGCATCAGTCCGTAGTGGCCGATCTTCCATGACCAGTAAGGCAGCACAATAGCTGGAATAGCGCAGACAGCCACTACCCCCAACAGCAATCGCGTCAGGAAAAACCTGAACACATTAGGCATGACAACAACCTTTAATATTTACATTCATTTTCAAAACAATCAGTCACATGACCAACAAATCATTTATTCAACGCATTTTACCAAATTTCATTAATATCCTATTTTTACCCTTACCTATATAGACTTACGCACTCATGAAATAGGGCGTTGATTTTACGCCAATGTCCCATTTTTTCATCCATAAAAACCATGATATGGCGTTGCGTTCTTTTGTAACGTCATCTCCTGCAGCTCTCTCCGCGCCTTAATCAGGCACATGAATGCGCGCCTTGATGTGTTTGAGATGCGCCACGATGGTAAAGGTCATCACGATCAGCAGAGACCATGAGCTCCACTTGCCAATGTGCACGGCAGACC
>CAYUAF010000153.1:0-1107 GCA_964442555.1 uncultured Allobrachymonas sp.
CCGGGCGCAAATGCGGGTACAACGCTGGCTCAATCAGCTCCACCTCGTTCACCATAAAGCCGTTTTCACGGCTAATCAGCCCGTCCACCCGTGCGTACACCGGTGTTTGGGGCAGATGTTGCTGCACGTTTTCGGCGCGTTGCAGCCATTCGCGTTGCGGCTCGATGGGCAGCACCTGCACGCCGTAGGCTGAATTAGCTCGCCATTCGCCCGGCGCAGGCTGGCGGTGCGCTGCGTGCGAAAAGCGCCCATTTAAATAGATCAAGCACACTTCGCCAATATCGGTAGGCACAAAGTCTTGCAGCAAAGCACCTTGCGGATATTCATCCGAAGTGGGCACGCCGCCATCTGCCAAGCGGCGCACGCCGCGCCCGCTTTGCCCTACCAAGGGCTTGATGACGGGGTTGTGCCAGCCACTGGCCGCTATGCGCGCGGCCCAATCTTGTCCCGGCAACAAAGGCACACTGGCGGTAACGGGCAAGCCCTTGTCCGCCAGTTCGCATAGATAGAGCTTGTTCATGTTCCAGATTTGCAGCTCGGGCGGGTTGATGACGCGCACGCCTGCTTCTTGTAGGCCTTTGAGCCACAGACGGTAGCTGTCGGGGTTTTCACTGTAATCCCAAGCGGCCAGCGGCAATACGGTAACAGGCGCGCCACCCCGTGCAGTACTACCCCGTGCGACCATGGCAGCGGGGTCGATGTCCTGCCAAGGCACAAGCGTAGCCGGCAAAACGGCTGCCAACTCTTGCAAGCCCGCATTTCCCAAAGGCCAGGCGCGGCAGGTGGCGATATAGATTGTTGGTGGGTGGGCAGAACGCATGCAACGGGTTTCTGGCAAGTATTGAAAGGCAGGTAACGAAGCGAGCGCATCATAGCGCGCACGGCCATGCTTCTTCAAACCCCAAACTAAATTCATAAATACTGCGGCGCAATCAGGCCGGTGGCTTGCTGTTTCGTTTCAGCTCATGGGCGTTGAGCTGGCGCTGCGCTGGTTCAATTGACTGTGATTGGGCTTTGATTGGGAATGGCGAGCGAACAGGCGCGGCACCCAACAGGTGCGTAATCACTTACTTTCGCAACACACGCCACACGCCACACGCCACACGC
>CAYUAF010000153.1:1207-3179 GCA_964442555.1 uncultured Allobrachymonas sp.
CACACGCCACACGCCACACGCCACACGCACGCTGCAGTTATCGCTCTTGCTATGGCTTGCCCGCCACATTGTTAGTGTGCGCAGACTTTGTTTTCTTCCGCTATTGCCATGTGCGGGCTATAATGCGCGTTTCTCTTGTCGTACCGCTGTTTTGACGCTGCGGGCGACTGTTCATCCGTAAGAGGAGTGTTTATGCGTCATTATGAAATCATTTTGCTGATCCACCCGGATCAGAGCGAACAGGTTCCGGCCATGCTGGAGCGCTACAAAGGCATGGTTGTTGCCGGCAAAGGCCAAGTGCACCGTGTCGAAGACTGGGGCCGCCGCCAGCTGGCTTACCAGATCAACAAATTGAACAAAGCACACTATCTGTGCCTGAACATTGAGGCTGACCAAGCCGTCATGTCCGAACTGGAACACGCCTTCCGCTTCAACGACGCTGTGCTGCGCCACCTGACAGTACAGAAGAAAAAAGCCGAAACTGCGCCTTCCCTCATGATGAAATCGGTTGAGCGCGAAGAAGCTCGCAAGGCTCAGCAACAAGCATCCAGCGAAGCGTAAGCACGCTGACTGAAGCAACCCTGTTTTTTGAAAGAAGACGATCACCCCCCCACTGCTGGCAGCGCCAATTACTGGTGCTTGACGGCACAGCTGGCAGAAATGGCTTCTTTGCGTTTCAGCCCCGCAGGCATACCGGCTCTTGATTGCGTGCTGCAACATCAGTCTGAAGTGCTTGAAGCAGGAACCCTTCGCAAAGTGCAAGTCCAGCTCAAAGCGGTGGCCGTAGGCCCTGTTGCAGAGCAGCTCAGCCGGCAAGCCTTGGGGATGCAAGCCCAGTTCAAGGGATTTTTGGGCGGCGTAAACCGCTCTCGCCCGGGCACTGGCCGAAGCAGCATCGTGACTTTTCATATTCAGTCGTTTGCCATCAGCCCATAGCGTTGTTCATTAGTTACCCATACCAATTTTCAGGAGATTTTCATCATGGCTACAGCCAGAAAAACCGGCAAAGATCGGCGCCCACGCCGCGCTGCACAAAACCTGCTGTTCAAGCGCAAACGTTTCTGCCGCTTCACCGTTGCCAACGTCGAAGAGATTGATTACAAAGACGTAGACACCCTGCGCGACTTCATCGCCGAAAACGGCAAGATCATTCCTGCCCGCCTGACCGGCACCCGCGCCATTTACCAGCGTCAGCTCAACACCGCCATCAAGCGCGCGCGCTTCCTGGCTCTGCTGCCGTTCACTGACCAGCACAAGATCTGAGGAGTGCCCAGCCATGCAAGTCATTCTGCTCGACAAAGTTATCAACCTGGGCAACTTGGGTGATGTCGTCAAAGTCAAAGACGGCTACGCCCGCAACTTCCTGATCCCGACTGGCCGCGCACGCCGCGCTACCGAAGCCGCTCTGAAAGAGTTTGAAGCCCGCCGCGCCGAACTGGAAAAACTGGCCGCCGAGAAGCTGGCTGCCGCTCAATCCGTTGGCGAAAAACTGGCTGGCGCAACTGTCAAACTCACGCAAAAAGCGGGGGTAGATGGCCGCCTGTTCGGTTCCGTAACCAACCACGACATCGCCGAAGAGCTGGGCAAAATGGGCTTTGAAGTGCACAAATCGCAAGTGCGCATGCCCAATGGCCCCATCAAGACCGTGAGCGAAACCAGCGTGCAAATCGCCCTGCACACGGACGTGGTGGTAGACGTAAACGTGACTGTGTACGGCGAAACCGCCTGATTCACATCGGGTTTACCTTCCCTGCAAAAGCTGCCCGGGCAACCGTGCAGCTTTTTTCATGGGCGCTTTTTGCAGAAAATGCCGCAGAGTGCTCCGCCAACAGCTTGGGCTTGGGCTTGGGCTTGGGCTTGGGCTTGGGCTTGGGCTTGGGCTTGGGCTTGCGCTTGCGCTTGCGCTTGCGCTTGCGCTTGCGATTGCGATTGCGATTGCGATTGCGATTGCGATTGCGATTGCGATTGCGAT
>CAYUAF010000154.1:0-3177 GCA_964442555.1 uncultured Allobrachymonas sp.
TCGTTGTTGTGCGCCTTGCGCAGGCATTCTCGCTCTCTTCTCTGTCTGCGCATCGTCGCACGCCTCAATTGGCAACTTGGTGAGGCGGCTTTGTGCATCTGTTCGCCCCTCCAAAAAGAGGGTGAACAGACCCTAGACAATAAAAGGCTGCGGCGTGCGCCGCCCTCGCCATCCACGGGCGCGGCGATTGATTTTTGCCGCCCTGCCTCCATCTGCATGAGCCTGTGCCTGCGATGCAGGCCCATTCTTCAGGCTATTGATTGATATCGGGCTGCCGCTGCATCAGGCGGAATCACCTTGCCCGCGCACCAAGTCGTTTTGTTGCCGGCACGCAAAGGGGCTTGTGCCGTTGGTTGATGCAGTGCAGTAGCAAACCGGAAAGACACACCATGCTGAAAACCACCCTTGCCATCCTCAAATGGCTGCTGATACTGGCCGTTTTGCTGGCTGCGGGCATCTATCTGTTCGTGCGCTTTCACCCTACCTTTGGCGGCGAGCCGGATGCGCAAAGCATGGCCAAAATCCGCCAGTCTCCGCACTTCAACGGCCAGGTGTTTGTCAATCTGGAGCCGACCGAGGTGCAGCTCAGAGACGGCGGCAACACGGAAAAACCCAGCGTCATCGGCTGGCTGGCCGATGTGACCAATCCGCCGCCCGGCAAGCACCCTGCCGAGCCTTTGCCCACCCTGCCGCTGGGCGGCGCCGTGTTGCAAAACGACCAGTTTGTCTGGCTGGGGCACTCCACCCTGCTCTTCAAAATCGCAGGCAAAACCCTGCTGGCAGACCCCGTGTTCAATCGGGCATCTCCCATCTTTCTGGGCGACGCGCCATTCGCCATGACGCACACGCCCCGCATCAGCGAGCTGCCAGCCATTGATGTCGTGCTGATCTCGCACGACCACTACGACCACCTGGACTATCGGGCCATCCAGGAACTGGCGGGCAAAGTCGGGCATTTTTACGTGCCGCTGGGCGTCAAGGCGCACTTGCAGCGTTGGGGCGTGGACGACCGCAACATCACCGAGCTGGACTGGCACGAGCAGGCACAATTGGGCGATCTGCGCCTGACGTTGGCGCCATCCCGCCATTTCAGTGGCCGCTCATTGCAAAACCGCAACTCCACCTTGTGGGGCGCGTAGATTGTGCAATCGGCACAGCGGTCCGTGTACTTCAATGGCGACAGCGGCTACGGTCAGCACTTTGCCATGCTGGGCGAGCGCTACGGCCCCTTTGATATCGCATTTATCGAAAACGAAGCCTACAACGCCAACTGGCCGCTCATCCACATGACGCCCGAGCAGGCCGCGCAAGCCGTTGCCGACCTGCGCGCCCGATCTGCCGTGCCCATTCATTGGGGCAAATTCGACTTGGCCTACCACACCTGGAAAGAGCCAGTCCAGCGCTTTTTGCAAGCGGCCGCCAAACAACCCTACCGAACGGGCACGCCGCAAATCGGCCAGGTGTTTGATCTGCAAAACCTGCCGCAAGACCCATGGTGGGAGCGCGTGCGCTAACCCGTGCTGCGCCGCAAACCGCGTGCGGGGTGTTTGCCGCACAAAGGCGGATAGATGCAAATAGATTGCAGACGCATATCTGCGGGGCTGCAAGCCGATGATGCCGCTGCGCCTTGGCATGCGGCGCAAACGTATTTGGCCTAGGGTTTATTCCTTGTTGTTTTTGTTTTTTGCACCTTCGTCCTTGCCCTTTTTCCCTTCGCAGCGCACCTTGTTGCAATGGGCGTATAGGCTCAGCGAATGCTCACCCAGGGTATAGCCTTTGTCGCGGGCGACGTTTTGTTGCAGTTTTTCGATGTCGGCGCTGAAGAATTCTTCCACGCGGCCGCAGTCCAGGCAAATCAGGTGGTCGTGGTGCATGCCTTCGTTGAGTTCGTAGATGGCCTTGTCTGCCGCAAAGCTGTTGCGGCGCAGCAGGCCGGCTTGCTCGAACTGCCCCAGCACGCGGTAGATGGTGGCCAGGCCGATGTCCGAGCCTTGCTGCATCAGAATGCGGTAGACGTCTTCGGCGCTCATGTGGCGCTCTTTTTCCTGCGCCGCCTGCTGGAAGAGTTCCAGAATCTTCATGCGCGGAGCGGTGGCTTTCAGCCCGGAATTTTTGATCTCGTTCGCAATACTCATCGGTGTACAGCCTTTGCAAATGCCCGGTGGGGCGCGGGTGCCCGCCTTGCGGGGCGTGGTTTTGCAGGTGAACCGCTACAATGCGCGCAGTAGGGTGGGCCCTTGCCCGGAGCGTGCGCTGCGCGCAGTCCGATTGGCTCACTTGTCTCGCTTACGTGATTGGCGGCTGTGCGTTGCCATCATATTGTTTTTTGCCTTCATGGGAGCATTTTCATGCAAGCTACCCCTACAACCTGCTGCGGTTTTGGTTGGAAGATGTTACGTGCGGCGACGCTGTCTCTGGCGCTGGGCGCGGCGGCTCTTTCCGGCTGCGCCGTTTACCAGCATGAGGTGTTGCAGGGCAACTTCATTTCCAAAGAGCAGGCGCAGGCGCTGCAACCCGGCATGTCGCGCGCGCAGGTGCGCCAGATTCTGGGCACGCCGCTGATTACCGATCTGTTCCGCGCCGACCGCTGGGATTACGTCTTCACGATGCGGCACCGCAAGGGCGTGGAGCCGCAAAAGATCACGCTGTCGGTATTTTTCGCCGGCGATACGCTGGCGCGTGTGGAAGGGGTTGAAAATCTGCCCACCAATCAGGACTTTGTGGATCTGATCGGCAGCAAAAAAACCTACAAAACGCGCAATCTCGAAGCATCGCCCGAGCAGCTGTCGCGCTTTGCCGAATCCAACCCGCCACCGGCTGCGCAAGAGCTGCCCACGGCGCCTGCCAGCACTTCGTTTCCTCCCTTGCCGCAATGAGTACACCTGACCTCGCTTCTTCCGCCGCCGCATCGGCGCGCCGCCATCGCATCGCCATTGCCGGCTCCAGTGGCCGCATGGGGCAAATGCTGATCGATGCCGTTTTGCAGTCGTCCGACTGCGAGCTGGCCGCCGCGCTGGATCGCGCGGGCAGCCCTGCCTTGGGAGCCGATGCCGGCCAAAGCGTGGGCAAGCCCTGCGGCGTTGCCATTACGGCCGATATGCAGCAAGCCCTGCAAGGCGCTGATGTGCTGATCGACTTTACCCGCCCCGAAGGCACGCTGGCGCATCTGGCCGTGTG
>CAYUAF010000155.1:0-3137 GCA_964442555.1 uncultured Allobrachymonas sp.
ACGTGTATGCCTTCTTCGCTGGTGATGTGGCTGTCGCCGTCAGCCAGCACATACAACTCGCCGCCGCGGGCGCGCACTTCTTGCATATTGCTTTTGAGCTTGTCGATCAGCTGATCATTGGGGGCCACCACTACCACGGGCATAGCCGCCGTAACCAGCGCCAGCGGGCCATGTTTGAGTTCGCCAGCGGGGTAGGCCTCGGCATGGATGTAGCTGATTTCCTTGAGCTTGAGCGCCCCTTCCAGCGCCACGGGGTAATGCATGCCACGGCCCAGGAACAGGGCGTTTTCTTTTTCGGAAAAACGTTCGGCCCACTGCACGATGTGAGGCTCCAACGTGAGCACGCCTTGTATGGCCAGCGGCAGGTGGCGCATTTGCTCCAGCAGCTCGGCCTGCTGCGCGTCAGCGATGCTGCCTTTAATTTTGCCCAGCGTTAAGGTGAGCAAAAACAGGCCGGCCAGCTGCGTGGTAAAGGCTTTGGTTGATGCCACGCCAATTTCTACCCCGGCGCGGGTCACGTAGGCCAGCTTGCATTCGCGCACCATGGCGCTGGTGGCCACGTTGCAGATGGTGAGTGTTTGCCGCATACCCAGCGATTGCGCATGGCGCAGAGCAGAGAGCGTGTCGGCGGTTTCGCCGCTTTGGCTAATGGTGACGACCAATGTGCGCGGGTTGGGCACGCTGGTGCGGTAGCGGTATTCGCTGGCAATTTCCACATCGCAGGGCACGCCGGCCAAGGCTTCCAGCCAGTATTTGGCCACGCAGCCGCTGTAGTAGCTGGTGCCGCAGGCCAGAATCAGCACGCGGTCTATGGCTTTGAACACGGCGGTCGCATCGTTGCCGAACAGTTCGGGCACAACGGCCTGGATGCCTTCGAGCGTATCGGCCAGCGCGCGCGGCTGCTCGAAAATTTCCTTTTGCATGTAGTGGCGGTAGGGGCCCAGTTCGGCTGCGCCACTGTGGGCGTGCACGGTTTTTACGGGGCGCTGCGCAGGCGCAAGGCGCTGGCCGTTGTTCTCAATCCAGTATTTGCCCAGTTGCGCGTCGATCACGTCGCCTTCTTCCAGATAAACGATCTGATCGGTCACGCCTGCCAGCGCCATGGCGTCGCTGGCCAGGTAATGGGCGCCATCGCTGCCAATGCCCAATACCAAAGGCGAGCCGGCACGGCTGCCGACCATGCGGTGCGGCTCGTCCCGGCAGATTACGGCAATGGCATAGGCGCCATGCAGTTGGGCCACGGCGGCCTTGACGGCCTCAAGCAAATCGCCGTTGTAGAGCGAGTCGATCAGATGGGCAATGACTTCGGTATCCGTTTGGCTGGCAAACACATAGCCCTTGCTTTGCAGCTGCTGGCGCAGGGTTTCGTGGTTTTCGATGATGCCGTTATGCACCAGCGCAATGCGGCCGGGCTTGTTGGCGCTGTTGTCGGCATCAACATGCGGGCCGTGGCTGAAGTGCGGGTGCGCATTGTGCACGGCGGGCGCGCCGTGGGTGGCCCAGCGGGTATGCGCAATGCCGGTGTAGCCTTGCAGGCTTTCGCGCTGCACCTGCTCTTGCAACTCGGCCACGCGGGTGGTGCTGCGCGCGCGTTGCAGGCCGTTGTTCCAAACAGCAACGCCGCATGAATCGTAGCCCCGATATTCCAGCCGTTGCAGGCCTTGCACCAGAACGGGAACGATGTTTTGCTGGGCTACTGCGCTGACGATGCCGCACATGGAAAACCTCCTGTTAATCCTGTTAAAGCAGGGCCGGGCAAGGCGCGCCACAACACGGGGCGCTCTTGCTGCAACCGCTATGGTTGATGGGGACTTTGTAACAACGGCGCCAATGGTACCCGATGATGCAGAAATATATTTTCTAAAATCGTTCAAAATTGAACAATAATTTCATAAATTGATTGGTGTGATTGAAAATTTCATTCAAAATCCATTTTTGAAATTATTTTTGAATCCTAATGATGGGTACAAACACAGAAACTGCGCTAGACGCGGCAGATTGGCGCTTGTTGCAGCAATTGCAGCGTGATGCGGGGCTGAGCAATCAAGAACTGGCGGCGCGTTGCCATCTGTCGCCCGCCACCTGCTTGCGGCGGGTGCGGCGCTTGCATGCGCTGGGGCTGATTGAGCGCACCGTGTGCGTGCTGGATGCGCAAGCCATGCATCGCCACACGGGCGCAGGCCTGACGGCTATTGTTGAAGTCACGCTGGATGTGCAAAACGAAAGGCAGCAGGCCGCCTTTGCCGAGCGTGCCGTGGCCGATGCCGCCGTGCAGCAGTGTTATCGCACCTCGCCAGGCGCGGACTTTGTGCTGGTCGTTACGGTTGCCGATATGCCGGCGTTCATGGCCTTTAGCCAGCGCCTGTTTACGCAAGATGCCAATGTGCGCAATGTGCGCACATTTTTCAGCATGCAGCGCTACAAATTTTCGGCAGAACTGCCGCTGCCAGAAACAGCAGGCCAGGCAACGGCTGCTTGATTACGCGCAAGGTTGGTGGAGCAAAGCAGGCCAGCGGGCAAGACCTGTGGCCGATAGAAGCGGCCCGCAGCGCAGGCTGGGCGCGGGCTGCAAGCGATCGTGCTGTACGGCTAACCCGCAAGGCGGATAAGGCATGCGGACAAATATCAAAGCTCACAAGGTAACGGCGCAACGACCGTAGATTGGGTGCTGGCTAAAAGCTGAAAACTAAAAAGTCACAAACAAACAGCGCAGCTGTAGCCAAGGCCACCCCACAACATGCCCGCAAAAGGTTCTAAAAAAGCAAAAGCGCAAGCGGATACAAACCGCGTGCGCTTCGGAAGCGTTGTAGGGCGTTTGTGTTATGTACCCTGTGGCGTGAGGGTGTCGGCGAATAAAAGGGCGCGAATAAAGGATTAGCGGATTTCCACGCCGAAACTGCGCCCGTCGGTAAGGTAACACATTTGCGACTGCACGGCGGGCGAAGGTACGCAAAAACGCTTGTTGCGGGATGCTTCTTGCACGAATTTGTCTACCAGAGTCACGTCATCGCCGTGCGTGCCTTCGTGCAGGAAGCGTGCCATGAATTTGGATGCTTCGGGCAGCGAAACGCTGAAAAACCCCAGCAGCGAAGTGAACTGCACCTGCGTGACCTGGCCGTTGGTGCGCACGAAGTACA
>CAYUAF010000156.1:0-3117 GCA_964442555.1 uncultured Allobrachymonas sp.
GGTGCATCGGTGTCTTTGAGGTTGTCAAGTTCCACACAAAACGGCATAGAGCCCTATGATCGCCCCGACCACAACGTATGGACATCAAAACCCAAGGAGCAAGCCCCATGAAAATCAAGACCATCATCATTTCCGCCCTATCCGTTCTCGCACTGGTCGTGCTCATCTCCAATGTCGGCTCCATCTCTACAGGCAACGTGGGGGGTAGCCACTTTGTTTCGTGTTGTCGACCCCAAGCCCGTGGACCCCGGACTTTACGTAGCGGGCTTGCGCAGGATTCGGGAATTTACCGCCAAGGAAGTCAGCTTCCAGATGGTGGATCTCAAGCCCAAATCGCGCGACAACCTCACCATGGCCGACCTGGACATAGACATTTACTTCAAAACCAACCCGGCCGCCATCCCCAAGCTGTACAGCAAATACCAGGGCGACATCATCCGCCACAGCGATATTGTTGAAAAAGGCACAAGCGACCTGGTCGTTGGGTACAGCCGCGTATTGCGCGCCGCGCGCGAGGCCAGCTACGCCGCCGTCTCCACCATGGATGCCACCACCATGCACACCAAGCGCACCGAATTGGCGGAAGATATTCAAAAACGCCTGCAAAAAGAGCTGGACGTTTCCGACCCCGATTCTTTCATCATCACCTCGGTCAACATCCGCAACTTGACGACCGACCCGGCCATTGAAAAAGCCATTCGCGCCAAGGCAGAAGCCGACCAACTCATCTAGCACAAACGTAAGGAAGTGGAAATTGCCAAGGCCGAAGCGGAAAAACGCATTGTGGAAGCGCAAAGCATTGCCGAAGCCAACCGCATCATCGGCGAATCGCTCAACGGCAGCGTAAAAGAAATCCGCCTGGCCGAAATCCAACGCGACACCATGATCGCCATCAGCAGCAAGCAAGGCAACGTCATGATGATTCCTAGCGGAACCACCCCGCTGCTTGGCATCGGCAACGCCAGCGCCAAATAATCAAGGGGACTCAAGGGGCAACACGCTGCAACCGGCGGCAGCCTGCAACGATTGGCAGCAATCGGTGGGGCAAATCCTTGCCCCGGCCACGCCATTCCACTCGTGCCTCCCTGCCCGCCGCGCCCAACAAACAAAAAGCCCTGCATCGCTTGAAGATGCAGGGCTTTGGTTATTTGGCGGAAATTGCCTCAAACTGTCTGCGCCAACGTCGTTTGCCGCCATGTCCGGCTCGCAAATACCCCTCTTTGCCGTCATGCCCATCCGCATTGGCCTGCCCTTTGGACGGTATCTGAGTATCTGCCGGCATCTTCTTCAAAAAGCACCGCCCAAAATACCGTCGGATTGGCAGTATGGGTTACAACACAGCAAGCAGAAGCGAAAAAAAGCCCGCAATGCCAAAAGGCATGCGGGCTTCAAGACTTCTCTGTTTTGCACAAACTGGTGCCGGTTGTCGGATTCGAACTGACGACCTACCGCTTACAAGGCGGGTGCTCTACCAACTGAGCTAAACCGGCAAGGCTTCGAATTATAGGCAAAAAGAAGCGCTTTTTGTTTTTGTGGCGTAAAAACAAAACGCCGAGGTGTACATGCACAGCCAGCCATTCAAGCAGGTTGCCACGCCACAATCCCGCCACCATTCGCCCGACATGCCGCCTAAGAATATCTGCGCACCATGCCAAGCATGGCTAAGCAAGTGGCAACGCCCCCAAGCAGCCCTTGGCCGCATCCGCCAGCAACACTGCTAAAGCGGCTTTGCGCCCTGCCGTCCTGGCCTTCGCCCGCATACACGTTTCGCGATCAAATCCGCGCAGCGGCATAGCCGCGTGCCAAGCGTTTTTCCCAAGCGCGTTGCAAGGCTTCGAGCAGCATGCTGATGATCCAGTAGATCACCGCGGCCGTCAGGTACAGCGGAAAGGGCTGGAACGTTGTGGCAATCACTTCTTTGGTTGCCAGCATCAACTCGGTAACGGCAATGACCGATACCAGCGAAGTATCTTTGACCAGGCTGATCAAGCTGTTGGACAAGCTGGGCAAGGCCAGCCGTATGGCCTGCGGCCCGACAATGTAGCGCAAAACCTGCACGCGCCGCATGCCCAGGCTTTGCGCGGCCAGCCATTGCCCGTGGTCGATGCCTTGCAGGGCGCCCCGCAAAGATTCGGAAAGGTAGGCGCCGACATTCAGCCCCAGGCCCAGCACGCCCGCCGTCAAAGGCTCCAGCTGCAAGCCGATGCTGGGCAAGCCGTAGTACAGAACGAACAGCTGCACCAGCAAGGGCGTGCCGCGCATGCAGCTGACGTAAAAGCGGCATGCCAGATGCAGCAGGGGCACCTGCGCAACGCGGATGATGGCTACGCACACCCCGATTACGGCCCCCAGCAGCATGGCCATGACCGATAGATACAGCGTCCAGACGACGCCTTTGCCCATGATGGGCAACGCCTCTTGCAAAAGCGATACCAACTCCTGCACCGTCACGTTTCACCTCGCTGATTCAAGCCCATGAAAAAAGACCGATATTCTGCCTGCGCAGCAGAATATCAGCCTTTGAGGGGGTATTGCGTTTTTGCAAACGCCATGCAGGCTTTAACGCTTGCCGGGCGCTTGGCTCACGTCCTGATCAAACCATTTTTTGGAAATTTTGGCAAAGCTGCCATCGGCCTTGAGCGATTCCAGCGCCTGATTCAACGCCGCCTGGAATTTGGGGTTGCCTTTGGCAAAGGGAATGCCTGCTTGCTCTACACCGGGCAGGGTTGCGCCGGGCTTGACCGGCAGGCGCGTTTTTTTCACCAGATAAGGAATCAGCAGGCTGTCGTTCAGCGCAGCGTCGATGCGGCCTGCCGCCAGATCTTGCAGATACTCTTGCGCGCCGGGGTAGGTTTTGACGTCGATGCCGCCGACCTTTTTGGCCATGTCAGCAAAGTTGGTGCCTTGCCCTACGCCCAGTTTTTTGCCTTTGAGCGCTTGCAGGGAAGCGGGCGGGTTGGCCTCGTTTTTGCGAACGATGATTTGCGGGCTGGAGTAGGTGTAGGGGTTGGAGAAGTCAAACGCTTCTTTGCGCTTGTCTGTAATGGTGACCTGGTTGATCACCACATCGTATTTGCCCGCCTGCAAGCCGGCCAGAATGGCGCTCCATTCGCTGGT
>CAYUAF010000157.1:0-3095 GCA_964442555.1 uncultured Allobrachymonas sp.
TTAGGGCATGATTCGGGCCTTTGCTTCCCGATCGGGAAATAATGAACCGCTCTCAATTCCAAATTGACACCCATTTACACCCAATGTGGCGCGGTTTTCAGAACTGCGCCACGATCTTCTCTTGGTGACGAATGGGTCAGCGCCACATATCGCTTGGCTCACGCGCGGAACAGCGCCTTCATGGACTCCTGCCAACTCATTCGGAAGGAGACCAAAATGGAAGTCGTTCACCTCAATCAGAAACAACTGGCCGCGCGCTGGCATCTCAGCGAGGCCTGCCTTGAGCGCTGGCGCAGCGAAGGCATCGGGCCGAAATTCATGAAGCTGAAGGGGCGCGTGCTGTACAGGCAGGTCGACATCGAAGCCTACGAGGAGTCGTGCCTGGCGACGTCGACCAAGACCTCAACGGCTCAAGCCAGTGCTGGCTGATGTGTTCGGTTTTGTCGGCAGTTATTGATAAGTGCCGACGTTTTGCAACATGAAGGGGCTCTCGACGGCCGTAATGGGCCGCATTGAAAGTCCGCAGTCCACAAGCTCGGACTGATCAAGCGGGTTGTTCAAAATCAACAGCTTACCGTCAGGCCGTGCGGACTATTTCGAACTCCTGCGGGTTCCTGCGAACAGGATCGAACAGTTGCGGAGTTTCGGTGGAACACGGAACCGAACCCGCGTCCGCAATCCGAGCCAGATAGTAACGCCTTGGCCTTGAGGGCGTGGATTCAACGATTTGGCCGCTGGCGCTAGAAATAGTAAGCAATCCATTCCCCAATGTATCGAGGCAGCCAGGGCCCGCTAAGCCTCAAGGGGGAGCCCCCCAGGCGCAAGGCCCTCGACGTACATCAAACGCTTTAATTCGCTGGAGCGTTCGGCTGGAACGGTCAACGTGAGCATTCCGCCGGCGACTGCCTCCCACCCGCCGCCCAGGGAGTGCAGATGCTGCGCAAGCTGATGCTCATTGTTGAAGCCGCCCGAGGTAAAAAAGCGGAAATGTGCATACGGACGGGGCACGCATACCGAGGTAAGTCGGAGCATGCCGTCTTCACCCTTGTCGGCGTTGAACTCGTCACCCCAGTACAGCCTGAGTCCAGAAAACGGTCCCAGCTGTCGTTCGGCCAGGCGATAGCGATTTCCGCCGAGAGGGACAACGCCAACCTCTTCCTGGTCCCGTTCTTTGCAGCGCACGAGATCGAGTTGCCCGTCGTCTTTCCAGAAGGGACCGCCGGAATCACCGTTAACCGGAAACTCCAGCACGACGTCCGCCGCGTTTTCGACCAGCAGGTAGAAGCCGCTGGGGAATGAATGGGGTTCAGTGGGCATGGCGTCCATTTGATTCAATCTTCATCACAAGACGCCGCGACCAGTCTCGGATTTCAGAAGCGCCGCAAGCTGGGAGCCCGACTTCAACTTCTCAATGAATGTGCAGCCTGCGTTGTTGGGCTGCCAGTAGGGACAGGCGAGAAAGTACGCGTCCAGAAGCCCCGTCGCGTTCTGCTTTCGTCGCAACACCATGTTTTCGCCGTGGACCGGACACGTCGCCAGCTCGACCCCACGATGGCCTGAATTCAAATCCGACTTGAGGTCATTGAGTCGGGTATCGATGATCTTTTCCGTGCCTTTGTCTGTGAGGATGATGCCGAACTCCTCTGCGGTCATCGAAAACTCCGGCGCCGTGGTATCCGTCATTAGTCCGTAGTCGTTTCTTTGCAGTTTCTCGGTATGCATGCAAGCCCGACGATCCCCCTGCACCACGTACCATCCCGTGCAGCCCCAGTAGAAATCCTTGGGCTCCGCCACGGAAAGGTCACGCTTCCACTGCAATTTCATGGGCCGACCGCAAACGCGACATTGCTTACCGAGGGTATCGGCGAACGCGTTGTACTGCAGGACATGCGTCGTCTCCAGGTCGATCTCAACCTTGTCGATGACGCTCTCCGTCTCGAAGATCTTTTCGGCAGCACGGACCTCCTTGCCCTGGTTGAGCTCAGAGAGGAGTTGGTCGCGCTCGGCCCGCAGGTCTTCCCACCGCTTGCGATCGCGGTCACTGAGACTGCCACTCGACATGCGCTGGTTCCGCAGATGCATGATCTCGTCGTTGACCGAACGCAGGCGGTCCTTCTTGCGCGTGATCTCATCGACGATATCCGCGCCAGTGGCGCCACCCTGACGCTTGTAGGCTTCATAGCCTCGCTTGATCCCTGAAATCACCTGAACCGTGGTGTCGACGAGTACTCCGAGCAACGTCCCGAGGCCATTGGCAAGCCGGTCAAAAAAACTCATAACGACTCCCCGGTCAGCAGGCGACTTTGCTGCGCCAGGCGCATCGACAGCAGTCGGTTCGTATTGGCACGATACGAGGTAAGGATCGCCTCCTGATTCCAGTACCGGTCGAACAGGAGGCCTCCCGCAAATGCCGCTGGAACCGCCACCAATCCACCGCCAACGGCATAGACGGCTGCTCCGGCCAAATTTGCAGCGACGATACGCTGCCCTCGTCGGGCGATTGCAAGTTTGAATTTGTCGAGTGATTGCTGCCCGACAGAAACCTTGTATCCCTCCCAGGTGGCGATAGCCACCAGAGGGAAGAGCGGACTGAAATAGTCAAGGAAGCGCTCGGTCACCGAGTCATCCAAGACATCGAGTGCTGACGAGACTTGATCGTGCAAGTCGCTCTCAGTGATTCCGCTATCCAAAACCAGACCGGAGTGGGCGACCTCATGGGTGGCCAGGATTTCAATGTCAGGGTAGCGATGCAGCGCCTCTTGAATGTAACCCGCACTGTCCGTGGCCTTTAGCTGCAAATAATCTGCTGTGGCCCCGTCGGGACCGACGATCCGCATATCCCAGCCAGGTTGATTCAGGGAGTCTGCCAAAACGGCTTGATAACCATCTGGAAGCAGAACGGGGCCCACCTGCTCACCAGCGTTCAAGCGATCGGCGACCAGATACTCGAAGTACTTGCCCTTGGCGGTATTGACAGCCCCTTGCAACTCCTCGCCACTCAGCCCGAACAAATGCTCGTCGGACAGCGACGGATTCGTGACACGAATCGCATCAACGAGACGAGGATCAATATCGTCGATGCCGCGATCAAGAAA
>CAYUAF010000158.1:0-3062 GCA_964442555.1 uncultured Allobrachymonas sp.
TCTTGCGCAAAAGCCTGTTGCAAGGCAGGCTCTGTCATGGCGTTGCCGCCGTACTTGAGCACGATGGTTTTGCCTTGGTATTGACGAATCAGCGGCATGGCGCGTACCACGGCATCGGCTGCAAAATCGGGGGAGAGTTCAGAAAGACGGGAGAGATGTTCCATAGGGCATGCGCATCGTTGCTGCAATCAATGTCGATCGGTGAATGATAGCGTTTCCCCTGCCGCACATGGCACCCGCTGCGCTTGATTCCAACAAGTTGTTTCAGCCGCGTGATACCACTTACCTCTGCGCGCTTGCAACGGCGCAAACTTCCGGCAAGGCACAGTGCCGCACAGCTTGCAGCCTCGTGCAGCAAAAACATGCACGTTGGCCGCAGCTCCTCTGTGCGTGCCAAGCCATGTCATTTGCCCATGCAGGCAGACGTTACACCAAGCCGCCACCAGCCTCAAACGCCAAGCCATTCGCATCACGCGCCAGCTGCACGCAACGCCAATAAAAAACCCGCAGCGCGTGCGCACTGCGGGTTTGTTCAGCCCAAGGCTTGTGGGCCACAGGCAGAAAAGCATCTTTCTGCCTAGCGGCAAGATGATGTTTACATCATGCCGTCCATGCCGCCCATACCACTCATGCCGCCAGGCATAGCAGGCGCTTCATTCTTTGGCGCTTCGGCAACCATGCACTCGGTTGTGAGCATCAGGCCGGCTACGGATGCAGCGTTTTGCAGTGCTGTGCGAGTTACTTTCGTGGGGTCCAGAATACCCATCTCGATCATGTCGCCATAGGTGTGGTTAGCCGCGTTGAAGCCGAAGTTGCCTTTGCCTTCCAACACTTTGTTCACCACAACGCTCGGCTCGTCGCCAGCGTTGGCCACGATTTCGCGCAGGGGCGCTTCAATGGCACGGAACACCAGCTTGATACCAGCGTCTTGGTCGTGGTTGTCGCCCTTGATTTCGCCAACAGCCTGGCGGGCACGCAGCAGCGCAACGCCACCGCCAGCCACAATACCTTCTTGCACGGCAGCGCGTGTGGCGTGCAGGGCATCTTCCACGCGGGCTTTTTTCTCTTTCATTTCAACTTCGGTTGCAGCGCCAACTTTGATCACGCCCACACCGCCGGCCAGTTTGGCTACGCGCTCTTGCAGTTTTTCACGGTCGTAGTCGGAAGTGGCTTCTTCGATCTGCACGCGGATTTGCTTCACGCGCGCCTGGATGTCATCAGCCTTGCCTGCGCCGTCAATCAAAGTCGTGTTTTCTTTGCTGACTTCCACGCGGTTGGCTTGACCCAGATCAGCCAAAGTCACTTTTTCGAGTGTCAGGCCCACTTCTTCGGCAATCACTTTACCGCCTGTCAGCACGGCTATGTCTTCCAGCATGGCTTTACGGCGATCGCCAAAGCCAGGCGCCTTAACAGCCACCACTTTCAGAATGCCGCGGATGGTGTTTACCACCAGCGTAGCCAGCGCTTCGCCGTCTACGTCTTCAGCAATCACCAGCAGCGGACGGCTGGCCTTGGCCACTTGCTCCAGCACGGGCAGCAGTTCGCGGATGTTGCTGATTTTTTTGTCGTACAGCAGGATGAAGGGGTTCTCGAGCAGAGCGATTTGCTTGTCTGGGTTGTTGATGAAGTAAGGCGAGAGGTAGCCGCGATCGAACTGCATGCCTTCAACAACGGCCAGTTCGTTTTCCAGGCTCTTGCCGTCTTCAACAGTAATCACGCCTTCTTTGCCCACTTTTTCCATAGCGTCGGCAATGATCTTGCCGATGGACTCGTCAGAGTTGGCAGAAATGGAAGCCACTTGCGCGATTTCTTTGGAAGTGGTGGTGGGCTTGGATGCCGCTTGCAGCTGATCGACCAAAGCGGCAACGGCTTTGTCGATACCGCGCTTGAGGTCCATGGGGTTCATGCCGGAAATCACGTACTTCATGCCCTCGCGCACGATGGATTGCGCCAGCACGGTAGCAGTAGTTGTGCCGTCACCCGCGTTGTCAGCGGTTTTGGAAGCAACTTCTTTCACCATTTGCGCGCCCATGTTCATGAGCTTGTCTTTCAGCTCAATCTCTTTGGCGACAGATACACCGTCTTTGGTAACGGTGGGCGCGCCGAAGCTGCGCTCCAGCACAACGTTGCGGCCTTTGGGGCCCAAAGTGGTTTTAACCGCATTGGCGAGAATGTTTACGCCTTCAACCATGCGTGTGCGGGCTTCAGAACCAAACACTACGTCTTTAGCTGCCATTTCAAATTTCTCCAAATATTTAATACGAATTCAATACAAAACTACTATGCACGCTGTAGCGGACAAAAGCGCCGCCAGCCACATGCAAACCCGAAGTTCGGTATGCGCGCTTGCTCGTCTACCCAAAAAAGAGAAAAGACGCTACGCGCTGCACCCCAACTTCAGATCATCAGCTTTTATTGCTCAACGATAGCGAACAGGTCATCTTCTTTCATGACCAGCACTTCTTCGCCGTCCACTTTCACGGTTTGGCCGCTGTATTTGCCAAACAGCACGCGATCGCCCACTTTGACAGTCATGGCAACGGTTTTGCCGTCTTCCACACGGCCAGGGCCTACGGCCAGCACTTCACCTTGGTCAGGTTTTTCAGCAGCGTTATCAGGCAGAACAATGCCGGAAGCGGTTTTGGTTTCGTTTTCCAAACGCTTGACGATCACGCGATCGGCGAGTGGGCGCAGTTTCATAAAAAGCTCCTATGAATATCCAAAGTAATTGATCAATTGCCAGCGCGTGAAACGACCCCGCCAAACGCACCCCTGCATGGGATACCTCTACGCTCTGCCGCAAGCACTCGCAACTTGTACAACGATACAGGGAACACGCTAACTAACGCTCTGGCGATTGTTAGCACTCTCCCCTGATGAGTGCTAATGTTAAGGCATTTCGATCCATTTCAAGAGCACTGCGTCGATTTTTACACTTGCACACACTGAGGCCAAGGGGCGTTCCGCTCATTTCAAGCTAGTTTCTTTGGAAAGCTGGCAGCCCAACTTAAGACCGCTGCATAACCTCGCCGATCATCCGGCCGAAGCAAGAATCATGCTGA
>CAYUAF010000159.1:0-3046 GCA_964442555.1 uncultured Allobrachymonas sp.
GTCAGGTGGCAGATAGAAGGTGGTTGGAATGTTCAGCAACTGGCGGCGCAGCGGCGATGCGGGCAAATCGTGCAGGCTCAGGTTGATGAAATAGGCCTTGACCTTTTCGCCGTATTGGTTGTATGTGGATTCGCTGATGCCGTCTATCAAGGCGCGGAAGCGGCGCACAGTCTCTTGCGATTGCTGGTCGATGGGGATATTGATGGTGGCGTTGAGCGCGTCCATGAATCCCGGCACAACCGCGCTCTTGTCGATATTGCTGCTGATCTGGTTTTGGGCATTGACGGTAATGACAATGATGCGCTTGGTCGAGCCGCTGATGAGGTTGTTTTTCAAAGACCGGGACGAATAGATTTCGTTCATCTCCAGCAACTGGCGCAGGCCCATGTTGTCGGTCAGGCCGCCGTCCAGCAAGTGCAGGTAGGGGCGCTCGCGGATGTTTGCATAATGCTGAACGTGGTTGAGATACTCCAGCCGGTTCTGGTTTTGCAGCAAATGCTGGTCGCTGCCATTGAGGGCTTGTTGTATGGGCGCTGGCAGGGCATAGCCGCAATTGCCCCCGTTGTTGTTGAGCGTGACCGGGGCAAAAACCAAGGGCACGGCGCTGGATGCGGCCACGGCGCGGGCCACGCGCAGATCGGACAGATTCAGGCAGAGCACGTCGAAATACTCTTGCGTGAAGTCCAGGCGCTTGCCTGCCGCCATATCGGTGGCGCTAATTACGGCAAAGGGGCCTTTGCGCCGCTGCGCCAGATCATCAAAAGTGGTGTTGCCGAACAGGGTGCTTTCGAACTGCTCCTGCAACAAATCGCCACGCCCGAACTCGGGCGAAGTTAGGCGCGGCATATTGGCGAAAGACCAAAACTGGCTGCGCAGCTGGCGCTGGAAATTTTGCTTCAGAAAACGCTTCTCAAAAGCGGGGATGGTGTCTTTGCCATGCAGCGAGAAGTACGCCGCCAGCACCGAGCCGCCCGATACGCCATAGACCAGATCGACACTATCCAGCCATGAGCGGTCTTGCCCCCGCAGACGAATGGGGTTGCGGTGCAACTCCTCCAGCACGCCGTAGCCAAATGCGGCAGCCCGCGTGCCGCCGCCAGAAAACATCATGATGACCATGTTTTCTTTCTGTTGGGCGTGCTCCAGGGCGTTTTTCAGGCGGTACCCCGTGTGGGTATTGCTTTGGCGAATGGTCTCGACAGGGCGGTATTGCACCACGGAGCAGGCAGATAGCCACAGGGCGGCACAAGCCAGCGCCACATGGCGTAATCGGGCAAGCAAATGGGGGGGCGAGCTGTTTCATGCGTGATGTGGATAGACGCTTGCGCAAGCGGGTGCGCTGGCCTGGCGAAACGGGGTGGGCATTGTTCATGCGCTTGGGCTATGGCGTGTATGGCTGCATCAACGCCAAAAGCCGTGCGGGCCGCCAGGCTCCAAAGTGAAAAATCGCCTTGCTTGCCGCCAGCCCCGGCGGCATGCGAGCCTTGGCACTTTGCGCATTGGCGCAGGAGCGGCGGCACTGCGCCAAACGAACAGAAGCGACTCCAAGCAAAGCGCGGGTCGCTATCCGTTATCCGTTAATTGGCTGGCGGAATCTGCTTGGGCGCCAAACGCGCCAGCACGGTAGTGGTGGCAGACACCTTGTCGCCAGGTGCAACCAGCGGTTGTGCATCGGTGGGCAAGTACACATCCACCCGCGAACCGAAGCGAATAAAGCCGTAGCGCTGGCCGCGTTGCAGCGTATCGCCAGGCTTGACGTAGCACAAAATGCGCCGCGCGATCAGCCCGGCTACTTGCACCAGCGTAACGGTGGTGCCGTTGCTGTCAATCACCACGGCGTTGCGCTCGTTTTCGGTAGAGGCTTTGTCCAGATCGGCATTGACGAACTTGCCGGGAAAGTAATTGACCTGCTGCACCACGCCGCTTACGGATGCGCGGTTGCTGTGCACATTGAACACGTTCATGAACACGCTAATCAGCAGCGCATCGCGATTGGCGTAAGGGTCGCGCACGGTTTCGACCTTAACGATGCGGCCATCTGCCGGGCAGAGCACCACATCGGGCTGTTGGGGAATGGTGCGCGGCGGATCGCGGAAGAACTGCACCACAAACAGCCAAATCAGCCAAAACGGCAGAGCCAGCCAAAAGCCCAGCCATATTTGCATGCCAACAGCCAGCGCCAGCGCCAGCGCGATGAAAGGCCAGCCCTCGCGGGCGAGAATGGGGTGGGGATAGTGATTGGAAGGTGTACTCATGCAGCAAACGGAAAAACGGGGGGAGATGCTTGTTGAGCAACGCCCAACAGCAAGTCAATAGCAAGTTGGCAGATACGCGCAACGCGCGTGCTTTGCGCGACAAGATTTGCGCGACAAGAGGCAACATTGTGGCATAGCCCGCAGGCTTGTTCATCGGGGCGTAGGGGCATCGGTCGAGTGATGCCATGCGGTGATAAAACGATGCCGATGCGCGCAGATGCATTAACAGGCCGTTGAAAAAATGCTCATCGAACGCGCCAGGGTCGTGAATTTCGAAGAAGCAAGTCGCCCAGACGCGCCTACGAAACGAATGCGAGGGCCATTTCGGCCTGTTTGCAGGCCGTTTTGCCCGTTTCGGGCGCACGTATCCCATGGCTCACGCATGATGCGCGTCCCACCAGCCGCCCAGACTGCCCATGCGCTACCCCAGTTGTAGGTGGCAAAGCACAGCAGCGCCTGGCCCGCGAGCTTGGCCTGACCGATGAGCTTGGTCTTGGCCAGACCACCCACGGTCTTGATCCAGCCAAAGGCCTCCTCGATGCGCTTGCGCACCTTCAGACTGGCCTTGTAACCCTCGTGGCGCTTGATGCGGCCATCGACGGCCGAGTGCTTGTCCTTGGCCGCCACGTGGGGCGTGACTTTGAGCTTGCGACAGCCTTTGATGAAGGCCTTGCTGTCGTAGCCCTTGTCGGCACCGACCGTGGCCCGTTTGTTCCTGTTGCCCCGACGCTCCAAGATGGCCAGTGCCGCCTCGCGCTCGGCCGTGCCGCTGGCATGGGTGATCTCGACAT
>CAYUAF010000160.1:0-3039 GCA_964442555.1 uncultured Allobrachymonas sp.
CTTGTCGGTATTTTCAACAAGGGTTAAGAACTCCAGTTTTCAGGGGCAACCTCAAAATGAGCCGCCTGCCAGCATGCAGATGGTGGCTGATATGCATGGTGCAACAAGCATGGCGCAACAAGCATGGCGCAACAAGTGGTTTGCACTCGCACAGGTCATGGCCCGCGCGCCAAGCTCAAAAGCAATAGGCAAAGCCGATAGTTGCAATGAACCAAGGCCATTAGCCAAACAAGCAACAACCAGTAGCAGATTGCATCTCTTCCTTCTAAGGTAGCCAGAAAGCGCCGCTACGCTGTTGTGTTGGGTGTTGGATGGATGATTGAGCTGTTATCGACTGCTCCACGGTCATGGTAGCTACCAGCAAACACCATCAAACGGCGGGAAAAAATAGAGACAAGCGCGATTTGTCAAGCGTAATCCAGCGGGGCGGCGCGCGGTTCATTTCAACAAAAGCCAGAGCCGCATGCGTGGCAAGGCCGCCAAGGGGTGTTCACATGAAATAGGGTGAATAGACCCTGGTTTTCTAGTTTTCTGCTACCACCAGCCGCCCGGTGCGGCAGGCGTGTGCCAGGTCGGCGGCCAGCCGGTGCAGGGCCTGCCAGCCGTTGGCGGGCCAGCCGGGCGCTTTGATGCCTTTGACGATGCCGTCTGCCACGTGCGCGGCATGCAGCAGTTGCGTGAGCACGGGTGCTTGCAGATGGGGCAGCACGCGCTCGAACAGGCGCTCTTTAGGCCCCCAGATGCGTTGTTCGCGCAGGGCCATGGGCAGGGGCTTGCCCGAGTCGATGGCATCGCGCACGCGCTTGAGGGCGCGAATGTCTTCAGCCAGGGCGTACAGCGTCATGACTTCGCTTTCGCCTTCGGCTTGCAGGCCGTCGAGCACGCGCTGTACCCGTGGCAAATGGCCGCCCAGCACGGCTTCGGATAGTTTGAAGACATCGTAGCGGGCCACATTGAGCACGGCGGCCTCGATTTGCGCGGCGCTCAGCTCCCCTTGCGGGTACAGCAGCGCCAGCTTTTGAATTTCTTGATGCGCGGCCAGCAGGTTGCCTTCCACGCGGTCGGCAAAAAAGCGCAGGGCGTGTTCCCCTTCCGCGCCAGCGGCTACGTGCTGGCCTTGCTGGCGCAGGCGATGGGCAATCCATTGCGGCAGGTTTTGGCGGCTGATGCTTTCGATGGCAATGTCTACCCCGTGCTGTTGCAGAGCCGCATACCAGGTGGAGTTTTTGATGGTTTTGTCCAGCCGGGGCAGGGTGATCATGAGCAGCAGATCGCCGTCTGCCGCCAGCCCTTGCGCCAGCGCCGTCAAAACGGCAGGCCCTTCTTTGCCGGGCTTGCCGGTGGGGATGTGGATTTCGACAATTTGCCTTTGCGCAAACAGGCTCAGTGCCTGGCTGGCGCCTTGCACCGCGCTCCAGTCGAAATGGGCGCCGCTTACGGTGTGGCTGCTGCGTTCGGCAAAGCCTTGCGCACGCGCGGCGGTGCGAATGGCGTCAGCCGCTTCTTGCATGAGCAAGGGTTCTTCACCATGCAGCACGTACAGGCGCTGCAAATTTTGCTGCAAATGGCGTGCAAGCTGCTCGGCCTTGATCTGCATGGCGCTTATTGGGCGGCAGGCCGTGCGGCGGCAAGCCTGCGCAAGATCTGCTGCGCCGTGTCGTTGCGCATGTCGCGCAGCAGTGTTTCAAACTCTTCTTCTTTGCCCGTGGCTTCGTCTTCGCTGTAGCTGACGAAGCGGCGCATGGTGATGGGCGACGATTCGAGCAGCACGTTGCCGCGGGTGTCTGCCAGGCTGAAATCAAAGCGGCGCAGCAGCTCTACCTCGCGCACTTTGGCGCTGGTGCTGAATGCCGAGGCCTTGCGTTCTTCCTGATCGAGCAGAACGGTCAGCACGACGTCGGCATGGGCGATGGCATCGACCACCTGCACTTGCCTGGCCAGCAGGCGCTTGAGCTGGGCGACCATGGCGGTGCCGCTGCCTGCAATGAAAATGGTGCGAAACGGAAATTGCAGATTGGCGCCGCGCAGGCGAAAGCCGCAACCGGCAAGCGCCGCGCCGCCTGCCGCGGCAACAAGAGTGAATAGTTGGCGACGGTTGATTGCTTGCATTTACACCACCACATTGACCAGGCGGTTGGGCACCACGATGACTTTTTTGGGTTGCGCGCCGTCGCTTGCGAACTTGGCAAAGGTTTCGCTGGCCAGGGCGGCAGCTTCGATGGCGGCTTTGTCTGCGCTGGCGGGCACCACAATGCTGCCGCGCAGTTTGCCGTTGATTTGCAGCATCAGCTCCACTTCGTCTTGCTGCAAGGCGGTGGCATCGGGCTGGGGCCAGGGGGCATCCAGCAAATCGCCGAAGGCGGCTGCGTAGCCCAGCTCTTGCCACAGCACATAGGCGATGTGCGGCGTGGCGGGGTAGAGCACGCGCAGCAGGATGGAAAAGCCTTCGGCCAGGGCGGCGTTGTCGCCAGCGCTGCCGTCGGGCTTGAAGGCTTCGAGCGCGTTGAGCATTTTCATGGCGCCGGAGACGACGGTGTTGTACTGCATGCGCTGGTAGTCGTAGCGCACCTGTTGCAGCACGGTGTGGATTTCATGCCGCAAGGCCTTGGCGGCTTTGCCGAAAGCAGGAGCGGATGCGGGCGCGTTGGCGTTGGTGCTCGCGTTGGCGCTTGCGCCGCCCGCTTGCAGGGCGAGCGAGCCAAGGTCGGCTGTGGCGGCCAGCTTCACGCCAAAGTTCCACACGCGGCGCAGAAAGCGGTAGCTGCCTTCTACGGCAGAGTCGTTCCATTCCAGCGTCAGCTCGGGCGGGGCGGTGAACATGGTGTACAGGCGCGCGGTGTCTGCGCCGTATTTGGCAATCAGTTCTTGCGGATCAACGCCGTTGTTTTTGGATTTGGACATGGTGCCCACGCCTTCGTAGTCGATGGGCGTGCCTGCGGGCAGCACGCCGTCGGCGCTATCCACGGCGTTTTTGAGCTTGGCGCCCGTGATCTTGCCGCTTTCGTCCAGCACATGTTCCACATCCTTGGGCCAGAAATA
>CAYUAF010000161.1:0-3027 GCA_964442555.1 uncultured Allobrachymonas sp.
GCAGCAGCGTCATGGTCAATGCCAGCACGCGCTTTGCCGATGGCTTTGAATACGGGCTGGGGGCGGAAATTGGCATCAGCACCGACAAATTCCACGCACGCGGCCCCGTGGGCATCGAGGGGCTGACATCGCTGAAATACATCGTGCTGGGGCAAGGCGAAATCAGGCAGTAAACCAGCGCAGCGCAAACGCGGCTTGCTGCTGGCGCCAGCCGCTCGCAGCCAAGGGTAGCGCAGCGCAGATCTACGGCATGCCGGCCATGTTATTGGGCCGCAACGCGCGCTGCTTGGGCGCGGCGCGGTAGGTAACAAGCAGTGGTTGGCTGGTTGGGGCACGCGACTAGGCAGTGATTGCATAGGGGGCATAGGGGCTGGGAGCTCTGCCTTGGCAATGGGTATGGGTGCGCGCGCGGCCATGGTAGCCAATGTGCAAACAAACCCGCATGATTTTTATTTTTTGAGCTTTGGTGATGATTGAATCCATGCAGTCTGCAGAGGTGTCTCCTCAAGCTGTGATTCCACCGTTCTGGCAGCGCCTGAACAAGTTCTTTCTGTTCCCTTTGCAAACAGAGTCCTTGCTGTATGGCTTGGGGTTGGCGGCTTGCAGCTTCTTTTTGTACGTGCCGCTGTTTGGCGAGCTTGTTTTGCTGGTGCTCATGCTGGCCGTTGGCCGCTACGCCTTCAAGATCGCTGCGCTTTCTTCCTACGGCGTTTTTAACTTGAATGATTACGTGCCGATGCAGGAAGAAAGCGAATGGAAAAAGCTGCCGTGGAAATTTGTGGGCGCCATCTTTTTTCAATTCATGGCGCTGGCTTTCGTGGTATCCAAAGTACCGCAGTTCGCGTCTGTGGGCTTGCTGCTGTTTTCCATGCTTGTGCCCGCCACCATGATGGTGCTGATCAAAGAGCACAGCCTGGGCGACGCCATCAATCCGCAGGAGCTGTGGCGCTGTATTAGCGGCATTGGCTGGCCCTATGTGGTGCTGTGCGCATTCATGTTTCTTTTGCTGCAAGGCAGCTTCATGGCGTTTGGACTGCTGGAGTCCGCCATTCCGCACTGGCTGCTGTTCCCGGGCGGCACGCTTGTTTTTACCTATTTCTTCTGGGTCAATGCGGCGCTGATTGGCTACACCATGTACCAATACCATCTGGCCTTGGATATCGCTGTCATTAACGAATACCAAGGCGAAGAAAGCAATCATGCCAAAGAGCATGCGCCCGCATCCGGCTCGCGCGAAGAAGCCCGCAAGCGCGACGCCATCGTCTCGCAAATGGTGCAGCAAGGCTCGCTTGTCGCAGCGCTTGTGCAGGCGCGGCAATGGCTGCACGATAGCCCCGACAGCCTGGCCGAGCACCGCCGCTACCACCGCCTGCTCATGCTGGATGCAGATCGCCAAGAACTGCAAGCGCACGGGCAACAGTTTGTGGCGCTGCTGCTAAAAAACCGCTCGCCCTCCGAAGCCTTGCAGGTGTACCAAGACTGCGCGCAAGGCGCGCCGGGCTACGTGCCTGCAAGTGCCGTCGTCACGCTGGTATTGGCCAAAAGCGCATGGAAGAATCACGATAGCGCCTTGACGCTGCAACTGTTGCGTGGTTTTGACAAACGCTTTCCCAACCATCCGCTGGTGCCCGAGGCCTATGCCTTGATCGTGCGCGTGCTGCATCAAGGCTTGGGGCGGCACGATCAGGCGCAGCACGTATTTAAAGGCTTGCAGCGCCGCTACCCCCACAGCCCGCATACACTGGACGCTGCGCGCATGCTGAACCCGCAGCCATCAAGCTTTGGCGCATCGGTCGGCAGGGTTTAGCTCACTGAAGAAACAATAAAAACAAGGCGTGTGTGGCAGATGCGCTGCACCAAGGGCTGGCCTTCTTGTCGTGTGGAACTTTGCGTTGCAGCTGCCATGCCAAGCGTTTTTTCTTTGTGCCAGAAGCCGGCTTTCGCTGGCAAAACGCGGGGCCGTCACGGTAGCGGGCACGCCAGGCGCGCAGTGTTCATAAGTCAGTCATGGAACAGAAATGCGGTGGCATGGCAAAACAGTCGCCGCCGCAGCCGATAAACGGCGATATGCTGGGTATAATCTGCGCCGAGATGTTCCCGGCTGTATACAAGGTCGCTGGTTGTAAGAAGGTGCCAGTATGCACAAGGAAGTAATAGAACAAGCCCAAGGAAATCGCGACGAACAACCTTGGAGCGCCGAGCAGGCCAATGTCTGGCGCGCCAAAACACACGCGATGTCGCCTTGGTTGCCGGCAGCCATGCAGGCGGTAGTCGCCGTATTGTTGCTGGCAGGCAGCTTGGTGTTGGATCTGGAGCGAAACATTCGCCTCTCCATCATGTGGGGCGTTTTTTCCAGTCTGCTACCTTCGCTGCTTTGTGTGTCAGGCTATCGCATCACGGTATGGATGCTGAAAGGTCTGCCGCAGGGGGCGCAAACCCTTTTGGGTTTTGCTTCTATTCTTTGCTGGGAGTTGGTGAAATTGCTGTTGTCGGTTGCATTGCTGATAGTGGCCTCTCGCATTGTGCTCAACGTGCATTGGCTGGCGATGCTTTTGGCGTTTGTTGTGGTGGTCAAGGCCTACTGGCTGGCGTTCCTGGTGGAGCGGTTGCGTAAGCTGAGGTCGGCGCAAGCGGTTTTAAAAACGAGTGTTTGAGTCTGGAGTTCTTTTATGGCTAGTGAGCAAACAGCAGGTGACTATATCAAGCACCACTTGCAGCATCTGCAATACAACTTTGCATTAGAGCCTGTTCAGCAAACCAAAATTGTTGACTTTGGCATCTTCAACGCCGACTCGGTGTTTTTCAGCGTGGTGCTCGGCGCTTTGGCATGCTTGATCATGTGGATTGCCGCACGCAGCATGACATCTGGTGTGCCGGGGCGTTTTCAGGCTGCAATAGAAATTTTGGTGGAGTTTGTGGATAAACAGGCGCGTGGCCTGATTCACAACGAGCAAAGCCTGAAAGTGGCTTCCCCTGTGGCGCTCACGGTATTTTTGTGGATTTTCCTGCTCAATGCCATGGACTTGA
>CAYUAF010000162.1:0-3012 GCA_964442555.1 uncultured Allobrachymonas sp.
CCACTACGATGGATTCTCGCTGTCAAATTCCACACGAAACGACGAGGAACCTTTGTTTTAGCCTTAGCAGGCAAACATGATTTCAATGCATGCTAACTTCTTGATATGACAAATAAAAACAAGTCCTACCACTACTCCAAAATCGGTAAGGCCAAGTTCCGCCTGTTCCTGCGCCTGTTGGCTATGGACTTGACCGCCACGGAGGCCGCCAGTTTGATCATGGACTTGTTTTTCAAAAAGCGGATCAAAAATTGTTATCAGCCGCTTTTGCTGATTTTGCTGATTTTGCAGCGCAGGCGCTTATTAAGCAGCAGCTTTTTATTTTTAGCGTTTGGTGATGAAAAACCGTCTGGCCCAAGGGCTTTTGCAAGCCTTGGCAATCCAGACGGTTTTTGTTTGCCAGCACGATGTGCCGTGTAACGCCAATGCCCAATGCGCCGATTGGTTCGATAGGTTCGATTGGTGCGCTGGGTCGTGCGGCAATTGCCGTGGCGATTAACGCGGTGCGACCATATCGGCGGGCACGACCAGTGCGTCAAACTCCTCGCCACTCAACAGGCCCAGCTCGATGGCGGTTTCGCGCAGGGATTTGTCGTTTTTGTAGGCGGTTTTGGCCACTTTGGCGGCGTTTTCGTAGCCGATTTTGCGGTTGAGCGCCGTTACCAGCATCAGCGAGTGGTGCAGGAAGTAGTCGATTTTTTCAGGCACGGGTTCAATGCCGCGGGCGCAATGTTCGTTAAAGCTGTTGCAGGCATCACCCAGCAGGCGTACCGATTGCAGCAGGTTGTAGCCGATAACAGGCATATACACGTTCAGCTCGAAGTTGCCCGATGCGCCTGCCATGCCGATGGTGACGTCGTTGCCAAACACCTGGCAGCACACCATGGTCATGGCTTCGCACTGGGTGGGATTGACCTTGCCGGGCATGATGGACGAACCGGGTTCGTTTTCGGGGATTTTGATTTCGCCCAGGCCGCAGCGCGGGCCGCTGGCAAGCCAGCGGATGTCGTTGGCGATTTTGTTCAGGCTGGCAGCCAGTGTTTTGAGCGCACCAGAGGCGTATACGCAGGCATCGCGGCCAGCTAGCGCCTCGAACTTGTTGGGCGCGGTGACAAAGGGCAGGCCGGAGAGTTCGGCCAGTTTGGCGGCGGCTTTTACGGCGTAATCGGGGTGGCTGTTGAGGCCGGTGCCCACGGCGGTGCCGCCCAGCGGCAGCTCGTACAGGTCGCGCAGGGCATCTTGCACGCGCACCAGGGCGTGGTCGAGCTGGCTGACGTAGCCGGAAAACTCTTGCCCCAAGGTCAGCGGCGTGGCGTCTTGCAGGTGGGTGCGGCCGATTTTCACAATCGGGGCAAAGGCTTGCGCCTTGGCGGCCAGCGTGTCGCGCAGGGCTTTTACGGCGGGCAGCAGCAGGCGGTTGATCTCGATGGCGGCGGCCACGTGAATAGCCGTCGGAAAAACGTCGTTGGTGGATTGCGCATGGTTAACGTGGTCGTTGGGGTGCACGGGCTGGTAGGCGGCCAGGCCGGTGCCGGCAATTTCGTTGGCGCGGTTGGCCAGCACTTCGTTCATGTTCATGTTCGATTGTGTGCCCGAGCCGGTTTGCCACACCACGAGCGGGAATTGGCCGTTGAGTTTGCCGGCCAGCACATCGTCGGCGGCTTGCACGATCAGGTCGGCCTGTTCGGGCTTGATGCGGCCCAGGCCCGCATTGGTTTGCGCAGCGGCTTTTTTCACCAGGGCCATGGCCTGAATCAAAGGTTGGGGCAGGGTTTCGCCGCCGATTTTGAAGTTGTCGCGGCTGCGCTGGGTTTGCGCGCCCCAGTAAGCGTCGGCAGGCACTTCCACATTGCCCATGGTGTCGTGTTCGGTGCGGGTGGTCATAACGGTTTCTCCTTTGATCAAAACGTTTACATAAAGGGGTTGTTGTTGCGGGTGATGCGCGGCGCTTGCAGATGCAGTGATTGCAGCGGTTGCAGCTAGGCGCACATCATAAAAAATCTAGGACATGTTCCCTTCGAGTTGTGGTCAAAAAAGCGACTCGCCCTTGCACCTTGGCTGCGGCTGGCGCCTCGGCCAGTAATTTTTGATCGCAACGCATTCTTCAAAAATAAGGGGAAACAGCCCCTAGACAGCGCCTACGGATCGGGCAATGGCCAGGCCCTCTTCTACGCTGAGGTAGCGTGGCGCATCCGGGCCGTCGCGCATGACGATGTTGCCGTGCCGAAAGGCCAGCAGTTCGTCGCAGGCCAGTTGCGTCCATTGCTCGTTTTGGGTGAGCGGCAAGGTAGCGATAACGGCTACGCGGTCGTTTTGCGTGGTAACGGCTGAAAAATCGACCGATATGTCATCGTCGATCAGGTGGGCTTTGCCAAACGGCGCTTGCCGGATGATGTAGTGCAGCAGGGTGCTGGCGTGCACGAACAGAAATTCGCCGTTGGAGAGCATGAAGTTGAACAGGCCGTGGCGGCGGATGTGGCGGGTGAGCGCGGCAACTTCGGCAAACAGCACGTCTGCGGCGGGTTTTTCGCCGTGGCGTTGGCTGATGGTTTCGAGCATGTGTCAAAACGCCCGCTCCGAATCGGTATTGCCCACGGGGCGGTAGCGTTGGCCGGCTGGCGGATGAAAGCCGTTGAGGTGCCCGTTGTGGGCAAACAGCCAATATTCGCCCCACATTTCACGCATGAAAGGGTGGGTGTTGGCCAGCTCTGCCTGGCCTTGCGTGGCTTTGCGAATGTGGGCTATGACGTTTTCGGATTTGATCTGGTAAGCGCGCACCAGATCGGCCACGGGCGAATGGGCGCTGGGCTTGTCATCGTGAAACAGACGCACGCATTTGCGCTCGAAAAAGCCGATGCCGAAGCCGTCTGCATGCTGGTCGGTTAGCCCGCCGCGCAGACGAAAGCCCTCGAAGGAAAAAACAATGTCGGTGGGTGTATTGCAGTTCATGCCCAAAAGCGGCTCTATGCCGTTTTGTGTGGAACTTGACAACCTCAAAGACACCGATGCACC
>CAYUAF010000163.1:0-2960 GCA_964442555.1 uncultured Allobrachymonas sp.
CCGTATCTCCCAGATCTGATCTCAACCCCGTTTACACAAAAATTCGGACACGCCCAAGTTGCACGCGTAAAGGAAAGATCGAAGGGAAGATGCCTGCCAGCTCCTAACGCCCTGGCCGCCGTCTGCACTCAATGCACACTGCAACGCAGCACGCCGCAACTGCCGTGCACGTCAAATCACCTTGGCAACGTTCTTCAGCTTGTCTACCAGCTCTGCCACGCTGGCCACTTTTACGCCCGCGCTGCGCTGGGGCGGCTCGCTCACGCTCAGGGTTTTAAGGCGTGGCGCGGCATCCACACCCAGCTCGGCAGGCGTTGTTGTGGCGATTTCTTTCTTCTTGGCCTTCATGAGGTTGGGCAGCGTTACATAACGCGGCTCGTTCAGGCGCAAGTCGCAGGTAACGACTGCGGGCAGCGTAATGGCTACCGTTTCCAGGCCGCCATCCACCTCGCGCGTAACAGTGGCCTTGCCGCCCGCCACTTCCAGCTTGCTGGCAAAAGTGGCCTGCGGCCAATCTGCCAGAGCGGCCAACATTTGGCCGGTTTGGTTGGCGTCGTCATCAATGGCCTGTTTGCCCAAAAGGATGAGCTGGGGCTGCTCCTTATCCGCAACGGCCTTGAGCAGTTTGGCAACGGCCAGGGGCTGCAACTCCTCTTGCGTTTCGACAAGAATGGCGCGATCTGCGCCTATGGCCATGGCGGTGCGCAACGTTTCCTGGCTGGCGGTGGTGCCGCACGATACCGCCACGATTTCGGTCACGATGCCTTTTTCTTTCAAGCGCACGGCTTCTTCTACGGCGATTTCGTCAAACGGGTTCATGCTCATTTTGACGTTATCCAAGTCAAGGCCGCTGTTGTCCGCTTTGACCCTGACCTTGACGTTGAAATCAACGACCCGCTTGACTGCTACCAGTACTTTCATTTTCTACTCTCAAAAATCAACCAATCAACTGAAATAAAGATTGCGCCTCGGATGAAGCGCCTACTGTTTGGTTCCCGCCGCTCTATCCAACAGTTCGTTGGCGATGCGCTCCACTTCGTCCACCTCCTCCGGCATGTAACTGAGGCAAAGAGGGTCTTCTTCCAAGTCCAAGGGGTGCGCCTCGCAAAACCAATCCACATTGATGAACCTTGCACGCAAGGATTCTTCTTCGCAGTAGCGCAGGGTGCGTACCGCCTTCCAGCGTTTGGGGTGGTCTGAAAGATAGTCTGCGGCTTCCTGCGCGGGCAGTTGCATGAGGGCGCGTAACCAGTGGCCGTTGCGCTCCATGTCCTCCTTGGCGGTTTCTACAAGGCTTTCGCGGATTTCCGGCAACAGTTCATCAAACGACGCTTGCCCGCCAAAGAGCAGCCACACGAGGTTCCATTCTGCCGTGTGCGTTTTCCATCTCTCCCACCCATCCACCTCACGAGCATTCTTGTACCAATCCGGCGGGTTCATCGAGTAACGAAATATCTTCACATTTGCCTCTTTTCACGTTGATGACCTTGCCGTTTTGGCAAAGCATGTGTGTCGTTATTGTTTCCTTGCTTTTGTGTGGCCGAACCAGGTTCAGGCAATCGCCGTTCAAGCTGTTCCCTCAGCAGCGTCACGCCCATCGGCAGCCATTGTACGAAGTGTTATGCATGCCGCCACCGCAAATGCGACGTGCCCTGCACAACAGCAAAGCGCCCCTCCCCTCAACAACCGCACAAGCCGCGTGCGCAATCATCCTGATGCACAATGCCCGCCATATGAAAAAAGAACAAATCATCCGCTTCTTTCAAACGCTGCAAGCAGCCAACCCCGAACCGCGCACCGAGCTGGAATACTCCACCCCGTTTGAGCTGCTGGTAGCCGTTGCCCTGAGCGCACAAGCAACCGATGTAAGCGTGAACAAGGCTACGGCAACGCTCTTTCCCGTCGCCAACACCCCGCAAGCCCTGCTGAATTTGGGGCAAGAGGGGCTGGAAAGCCACATCAAAACCATCGGCCTGTACCGCAGCAAAGTCAAGCACATCCTGCAAACCTGCCGCATATTGCTGGATCAATACGGCGGCGAAGTACCCAACACCCGCGAAGCGCTCGAATCCCTGCCCGGCGTAGGCCGCAAAACCGCCAACGTCGTGCTTAACGTGGCATTTGGCCAACCCACCATGGCGGTGGATACCCATATCTTTCGCCTCGGCAACCGCACTGGGCTGGCGCCCGGCAAAACCCCGCTGGATGTAGAGCGCAAGCTGCTCAAACGCATCCCCGCAGAATTCATGCAACACGCGCACCACTGGCTAATTCTGCACGGGCGCTACATCTGCAAAGCCCGCACACCCGAATGCTGGCATTGCAACGTAGCCGACTGTTGCGACTACAAACCCAAAACCGCAGCGCCCGCCACTGCCAGCCGCCCGCGTACCTCTGCCCGCCAGTAACGCGGCATAACGGCGGCATGCAGGCACATGCGCGCAGCCGCACAGACTGACGGATTTGCCACCCGTTATTACGCCCACCGCAGGCACACAACAAACACGCAAACACCGGCGCGGGAATTGCAAGCGAACGGCAATCACTGGCACAAAAATCCGCTTGGCAGTACAATTGCCGCCACGGGGCTGCACTGGTTTCGACACGGGTTCGGAAGCGTTGCGGGGCATGTCGAGCTTGATTCACGCTCGTTAATCTCGATTCAAAAAAGTAACTGCAAACGACGAACGTTTCGCACTCGCTGCTTAATCCGGCGGGCCTTGCAACAGCACGTCAATGGGCTGGGCAAGGGTGGCGCAAGCCATCCAGGCTGCAAGGGAATTGACATTGACTGGTCGCGCGCCGTGCTCCTTGGCGCGAGGCGAGATTCAAGGGAGCTGGCCTGTTATACAGCGTGCCACTGCGCGGCATAGCAGGCAAGATCAAAACAGCTGGCTAAACATGTAGAACCGAACGAAAAAGGCTTGTGGACGCGGGTTCAATTCCCGCCAGCTCCACCA
>CAYUAF010000164.1:0-2930 GCA_964442555.1 uncultured Allobrachymonas sp.
TGCATTGCCTTATTTACCAACAACTTCCATGCAATACACACAAACTTTGTGGCAACAAGCTACACTGCCCCAGGCAACAAAAAACCCCGCAAGCCAGAAACTTACGGGGTTTAGTGTTGAGATTCTGGTGCAATTACACCAAAACCTTGAATCTTGGTGCCCAGGAGAGGACTCGAACCTCCACGCCTCTCAGCGCTAGTACCTGAAACTAGTGCGTCTACCAATTCCGCCACCTGGGCAGCACCGAAGAAACAAGATCATATCAAAAGTTCAAGCAAAAAAACAAAAGTCGTGAAAAAAAATTCAACAGAAATTATCGGAACCGTACAAGGCCATCGCGATGGTCACGGTTTTGTCATCCCCGAAGACAGCGGTTCCCCCGAACTGTATCTGCCCCCCAACGAAATGCGCTCCGTGCTGCACCGCGACCGCGTCAAGGCGCGCATTGCAGGCTATGACCGCAAAGGCCGCCCGGAAGGCCGCGTGACCGAGATCATCGAACGCAGCGCCCACCCCATCATTGGCCGCCTGCTGCAAGAAAACGGCCTGTGGCTGCTGGCGCCTGAAGACAAGCGCTACGGGCAAGACATCATCCTGCCCAAAGACGCGCTGGCTGGCGCCCAAGAGGGGCAGATTGTGGTGGTTGAACTCACCGAGCCGCCCGCGCTCTACGGCCAGCCCGTCGGGCGCATTACCGAAGTGCTGGGCGATATGGACGACCCCGGCATGGAAATCGAAATCGCCGTGCGCAAGTACGGCGTGCCGCATGTGTTTTCCGACCCGTGTCTGCAACTGGCCAAAAAGCTGCCCGCCACCGTGCAAGACGCAGACTGGCAAGGCCGCATCGATTTGACCGATGTGCCCCTGCTCACCATTGATGGAGAAGATGCCCGCGACTTTGACGATGCGGTGTACTGCGAACCTGCCGTACTCAGCGGTCGGGGCAAATCCGCCAAAACCGGCTGGCGCTTGCTGGTAGCCATTGCCGATGTCAGCCACTACGTGCAAAACGGCAACGCCATTGACATAGACGCTTATGACCGCGCCACCAGCGTGTACTTTCCGCGCCGCGTCATCCCCATGCTGCCGGAAAAACTCTCCAACGGCCTATGCTCGCTTAACCCCGACGTAGACCGCCTGTGCATGGTGTGCGACATGCTGATTACGGCTGACGGCGACATTCACGCCTACCAGTTTTACCCTGCCGTCATGCACAGCCACGCCCGCCTCACTTACACCGAGGTAGCGGCCATCCTCTCCAACACCAAGGGGCCGGAGGCCCGCAAATACCAAGCGCGCGTCGATGATCTGCTGCATCTGCACGGTGTATTTGAAGCATTGCTTGGCGCACGCGAACGGCGTGGCGCACTGGATCTGGAAACGGTAGAAACCCAAATCGTTTGCGACGAAAACGGCCGCATCGAAAAAATCATCCCCCGCATCCGCAACGATGCGCACAAGCTGATTGAAGAAGCCATGCTCGCCGCCAACGTCTGCGCGGCAGACTTCATCACGCGCAGCAAGCACGTGGGACTATTTCGCGTACACGAAGGCCCCACGCCCGAAAAAGTCGAAATCCTGCGCAACTACCTGCGCGCCCTGGGCATTAACGCCTGCGTCAGCGACGAGCCTACGCCCGACGAACTCGCCGCCATTGCCGAGGCCACTAAAGACCGGCTGGACGCCGAACAAATCCACGCCATGTTGCTGCGCAGCATGCAGCAAGCCATCTACAGCCCCTACAACAGCGGCCACTTCGGCCTGGCTTACGAGGCCTACTCGCACTTCACCAGCCCCATTCGCCGCTACCCCGACTTGCTGGTGCACCGCGTCATCAAAGCCATTTTGCGCGGCGAAAAATACCACCTGCCCGCCTTGCCCACACCGGGCGAGGCGCATGCCAAACTCAGCCAGCGGCTGCAAAAAAACGGCACCGCCCGCAACACCGCGCAGCCCCCAGCCAAAAGCAAAAAGCACGCAGCCGAGCTGCAAGACTGGCAAGCCGCCGGCCTGCATTGCAGCGCCAACGAGCGCCGCGCAGACGAAGCCAGCCGCGACGTGGAAGCCTGGCTCAAATGCAAATACATGCGCGACTTTTTGGGCGAAGAGTTCACCGGCACCGTCACCACCGTTACCAGCTTTGGCCTGTTCGTCACGCTTGAATCCATGTACGTGGAAGGCTTGGTGCACATCACCGAACTGGGCGGCGACTACTTCAGATTCGACGAAGCGCGCCAGGAACTGCGCGGCGAACGCACGGGCGTGCGCTTTGCGCTCGGCTCGCGCGTGCAGGTGCAAGTCATCCGCGTGGATCTGGACGGCCGCCGCATCGACTTTCGGCTGGTGCGCGCAGGGCAAGACGCCCTGCAGCAAGCCGCCGCCAGCAAAAAACGCGATGCCACCCAACGCCAATCCAAAAGCGGAAAGGCCGGCCGCAACGCCCGCGATGACCGCAAGAGCGACGCAGCCGAAAACGCCCCGCCCTTTTTGGAAGAACAAATCTGGCAACCCCGCACGCGCCGCAAAAATAACAGTAGTACAAAAGGCAACAGCACCAAGCGCAACAGCCTGGCAACCGGCAAAGGCGTAACCGTAACAACCAAGGCTGCCAGCAAGCCTGCCAGTAAAGCCGCCAGCAAAAAACGCAGCAAGCGTTGAATGCGCAGCTCTTTGGGGCCAACCTTTAGATGCGTAATGCGTACCGTGCCCAACCCCTTGGGCACGAAATGTTTCGCACACGCTATTCGCACCCGTTGCGTCCTGTTGCAGCGCACCTCAATCGCTTTGCAAAAAGCAGCGGCATCCCCTGCCCTTGTGCGCTCCTCTTGCAAAGGCATCGCCTGCCGCGGCCTTTGGCATTGGCCATGCCCGGCGCATTCAGCATGTGCAACGTTTTCCACGTTTTGAAGCATCTGCATTGGCAGGCACTC
>CAYUAF010000165.1:0-2907 GCA_964442555.1 uncultured Allobrachymonas sp.
AGCCACACTTGTGTTTTCTCGTGACGAATCCATTACAGCCACCGTTATTCGCGGCAATCGGGTCGAATACAACGGACAAGAGATGAGCCTTTCCGCTGCTGCCTTGGATACGCTCCACCGCCTGGGCTACAAAACGCCCACCGCCAGTGGCTCGGAACACTGGATGTTTGACGGCGAGCTGCTGGACGAGCGCCGCAGAAGAATGGAAGCAGAACAGTTTGACGCGAACGAACGCGGAGAGGAATAAGCAGAATCAGCACGCATCCAGCCAATACTTGCTTCGCACCTGCTTCGCGGTACGCTTGCCTACGGCACAAAATCGCAAACAAGCCAAAAGCACCGCAAGCAGCTAAAGACGACTTACCTCAACAACTCGCGCAACACCCGCCAAACAATCTCCAGCCCGGCAGACCAAAGTTCCCCTTCCGGAATCCAGCCGCCCATGCCGCTGGCCTGCTGCGCCTTGCGGTTTTCGCGCTTGATGCGCTCGCTGGCCAAAATCACTTCGGCAGCCACATCGGCCTGGTGGCGGGACGGGTTCTGCGCTTGCCCGGCTGGGCCGTGGTAGCGCGCCAGCGCCTTTTCCACCGCTTGCGGGTCCAGCAGCGAAAAGGCCGACCGGCAAAACGGGCAAGCGTGGTCCTTGCGCAAATCCACAGCCGCGCCGCAGTTGTTGCAGTGAATGGCTTGGATCTTTTCGGCCAGTGCGGCAATCTCCGCCCGGTTCAGCTGGCGCACAAAGCCCTTTTCCACCATGAAAGAGTGAAACGTGCTGAAGCGCCCGTGTCGCTGCGCGCAGCGGTAGACCACATACGCGCCGCTGATGGTGCGGTCTTCCCCCCGCACCAGCTCCTGTTCGCAGCGGGGGCAGTGCATGCGGTTCTTGAGCGGCAAGTGGGGCCGGTCGTTGTGTTCGTGCAGGCTTTTGAACAGCGCCAATACCGATTGGGGCGCAAGCTGCGCGCTTTCCAGCGGATCAAACCAAATGCCGTGGCAGGCAAAGCACAAATCCAGCTCCAGCGCCTGCCCCAGCGTGTTTTGCAAACGCAGTGCCTGCATCGCCTGGCTACATGAGGGGCAAACCACCCCTTGCGCATGTTGATGGGCGGCGGCAGAAGAGGAAGCGACAGAAGCTGGGGCGGCAGATGGAGACATGGCGGGCAGTACGGGGTCAAAGTAACAAAGGCCGTTCATTATGCGTGCCACCTGCACCTGCACCTGCACCTGCACGGCATCAAACTGCCTTTCGCCATGTTCACGGCACCGTCCTCAAGTAGTCTGTCGGTGCAGTAATGCAACAGCACACACGTCTTACAAAAACGCACAAAACGCCACTGTTATGCACTGCATACTTCTTTTCAGTTTTACTAACCAGCCAAAGGAGATTGACATGCGTTCCGGAATATTGACTGCATCGGCATTGAGCGTACTACTGGTTTTGGGCGGCTGCCAAAAAGAAGAAAAAAATACCCCACCGCAACCCGCAGCGCCGCAATAACCCGCAGCGCCGCAATCGGGCGAAGGGCTGGTGCGCCCAAGCGGCCAAGCAGCGCCCGCACAGGCGGCCATCACATCCATCCAAAGCAAACCCTATGCCGACGGCCAGACTGTGCATCTTTCCAAAGCGCGCGTGGTCGGGCAGATTCTCACCATCGAATTTACCTTTGAACCCAAACGCAAGCCCTCGGGCGATTACGAATATGGACTCTCTTACGAAACCGGAGCCGCCAATCTGGCCTATATTGACGATGCCTCGGCACAAAAAGTAGGCGTGCTGCAAGACGAAGGGGGCAAATACATGCTTTCGCCGCAAAACTCCAGCGGCGACAAATTGCGTATTAGCGGCAGAAGTCATCCCGAAACCGCCACGCTGAAATTCCCCGCCCCGCCCGCCACCACCCAAAGCATCAGCATTGACCTGCCCGGCATTGGCTCGTTTGACGGCGTGCCCATCACGCGCTGACGCAGTGAAGGAAATGCCATGAAATACGCGCTGCTACTTTCGCTGCTGCTGTCGGTGGCCGCCTGTTCGCCGCAATCCTCCACGCCGTCGACCTCTGGCGCCACGGACGCGGACGCCCCCACCCCTGCCGAGGAACGTGCCGCGGCCAATGCGCCGCCGCCGAGCAAACTTACGGCTGCCGGCAGCCGCCTCACCGCCCGGCAAAGTGACGTTGGCGCCCAAGCGGCTTCCGCTGCGGCTGGTGCAAATGGCCTGGGCGGGGGCGGCTCCGCCCTGCACGCCCAAGTGACAGGACTCACTGCCAAAGAAACTGAAAAAGGTATTGAGCTGAGCATGTCTTCCGACGTGCTGTTTGATTTTGACCAGGCGGCACTCAAACCCGAAGCCGCCGCCGTGCTACAACAGGCCGCCGCCATCATCAACGAACGCGGCGCGGGCGCAGCGGTCACCATCACCGGCCACACCGACAGCAAGGGCGATGAACAATACAACATGGATTTGTCGCTCGCACGCGGTCGCACAGTGAAAGACGCACTGACGCAATACGGTGTACGCACACCCATGCAGGTGTACGGACGTGGCGAATCCGCCCCGGTAGCCGCCAATGAACACCCTGACGGCAGCGACAACCCCGAAGGCCGCGCACAAAACCGCCGCGTAGAGATAGTGGTGGACAAGACCAAACAGCCGAAGAGTTAAAGGCATGGAGCGGCAGCAGCCGCTTTCCGCAGAACAAACGCGCCCCACCCATGCCGCCCGAAAGCGCATGGATAAAGCCGTACCGCAAGGCAACACCGCGCATGCATGGTCAGATGGGTCTGCATATCACGCGCAAGATCGCCGTGGGTGCGCATGGCAGCATGCGCGCCAGAATTTTCCCCACGGCTTGCGCAGAAAAACCGTGGCATGGCTCCATGCAGCAACCATTACAAGGCATGCAACCT
>CAYUAF010000166.1:0-2900 GCA_964442555.1 uncultured Allobrachymonas sp.
AGGCCAATGCCGCGGATTTTGAAGGAGCCGGGCGGCTGCAAGGCCTCCATCTTGATTTGCACATGGCACCCGCATGCCGCCCCCAAAGTGGCCGATGGCAGCAAGGGGGTGGCGATGTGCAGGGGCTGTGCCATATGCGCTTGATGTGCTTAGCCGAGCCGTTTGAGTTGCTCGAGGATTTTTTCCAGCGCAGCGCCAAAGTCGGCCACGCGTTTTTTCTCTTGCTCGATCACGGCGGGCGGGGCTTTGGCCACAAAGGCTTCGTTGTTCAGCTTGCCTTGCGCCTTGGCGATTTCGCCTTGCAGACGCTTGGCTTCTTTGTCCAGCCGGGCTTTTTCGGCGGCCACGTCGATTTGCATGAACAGCGCCAGGCGCGCTGCGCCCACCACGGCCACGGGGGCAGCGCCCGCGGCAGCAGCCCAGTCGGCTTCGGTGTCAAACACTTTCACTTCGTTCAGCTTGGCCAAAGCTTGCAGTACGGGGGCGTGTTGGCGGATGAAGTCACCGCCCTCGTTCGCTGCGGCCAAGGCATACAGCGGCAGGCGTTGCGCGGGCGAAACCTGCATTTCGCCGCGCAGGTTGCGGCAGGCATCTACTAGGGCTTTGAGCTGGGCAATGTCGGCTTCGGCTGCTTCGTCGATGTTCTCGGTTTGCGCTTGCGGATAGGGCGCGCAGGCAATGCTGCCGCCGGGCGGCACGGTTTTGCCCGCCAGCGGGGCGATGACTTGCCAAAGCTCTTCGGTAATGAATGGAATGACCGGGTGCGCCAAGCGCAAAATGGCTTCCAGCACGCGCAGCAGGGTGCGGCGGGTGGCGCGCTGCTGCTCGGGCGTGCCGGTCTGGATTTGCACTTTGGCAATTTCCAGATACCAGTCGCAATATTCGTTCCACACAAAGTCGTAAATGGCGTTGGCCACGTTGTCCAGCCGGTAGTCGGCAAAGCCCTGGGCCACGGCGGCTTCCACTTTTTGCAGGCGGCTGACGATCCAGCGGTCAGCCGCGCTGCGGTGCTGGGCCAGCCCGATCCCGCCGCCGGGCCGTCCCAAGGCGGAATCAGCCCCCCCGGGGGGCAGCGCACCATGCGAAGCAGGGAGCGTGGGGGCTTCATTGCCGCAGTCATAGCCCTCGCAGTTCATCAGCACAAAGCGGCTGGCGTTCCACAGCTTGTTGCAGAAGTTGCGGTAGCCCTCGCAGCGCTTGCTGTCGAAGTTGATGCTGCGGCCCAGTGATGCCAGCGCGGCAAACGTAAAGCGCAACGCATCGGCGCCATAGGCCGGAATGCCGTCGGGGAATTCCTTTTGCGTGTTCTTGCGCACGGTGGGCGCAGTCTCGGGCTTGCGCAGGCCGGTGGTGCGCTTGTCGAGCAGCGGCTCCAGCGCGATGCCGTCGATCAGGTCCACCGGGTCGAGCACGTTGCCCTCGGACTTGCTCATCTTCTTGCCCTGCGCGTCGCGCACCAGGCCGTGGATGTACACGTCTTTGAAGGGCACGCGGCCGGTGAAGTGGCAGGTCATCATGATCATGCGCGCCACCCAGAAGAAGATGATGTCGTAGCCGGTAACGAGCACGCTGCTGGGCAGGTACAGGTTGTAGTCGGCGGTGGCGGCTGCGGTGCTGTCGTTTTGTTCAGGCCAGCCCATGGTTGAGAAGGGCACCAGGGCGGACGAATACCAGGTGTCCAGCACGTCGGGGTCGCGCTCCAGCGCGCCGGTGTAGCCTGCGGCGGCGGCCTTGGCGCGGGCTTCGTCCTCGTTGCGGGCCACGTACACGCTGCCGTCTTCGCCATACCAGGCGGGAATTTGGTGGCCCCACCAGAGTTGGCGGCTGATGGTCCAGTCCTGGATGTTGTTCATCCACTGGTTGTAGGTGTTGACCCACTGCTCGGGCACAAAGCGCACCTGGCCGCTTTGCACGGCGTCAATGGCTTTTTGGGCGATGGATTTTGTCTCGCCCTCGCCCACCTTGGTCATGGCGACGAACCATTGGTCGGTGAGCATGGGTTCAATGATCTGCCCGGTGCGGGCGCAGCGCGGCACCATGAGCTTGTGCTTTTTGGTTTCGACCAATGCGCCAATGGCTTCCAGGTCTTTCACCACGGCTTTGCGGGCCACGAAGCGATCCAGCCCGCGAAAGATTTCGGGCGCGTTGTCGTTGATGGTGGCGTCGAGATGCAGCACGCTGATGATGGGCAGGCCGTGCCGCTGGCCCACGGCGTAGTCGTTCACGTCGTGTGCGGGCGTGACTTTGACCACGCCGGTGCCAAAGCTCTTGTCTACGTATTCGTCGGCAATCACCGGAATCTCGCGGCCCACCAGCGGCAGCGTCACCGTCTTGCCAATCAGGTGCTGGTAGCGCTCGTCCTCGGGGTGCACCATCACGGCCACGTCGCCCAGCATGGTTTCGGGCCGGGTGGTGGCCACCGTCAGGCTGCCGCTGCCGTCGCTCAAGGGATAGGCGATGTGCCACAAAAAGCCGTCTTCTTCCTCGCTTTCTACCTCCAGATCGCTCACCGCGCTTTTGAGCAGCGGGTCCCAGTTCACCAGGCGCTTGCCGCGGTAGATCAGGCCCTGCTCGTACAGGCGCACAAAGGTTTCCGTCACTACCTTGGATAGTTTCTCGTCCATGGTGAAGTACTCGCGGCTCCAGTCCACCGTGTCGCCCATGCGGCGCATTTGCTGGGTGATGGTGTTGCCCGACTGCTCTTTCCATTCCCACACGCGGGCCACAAAGTTCTTGCGGCCAAGCGCGTGGCGGTCGGTGCCGGCGCTTTGCAGCTGGCGTTCCACCACGATTTGCGTGGCAATGCCCGCGTGGTCGGTGCCGGGTATCCAGGCCGTGTTGTAGCCCCGCATGCGGTGGTAGCGCGTGAGGCTGTCCATGATGGTCTGGTTGAACGCATG
>CAYUAF010000167.1:0-2843 GCA_964442555.1 uncultured Allobrachymonas sp.
GCTCCACTACGATGGATTCTCGCTGTCAAATTCCACACGAAATGACGAGGAACCAAAAAACTGTAGGCACTTGTGACAAAAGGTGTTTATTGGTGAATAATATGTAATTCATGGACGTGGCAAGCACTGCGCTTTGGCACATAGCTGCAAAAGAAAGAGCTTGGTGAGGCAACGCTCCTGAACAGTGTATAGTTGTCGAAAAAACGAAAGGTGCTTGGGTAGATAAGGCTGGGAGTTGCCAGAGTGCTGCAACAGTATTGTTGGATGAAGGTAAATCAACTAGTCGCGTCTACGACAAGAAAATTTTGAGGAGTTCAATATATGAATGCAGCTTTCATGCGCCGGGCAATTGCAATTGTGCTGGTTTTGATCGTTGCCTCATTAGGGGCGCTGGGCTATGCTTTTTACACGTTGGAAAAAGCGACAGTCAACTATGAAAAGGCCGAGAGAGAGCGTGTGCATGCTAACGAGCTGGCTGCGCAATTGCGTAACAGTTCGGAAGACTTGACACGTATGGCGCGCAGTTTCGTGCAAACGCTCAATCCCGAATACTTGCGCCAGTACCAGGCGGTGCTGGATATTCGTGCAGGCCGCATTCCACGCCCCGAGCGTTACCACCTTCCTTACTGGAAGCTGGTGGACCCCGAAAATCCGCAAAAACCCCGGCCAGACACCAATGAGCGCATTCCGCTGATTGATTTGTTGAAGCGGGCGGGCTTTACGGAGCAGGAGCTGGCTTTGGTATTGGATTCCGAGAAGCAATCCGACGCTCTGGCTGTGCGTGAGCTGGAGGCCATGAATATGGCGCAAGGGCGCTATCTGGACGATCAAGGCACGTATACGCGGCAAGATGCGCCCGATCGAGAGCGCGCAACAAAAATGCTGTATGACGCTACTTACGAGCGAGGTGTCCGGGCCGTATTTGCGCCGCTGCAAAAGTTCTACGAGCTGGTAGAAGCGCGCTTGCAACAAACGGTAGCTGTTGCGCAAAAGGCGCAGCAAAATGCGCAATATCTGTTCTTGGGCTTGATGGTGCTGAGCTTTGCGCTGATTGGCTTCTTGATCTACTTTGGCAGCAGGCTTTCGCGCCTGACCATTGCTGAGCGTGCAGCCCAGCAGAAATTGGCAGAAGACGAAAACGACCGCCTGAACAACTCGGTAATTTCGGTATTGCAGGCGGTAAACCAGCTTTCCGAGCGTGATCTGACGATTAAGGCGCCAGTGACGGAAGACATTATCGGTACGGTATCTGACTCTATTAACCAGCTCACCAGCGAAACTGCGCGCGTATTGCACAGCGTGACGGACATTGCCGGCCAGGTGGCGCAGGTTTCCGGCAACGTGAAGCAGCAGGCGGAAACTGTAGCGCAAACGGCCGAGAACGAACGCCAAAGCGTGAACCAGATGGTGGATTCGCTGCAAGAAGCGGTGCAAACCATGAACCGCGTAGCCGAAATGGCGTCGCAAAGCAACCAGTCTGCCGAGCAGGCGACGCAGGTTACCAATAACGCGCTCACAACGGTAAACGACACGGTTCGCGACATGGAGTCTATCCGCGCCACCATTGCCGAGACCGAAAAACGGATCAAGCGGCTGGGCGAGCGTTCGCAAGAGATTACCGGTATCGTGAACCTGATTAACACCATTTCCGAGCGAACCCACGTGCTGGCGTTGAATGCTTCCATGCAGGCGGCGGTAGCGGGTGAGGCAGGGCGCGGCTTCTCGGTGGTGGCGGAAGAGGTACAGCGGCTGGCTGAAAGTTCGCGAAACGCGACGCAGCAGATTGCCACGCTGGTGGGCAATATTCAGCAGGAAACGAATGAAACCATCAACACCGTAAACCGTACCATCAGCCAGGTGGTAGAAGGCTCCAAACAAGCGCAGGCCGCCGGAGAGCAGATGCGCCTGACGCAGGAGATTACGGCGCAGCTGGTATCGCAGGTGCAGGGCATTGCCCAGGCGTCCGAGCAGCAAAAAGCCATGTCCCAGCAACTGCTGCAAGCGGTGCAACAGATTGGTGACAGTACGGAACAAACCGCGCGGCAGATTGAAGCGCAGAACAAGGAAACCGAAACGTTGCAGCAAGCCGCTGCGCGCCTGGTGGAATCGGTAAACGTATTCAAGCTGCCGCCGCAGGCTGCCTGATGATGCGGCACCCCCGCTGCCCTTGCCTTGGGCATGGGCAGTGGGCATAAGCCGTAGAAAGGGCTGATCTTGAAACTGAAAGATTTACTTGATGCGCTGGCGGGCGAGATAGAAAACGTTCGCCCCCAGCTGGACATCAATCTGGATGATCTGCACCAGCTGAATCTGGATGACGCGGGCTTTTTGAACGCACTGGGTCAGTACAGCGACCAGGTGCAGCGCATGGGCGAGGCGGTTGAGCTGGCGGGCTTTCCGGGCTTGCAGGCCGTGTGCAGCCATGTGCTGGAAAATACCCTGCTGCTGGCAACCCTGGAAGCGTCGGAACGCGAGCCGCTGATTGCCTTTTTACGCAGCTGGCCTGGGCTGATGGTGCACTACTTGCAGAACTTGGATGATGCATCGGCCGCAGCCGGCCTGCTGGATCATTTGCGGGCGGCACCAAACCCTTTGAGTGAAGAAGGTGCACTCAAAATCATGCACCAGTTGGGTGCAATGCCAGTGCAGGTTCATTTGGGTGAAGAAGAAAGCAAACGCCCCATTGTGGCGCTGCCGGAAGACGTGTTGCTGGAGGTGCCCGAAGACGCCGACCAGAAACTGATGGAAGGCTTCTTTCAGGAAGCGCCCGACCAAGCTCACATGCTGGTGGAACTGGTGGAAAAAATGGGCGCGGGCGAAGCCAGTACGGACGATATTGCCGC
>CAYUAF010000168.1:0-2831 GCA_964442555.1 uncultured Allobrachymonas sp.
ATGACCGCTTCTTTCTCACTGCGATTGAGACTCAAGATCTACTCTCCTTCAAATGCGCATTCGCGTTTCCTAGAATGCGCGCCCTTGGTTTGCAGCGACCAACTTCCCTTCGGGAAACACACGGTAAAAACCATGCTTCTATTACCCTTCAGTTAGCGGGATCGCCATCTGCGTTGGCCTTCATTAAGCGCCCATGCCATCAAAACAATGACCTTGGCACACCAACGGTCTTTGATGGCCTGTTGCGATGCAAGACATCACGACAGCCCACCACATACGCGAAAGCTTACGCCTTCGCACATTCTTTTTTCATGCAAGCATCAGGCTGCTGCAATAGATTGGGTATCCACACGCACACCCACACCCATCGTAGAAGAAACAGCCACTTTACGCAGGTACAGGCCTTTGCTGGAAGCAGGCTTGGCCTTATTCAGCGCCTCAATCAATGCAGCCAAATTGCCTTGCAGCTTGTCGGTATCGAATGAGCGACGACCAATTGTGCCGTGAATAATGCCTGCCTTGTCCACACGGAACTGCACTTGACCAGCCTTGGCATTTTTTACAGCAGTTGCCACATCAGGCGTTACCGTACCGACTTTCGGGTTAGGCATCAGGCCACGGGGACCCAAAATTTGACCCAAAGTACCAACAACGCGCATTGCATCCGGCGCAGCGATTACCACATCAAAAGGCATATCGCCTGCTTTGACTTGGGCGGCCAGATCATCCATGCCGACCACATCGGCACCAGCTGCTTTAGCCTCTTCAGCTTGCGCACCTTGCGCAAATACGGCAACACGCTTGGTTTTACCAATGCCATGAGGCAATACAACCGCGCCACGTACAACCTGGTCAGACTTTTTGGAATCCACACCCAGCTGCACAGCCACATCAATAGACTCGTCGAATTTGGCTGTAGCACATGCCTTTACCAAATCCAGCGCTTCTGCCGCAGGGTACAAACGACCAGCGTCGACTTTGCCTTGCAAACTTTTTTGTTTTTTGGTCAGCTTGGCCATCTTACACACCCTCCACAGTAACGCCCATCGAACGAGCAGAGCCAGCAATCGTGCGCACCGCAGCATCCAAATCTGCAGCAGTCAAATCGCTCATCTTGGTTTTGGCAATTTCTTCCAGTTGAGCACGTGTAATCTTGCCCACTTTGTCCGTTGCAGGTTTTGCAGAGCCTTTATCCAACTTAATGGCCTTCTTGATCAAAGTTGCCGCCGGAGGCGTTTTGATAATGAAAGTGAAGCTTTTGTCTGCAAAAGCGGTAATTACTACAGGCAGCGGCAAACCAGGCTCAACACCTTGCGTTTGCGCGTTAAACGCCTTACAGAACTCCATGATGTTCAAACCGCGTTGACCCAAAGCAGGGCCAATTGGCGGCGAAGGGTTAGCTTTACCAGCCGGCACTTGCAGCTTAATAAAACCGACGATTTTTTTCGCCATTTTTTTCTCCTTGCGGGTCATTGCGCTTAGTCACCTAACCAAGCTCCCCGGGGGTTACGCAGCCCTCAAAACAAATACATTACATGACGGGCATGCACACATGTAATGCAAGCAACCAATCAGGTCTTTTCAACCTGAGAAAACTCCAACTCCACCGGCGTTGAACGACCAAAAATCGTTACAGAAACGCGCAGCTTGTTTTTTTCGTAATTTACCTCTTCAATACTGCCATTGAAGTCAGTGAACGGCCCTTCTTTCACGCGAACCACCTCACCCACTTCAAACTCAATCTTGTGTCGCGGCTTCTCGCTGCCTTCTTGCATCTGGCTAACGATCTTTTCCACCTCCGCCTGAGAGATGGGCACCGGACGATTACGCGCGCCACCTACAAAACCAGTCACCTTGCTGGTCTGTTTCACCAAATGCCATGTGTCGTCATCCATAACCATTTCGACCAACACATAACCAGGGAAAAACTTGCGCTCGGTCGTCTTTTTCTGACCGTTTTTAACCTCAACCACCTCTTCCGTAGGAACCAAGATGCGGCCAAACTTGTGCTCCATCCCAGCTCGCACAACGCGCTCCTGAATATTTCTCTCAGCAGCACGCTCCATGCCCGCATAGGCTTGCACTACATACCAACGAAAATCCGGATTAGCCGCCGGCTCCAGAGCCGACACTTGCGCCTGCACTTCTGTCATACACTTATCTCCAACCCAGAATCAGGCTATACAAGACCCACTCCAGTCCTTTATCGACTAGCCACAAAAACAAGGACATCAGTACGGCAAAACCAAAAACAAATAGAGATATCTGAACAACCTCTTTGCGGCTTGGCCATACCACCTTGCGCAACTCGCGCTCGGAATCCAAGACAAAAGCCCAAAAGCCTTGCCCAAAAGCCGAGAACATAAACAAAGCAGCGCCAGAAAGCACCCCTACAGCCAACGCAATCCAGCGGACATAAGCGGCTTGCGACGATAAAACAAAATACGCAACAAAGCCCGCCAACACCAACAACAATGCTGCGCCAAGCTTGATTTTGTCAGCACCGCTATTTACCGTTTCAACTTGTGATGTAGCCATAGAAGCGGCCTCAAAAATCCATGTATCGCCGAAAAGGCCACACACCTACAAAGCAAAGCTATAAATTATAACCTTGTAGCAAAGAAAAGCAAGCCCGCTGCTGCAGGCTTGCTTCCGCAAAAGGAGTTTTATTCAGACTCTGCCAAAAAACGACTGGCAGGGGCAGTAGGAATCGAACCTACAACCTTCGGTTTTGGAGACCGACGCTCTGCCAATTGAGCTATACCCCTAAAACCTCTTACTCCACAATTTTTGCAACGACGCCAGCGCCGACGGTACGACCGCCTTCGCGG
>CAYUAF010000169.1:0-2822 GCA_964442555.1 uncultured Allobrachymonas sp.
TCAGCATGATTCTTGCTTCGGCCGGATGATCGGCGAGGTTATGCAGCGGTCTTAGTCTGCCAAATTGATTTTTTAATTAATTCGATTAAATCGCATTTTCAGAAAATCTGGTGATAAAATTTATAGCTTCAATGCGGCACGCATTGCCTTTTCGCACACAAGGCATCCAGTTACATTGATCAGCCGAATGGCATTCTGCTTTCTGTTGTGCCAAACATCTTTGCCTGCACGGCACACTTTTATTCCACGCCGCCCCATGCGACTCACGTGCCCGGTTGAAAAATGAGAGTGCAGGCCGCCAAGCCTGATGAGCGGCGTTTTACAATGGCTGCCGGCACCGTTTCCGCGCGGTTTTTGTTCAATTCTTCTTTTTTCTCAAGTATCCCGATATGCAAGCCCTTTGGATGGCGCTGGGCGCGCTGTTTTTTTCCATCATGGGCGTGTGCATCAAGCTGGCTTCGCCGTTTTACGGCACGATGGAAATTCTGTTCTATCGCGGCTTTACGGGCATCATCATTTTTTCGGCGCTGATGCGGCTGCAAAACGTGCCGTGCGCCACGCCCGTGCTGGGGCTGCACGTCAAGCGCAGCCTTTCGGGCGTTACAGCCATGGCGCTCTGGTTCTACGGCATTGCCCATTTGCCTTTTGCGTCAGCCATGGTGCTCAACAACATGAGCAGCGTGTGGCTGGGCACGATCGTGATCGGGCTGGGCTGGTGGCACAGCGGGCGCATTTTGTACCCCAAGCTGATGGGCGCCGTGCTTGTGGGTTTTGCCGGCGTGGTGTTGCTGCTTAATCCGCGCCTGGGTGGCTTTGCCGGGCAGCAGGCTGCCTATTTGCCCGGCTTGCTGGGTTTATGCTCGGGCTTTTTGGCCGCAATAGCCTATATGCAGGTGCAAGCACTGGGCCTGGCGGGCGAGCCGGAACAGCGCACGGTGTTTTACGTATCGATTGGCACAAGCCTGCTCGGGCTGGCAGGCACGTTCTTGCTGCACGGCGGCTTTACCATGCCGCACTGGCGCACGGCTTGGCTGCTGCCTGCCGTGGGGCTGTTTGCTTCGCTGGGGCAATGGTGCCTGACCCGCGCCTACACCCGTGGCGCCGCGTTGGTCGTTGCCAGCCTGCAATATCTGGGCTTGGCGTTTTCTTCTTTGTTTGGCGTTTTTCTGTTTCGCGAACAATTGGCGTGGACAGGCTGGCTGGGCATTGCGCTCATCGTCATGGCGGGCATTGCCGCCACCGCCTGGCGGCCCAGAAGCATCAAACCCGTGATTCCTCCAACCCCTTCACCTGCCTCATCCGCTTCATCATGCAATACACCACCCTGATTTCTGCGGAGCAGCTGCACGCCGTGCAACAAAGCGACCAGCCCCTGATGATTTTTGATTGCAGCTACAACCTGGCCGACCCTGCCGCCGGGCAGCAGCAGTTTGCGCAATCGCACATTCCCGGCGCGCGCCATGCCGATTTGCACGCGCACCTCAGCAGCCACGATCCCCAACGCGCGGCAAGCCAAGGCAGGCACCCCCTGCCCCTGCCGGAAGACTTTGCCGCCACTCTGCGCCAATGGGGCTTTGGCAACCCCATGCAGGCCGTTGTGTACGACCGCAACGGCTGCAATTTTTGTGGCCGCCTGTGGTGGATGCTCAAATGGCTGGGGCACGATGCCGTAGCCATACTCGACGGCGGCCTGCAAGCCTGGCAAGCCGCCGGCTACGCCTTGCAAAGCAGCGCCCAGGCGCCGGCAACCCCGGCCACGCCCGGCGACTTTGCCGTGCAGCCCGTGTTGGTCAAGCTTGTTTCCACGCAAGACGTGCACCAAAGCCTGGCAAACCGCAGCATGCAGCTGATCGATGCCCGTGGCGCGGCGCGCTACCGTGGCGACACCGAGCCGCTGGACCCAATTGCTGGCCACATTCCCGGCGCGCTCAACCGCCCGTTTACCGACAATTTGGGACCAGACGGCCGCTTCAAACCCGCAGCCGCCTTGCAAGCCGAACTGGCAGCTCTGCTGCCCCAGCCCCCCTCTGCCGCAGACGCCCCCCAAACCGTGGTGTACTGCGGCAGCGGCGTAAGCGCCATACCCACCCTGCTGGCGCTGGAGCTGGCCGGCTACCCTCGCCCTGCCCTGTATGCCGGCAGCTGGAGCGCCTGGAGCAACACCCCCGATCTGCCCGTTGAACGGGGCTGACGCAGCAAACTTGGCTCCATGCAATTTGACGACAGCGCAAACGCCGCCCGCCCCCTGCACACCCCACACGCCCCGCACAGCCTGTGGCAACAAGTGCAGCAGGTATTTGCGCCTGATGGCGTGCTGGCCCAATCCAACGCAGCCTACCGCCCCCGCGCCGACCAGTTGCGCATGGCACAAACCATTACCCAGGCTATTTGCAGCAACGGCGTGGCCGTCATCGAAGCAGGCACGGGCGTAGGTAAAACCTTTGCCTACCTGGTGCCCGCCTTGCTCAGCGGCGAGCGGGTGCTGGTATCCACCGCCACCAAAACCCTGCAAGACCAGCTTTTTGCGCGCGACCTGCCCTACCTGTGCAAGCTGCTGGGCCTGCCCGTGCGCACGGCCTTGCTCAAAGGCCGCAGCAGCTATCTGTGCCTGCACAGGCTCGACCTGGCCCGGCAACACCCCGACATGCACGGCGCAGACAAACTGCGCACCCTCGCGCGCATCGAACGCTTTGCCCAAACCACCGCCAGCGGCGATCTGGCCGAACTTGACGGGCTGGAAGAACGCTCGCCCGTATTGCCCATCGTCACCTCCACCCGCGAAAACTGCCTGGGCAGCCAATGCCCGCAGTACAAAGACTGCC
>CAYUAF010000170.1:0-2820 GCA_964442555.1 uncultured Allobrachymonas sp.
GCACGCGCATCCATGAAAAGGCATGGAACAAGACCCGGGCGCTGGCTTTTTCGCTATATATTCCCTGTATTTCCTGCTATTGCAAAACCTGTATAAAACTTGCCCGCCTGCCAGAATATGTCTGAAAAAAACACCCCGCCAAGCTCCAAAAAACATACAAACACCCGCATGGTTTACGGTTTTCACGCCGTGGGCGTGCACCTTAAAACCGCGCCACAAGCCGTACAGGAAATATGGTTTGACCCTTCGCGGCGCGATGCCCGCATGCGCCAGTTTTTGCAACGCGTGCAAGAAGCGCAAATTACCCCCACCGAGGCCGACAGCGCCCGACTTGCGCGCCTGGCGGGCAGCTTTAACCACCAAGGCGTGGTGGCGCGTGTAACGGCAGCGCCTGCCACGCAGTCTCTGGACGACTTTTTGGACCATTTGCAAGAACCGCCCTTGCTGCTGGTGTTGGATGGCGTAACCGACCCGCACAACCTGGGCGCCTGCCTGCGTGTGGCCGATGGGGCGGGTGTACATGCCGTCATCGCCCCCAAAGACCACGCAGCCGGCATCAATGCCGTAGTAGCCAAAGTGGCCTGCGGCGCGGCAGAAACCATCCCCTACTTCATGGTGACCAATCTGGCGCGCACGCTCAACGAGCTGAAAGAGCGCAACATCTGGATCATCGGCACCAGTGACGACGCACCCCAAACCCTTTACCAGGCCGACTTGCGCGGCCCGCTGGCCTTGGTACTGGGCGCAGAAGGCAAGGGCATGCGCCAACTGACCCGCAAAACCTGCGATGCGCTCATCTCCATCCCCATGCACGGCGCGGTAGAAAGCCTGAACGTATCCGTTGCCAGCGGCATTTGCCTGTACGAAGCCGTGCGGCAAAGAACGATATAAGCACGGTTTGGCATTGGCAAAATGCCATCCAAAAACACAAAAACTGTGCTGTAAAAATGCGCTGGAATTTTTGCAGCAGGGCAGGGGTGATGTGCGCACGGCCTGCTACTTAATTGAGCAAAATCAGGTGCTTGATCAAGCCTGTCTGGCAAAGAAAAGCCCGGCTAACCTGAAAGGGAGCCGGGCTTTTGGTAGTTGGCCAAGAGCTTGTCAGATTGTGTCGATAAGTCCTTGGGCGTAGAGATGCCGCATCAATCGATCAGGGTGTGCATCAGATCGATCATGAATTCGACATCTTCTTGCGGGGTGATTTCCCAGTGGTCAACGCCAAGGTCTTTGAGGATGGCGGCTTCTTTGGGATCGTTTGCCATTTCTGCCAGTGCTTTTTGCAGGGCGGCTGCATGTTCGGCAAACTTGGGGCCTGCCAGCAGCATGTGCTTGACTACGCTAATTTGGCTGCGCACCAGCGGATGCAGCGAGCCGCGCACAATGGCCGACAAGCCGTCGTAACCGCGTGCGGGGAAGATGCCGACGTCGGCTGTGCCGCTCATGAGTGCTTTGGCAATGAGCACGTAGGTGGCGCAGGTAGTTTGCTTCACGTCTGCGGGAGTGATGTCTGCTGGCTCCAGCATGATCATGCCCATCATCAATACGTCGGGGTCGCCGCTGGATGCGACGGTGATGCCGGGTTTGAGGTCTTCCACGCGTTTGACCGCCGAGCTGGCGGATACGGCTACTACCGCTTCGTCGGCCAAATTGGCCGGGTGGGCAATGGCGATGAATTGTTTTTCGCGTACCAGCATGGCGGCGTCGGCCGGGTTGGCGTAGATCAGATCGATCTGGTCGGCAGCGATGGCTTCGCGTTGTTTGTCGAAGCTGTCATATAGCGCCAAATGGCAAGAGATGCCCAGTTTTTTCTGAAGCCAGGTGTTGAAGATATGCCACGAGGCGAGTTTGTCCGGGCTGAAGTCCGGGCTGACGGAGAGGTGGAATGTTGTCATGATGCCTCCTTGGCCTTGAGGTCTGCATATACCGGAATGACCGATTCGATTTTGGTGCGCGAGGGCTTGCGGCGTACCGATGTGTAGCCGATTATTTTGCCTGCCCGTACATTGGGCACGACTACGGCGTGTACCCAGTAGTAGCCGCCGTCTTTGCGCAGGTTTTTCACGTATCCGCGCCATTTTTTTCCGGCTTGTACGGTTGCCCACAGATCTGCAAAAGCGGCCTTGGGCAGATCCGGGTGGCGCAAAATGCTGTGCGGCTGGCCCACCAGTTCCTCGTATGTGTAGCCAGACATGTCAACAAATGCCTGGTTGCATTTGGTGATGATGCCGGCTGTATCTGTGCAAGAAACGATGAGTTTGCCCTCGGGAAAGTCAGTTTCGATATCGGTGACGATTACTTTGCGCTGTGCGCCGCCATAAAGGTTCAGCGTATATTCTTTGCCATTGCCAACAATTTGGCTGGGATCCATATCTTTCATGATCATCCTCGTGAAAATCATTCATTCAGCCATGTGCAAACGCCCGCACCAAGCAAGCTTGCCTGCACAAACCGAACAGGTGGTTGGACTGATAAACAGCCAACCCGTGATCAGATCATCTTGGCAATGCTTTCTGCGGCACGCCGAACGTCGAGGAAGATCAGGCCGAGTTTGGCATTGGGTTTGGCCAGCACGGTGACAACAGCTTCTTTGCCTGCGCCAGTCAGAATCACGAAGCCTTGATTGCCTTTGATCAGAACTTGTTCCAGGTTGCCGCGCGCCAATTCTTGCGCTGTGCGGTCGCCCAGCGACAACATGGCTGCGCTCATGGCGCCCATGCGGTCTTCGTCAAAGCCCTGAGGCATCAGGGATGCCATCATCAGGCCGTCAATAGAGATGATGGCGGATGCTTCAATATCGGCGGAGCTGCCGTTGAGATCGTT
>CAYUAF010000171.1:0-2787 GCA_964442555.1 uncultured Allobrachymonas sp.
CCACTACGATGGATTCTCGCTGTCAAATTCCACACGAAACGACGAGGAACCTCTGAAGACCCTGTTCCACTCGCTAGATTCCTCGAGTAATTCGCGCTAAGTGCTGTCGGTGTGCACCGCAATCCATCGTACAGCTAACTTTTGTGATTTTGTTTAATTGGGCTGATAGCTTAAGCGCACATAGATGGGTGCATAAACTTCGGCTTGGGTAATTTCTACCAAGGATTCTTTAACCAACTCAAGAAGGGCGATAAAGGTGACGACAACAACGGCGACGCCGGCAGAGGTGTCGAATAAATCGTCAAAAGCCACAAAACGGCGGTTTTGCAGTGTTTTGAGCACTTGCCCCATGTATTCCCTTACGCTGAGTTCTTCGCGCCGGATTTTGTGCCGTTGTACGAGCTGTGCGCGCAATAGAATTTCATGCCAGGCCTGCTGCAATTCTTCGATAGATACATCTGGCAGCAGGGTTTTTGTTAGTTTTTCGATTTCGATATGAGTCGGAAAGAAATCTTTGCCGATTTGAGGGAGCTGCGCCAGTTGCTGCGCGGCCAGTTTGATTTGTTCGTATTCTTTGAGACGGCGTGCAAGTTCTGCGCGCGGGTCTTCTGCTTCTTGTCCGTCGGCCGATTTTTTGGGGGGAAGCAGCATGCGTGATTTGATTTCGATCAGCATGGCAGCCATGAGCAGATATTCGGCGGCAAGCTCCAGATTGCGGTTGCGGATTTCTTCGATGTAGTCCAGATATTGGCGGGTGACTGCCGCCATTGGGATGTCGAGAATGTTGAAGTTTTGCTTGCGAATCAGGTAGAGCAGAACGTCTAGCGGCCCTTCGAATGTTTCCAGAAAAATTTCCAGCGCATCCGGCGGAATATACAGATCCTGCGGGACTGAAAAGAGAGGCTCTCCGTACAGTCTGGCAACGGCAACGGTATCAACGGCTTCTGCTGCGGATGCCGTTGCCTTCTCTTCAGCCAATAGTGCCAGCTCGTTTGTCATGGTGCGTTATTGGTTGGTTTGCCGGGCAGGTTGGGTGGCGTAAACGTATGGTTGTTGCGCGATGCGCGCGTTTTCAAAGCCTTTTTGGAGAATACGGTTTTCTGCCGTTTCTGCGAGTTGAGGGTGCCATAGCAAGGCGTGGCCAGCTTTTTGGCGCGCAAGCAGATTGGGGTCTTGCTGCCGTAGCTGCTGCAAAAAGCCGGTGATATCGGATTGGTAATCGCTGCCGCCCAGCAATTGGGTTTTGAGAAAATTCAACATGAGGCTTTTGTGTAAAAAACAGGGTCATGCACTGCGGATGGCAGCCATTTTAGATGATGTCGTATGGAGGCCAATTGCGGCACGGCTGCCAGAGGCTGGGTGTCAGTTGTTGCAGGCGCATGGCCGCAAAAGGCGCGTGCCGAGCTGGATGCTTGTTACGCGTCAGGCATCTCTTGTCTAGCGCTTGGGCGCACAGAAAAAATCAGGGAAAGCCAGAAAGTGTTCGATGCGTGCCGCACCAGTCTTGCGCTAGGCGGGGATGAGAAAGGCGATAGCTGCGCTTTATGAAGCGCGGGGTGGGGTGTGGTGTACACACCACACCGCGCCTGTCGTGACGGGCGCGAGCACCCCCTACATGCTGAGAGGCAGCGTTTACGCTGCCGGCACAAAAACCGTGCGAATCAGGTAGACGGTATAGCCGATGTAGCAGGCCAGGAGTATGGCGCCTTCCAAGCGATTGATGCGCCCCGGACCTGTAAAGCCGTAGCCAAAGCCAAATAGCAACAGCGTAACGATGCCCATCACCAGCATGTCGCGATTGAAGATGGCAGGCTCCACCGCTAAAGGTTGAATTGAGCCTGCAATGCCCACGACGGCCAATGTGTTGAACAGATTGGAGCCGAGCACGTTGCCGATGGCAATATCATGCTCGCCTTTGCGGGTGGCAATGATAGATGAGGCCAGCTCGGGCAACGATGTGCCGACGGCCACGATCGTCAGGCCGATGATCAGGTCGCTTACGCCAAAGCTGTGGGCAATTTCTACAGCGCCCCACACCAGGATGCGGGAACTGATGATCAGCAAAACCAGGCCGGCTACCAGCCAGAAAAGCGCGCGCCGAATGGGCATGGTGTGGGCTTGCAGCTCTTGCTCCATTTCGCTGCCCAAGGCATCCCTTTTTTTGCGAAAGCCTTGCACAATCGTCCAGCCCATCAAGCCGCCAAAGACCAGGAGCAGCACCGCTGCGTCCAGCCGGCTAAGGGTACCGTCCCAAAGCTGCCAGGCGGCCAGCGCGGTCACGAGGGTGAGGATGGGGAGCTCTTTACGCAAAATCAGCGAATGAACGGTGATGGGCGCAATCAGTGCGCAAACGCCCAAAATCAGTGCGATGTTGGTGATGTTGGAGCCATACGCATTGCCCAAGGCAATGCCTGGGTTGCCTTGCCCTGCGGCCAGTGCCGAAACCACCATTTCTGGCGCCGAGGTGCCAAAACCGACAATGACCATGCCGATCAAAAGCGGGGGCATGCCGAAATGGCGCGCTGCCGAAGCGGCGCCATCTACAAAACGATCTGCGCTCCATACCAAAAGAGCCAAGCCAGCAGCGATAGCGAGAAAAGCCAGTGCCATAAAAACGTGAACCTCCGGTCATCAACGGCTGGCAATCATAGCCGAGGGCAAGGCATTCCAGAGAGGGGAGTGGCTGTTTTGTGGATAAAAAACACATGCCTTGCCGTGTGCAGGCAAATGGTTTGCTGTCGTGTCTCGGATGATTCGTTGACTGGACGACGCCGTGGTTTACTCTTG
>CAYUAF010000172.1:0-1271 GCA_964442555.1 uncultured Allobrachymonas sp.
TGCTGGCCAACACCAGCGACTTCGACCCCGCCAAAAACGCCGTGGCGCACGACGAACTTTTCGAGGTAGACCGCTACGCCCTCAGCCGCGCAGCCGAATTGCAGGCCGAAATCCTGGCGCATTACGAGGCGTACGAATTCCACCCCGTAGTCGCCAAATTGCAGCAATATTGCAGCGAAGACTTGGGCGGCTTTTATCTGGACGTGCTCAAAGACCGCCTCTACACCACCGCGCCCGACAGCCGCGCGCGCCGCAGCGCGCAAACGGCGCTGTATCACATCACCCAGGCCATGCTGCGCTGGATGGCGCCTTTCTTGAGCTTTACCGCAGAAGAAGCCTGGGCCGTGGTAGGCAACAGCGAATCCATCTTTCTGGAAACCTACAGCGACCTGCCCGCCGCCGATGCGGCGCTGGCAGCCAAATGGAGCCGCCTGCTCGACATCCGCGCACTGGCCAACAAGGAAATCGAAGCCGTGCGCGAACAAGGGCAAGTCGGCTCCTCGCTGCAAGCCAACCTCGCCATTACGGCACCGGCTGGCGACCTGCAACTGCTGCAAAGCCTGGGCGATGATCTGAAGTTCATCTTCATCACCTCCCAGGTCAGCCTGGCGCAAGGCGATGCGCTGGCCATTCGCGTAAGCCCCGCCACCGCATCCAAATGCGAGCGCTGCTGGCACTACCGCGACGATGTAGGCAGCCATGCCGAGCACCCCACCCTGTGCGGCCGCTGCGTCAGCAATCTGTACGGCGCGGGCGAAGCGCGGGAGTTTGCATAAATGGCGGCAGCACCCCGTTCAGCGCGTTCCGGCAAAAGCCGCCCCGCCGCATCCGGCCTGTGGCTGTGGTTGGGCGTGGCCGCCCTGTGGCTGGTGTTTGACCAATTCACCAAATACCTGATCGTGGCCCACTACCAGCTGTACCAAAGCACCACGGTTACCAGCTTCTTCAACGTGGTGCGCGTGCACAACTACGGCGCGGCCTTTTCGTTTCTGGCCGGCGCGGGCGGCTGGCAGCGCTGGTTCTTCATGGGCATTGGCATAGCGGCAGGCATCTTCATTGTGTGGATGCTGCGCAAGCACCCGGGGCAAAAACTGTTCAGCTTTGCCCTGGCCTGCATACTGGGCGGCGCGCTCGGCAACGTGATCGACCGCATCTGGCACGGCTACGTGGTGGATATGCTGGATTTTCACTGGGCATTTCTGGCGCCGCTGTTTCACGGCGGGCACTTTCCCGCCTTCAATATCGCCGATGTGGCTATCACCATTGGCGCC
>CAYUAF010000172.1:1371-2743 GCA_964442555.1 uncultured Allobrachymonas sp.
TCGACATCGTCATCCTCGCCGCCGGCAAAGGCACGCGCATGAAAAGCGCCACGCCCAAGGTCTTGCAAAAGCTCGCGCACCAAGGGTTGGTGCAGCATGTGCTGGACACAGCCGCCCAATTGCAGGCGCGGCAAGTGGTCGTCATTACCGGGCACGGGGCCGAACAGGTAGAAGCCGCCTTGGCGCAGCCCGATGGCACCACGCCCAAACGCCAATTCGTGCGGCAAATGCCCCAATTGGGCACGGGGCACGCCGTGCAGCAGGCCGTGCCCGTGCTGGCAGATGATGGCGTGGTGGTCGTACTCTCTGGCGACGTGCCTTTAACGCAAGCCGACACCATTGAGCAACTGATCGCGCAGTGCGCAGGCAGCAAGCTGGCCTTGCTGACCCTGAACATGCCCAACCCCTTTGGCTATGGCCGCGTGCTGCGCGATGCGGCGGGGCAAGTCACACGCATCGTCGAACAAAAAGACGGCACGCCCCAGGAGCTGGCCGTCACGGAAATCTACAGCGGCATTCTGGCCGCGCCCGCCAAACTGCTCAAGGGCTGGCTGGCACGGCTGGACAACCGCAACGCCCAGCAGGAGTTTTACCTGACCGACGTCGTCAAACACGCCGTGGCAGACGGCGTGCCCGTGGTGGCGCACACCATTGACGATGCCGTGCAGGTGGCCGGCGTAAACAGCCCGCAGCAACTGGCCGAGCTGGAGCGCGAATACCAGCGCCGCCAGGCCAACAAGCTGATGGCCGAAGGCGTGCGCCTGCGCGACCCGGCCCGGCTGGACGTGCGCGGCCAGCTCATCTGCGGGCAAGATGTGGATATTGACGTGAACTGCATCTTCGAAGGCCGCGTGCGCCTGGGCAACAACGTGCGCATTGGCGCCAACTGCGTACTGGCCAACTGCCAGATTGCAGACGGCGTCATCATCCACCCCTTTACGCATATTGATGGCGAAAAACCGGGCGCCAGCGTAGGCGCCGGCTCGCTGATTGGCCCCTTTGCCCGCCTGCGCCCCGGCGCGCAATTGGGCGAAGAAGTGCACATCGGCAACTTTGTAGAAGTAAAAAACTCCACGCTGGCCAAAGGCGCCAAGGCCAACCACCTGGCCTACCTGGGCGATGCCACCGTAGGCGAGCGCGTGAACTATGGCGCAGGCAGCATCACCGCCAATTACGACGGCGCCAACAAGCACCGCACCGTGATCGAGGCCGATGTTCACATCGGCAGCAACAGCGTGCTGGTAGCGCCCGTCACCATTGGCGCGGGCGGCACAGTCGGCGCAGGCAGCGTAGTCGGGCGTGATACCCCTGCCAACGCGCTGACCGTGGTGCGCGGCAAGCTCACGCAAAAAGACGGCTACTGCCGCCCGGC
>CAYUAF010000173.1:0-2704 GCA_964442555.1 uncultured Allobrachymonas sp.
ACGATGACGGCATCGGTTTCAATGGCTTGGGAAAAATCGCGTTCTGCTGCACTCATGGTGAAAAGTGAAAAAGCTTGAGGTGGTGGGGTGGAAATAGTTGGTTGAGTAGTTGGCTGTAATGGTCTTGCGCCAGTAGCTGCCATAGTTGCCGGGGAGCCAAATGGCGGGATGAATGGCAGGGTGCGGAGGCAATGAGAGAAGTTTGGCAACTGGGCAATTGGGTGGCCGCGTAGAAACAACTGCGCTGTTGCTGCGAGCATTAAAAATGCTTGTAAGCCCGATTGGCAGCGCCTGTGCCGATGTACGAAGCCTTAGCGGATCAGTTGATCGAGCTTGCCCGTTTTGTCTTTCCATTCATCGGCGTCAGGCAATGCGGGCTTGCGTCGGGTAATGGTCTTCCAGGTCGGCAGCTTGGAAAGCTCTTCATTCAGCGCAATCATGTGCTGCTGGTCGGCAGGCACATCTTCTTCTGCGTAGATGGCGCCTACGGGGCACTCGGGCACGCAAACCGCGCAGTCAATGCACTCGTCGGGGTCAATCGCCAGGAAATTGGGCCCTTCACGGAAACAGTCCACCGGACAAACATCCACGCAATCGGTGTATTTGCAACGGATACAGGCTTCGGTTACTACGTGAGTCATGGTGGGAATTTCCCGAATTGAAGATGAAAAAGTGAGTGGAGATTGATTGGGCTTGTCATTTTAGCGTGTCCTAAAACGTGCCGGCACATAAACGTATGTGCCGTGTGTGAATAGCAAAATGACACGTAGCCCGTGTGGTTGCTGGGCAAATGGGGGCTTGTTTGGCAACGAAGCAATGGTTTTGCGCCAAGTATGCTGCCTATAATTTTCGCTGGCTCAGGCCGCTGCTTGCATCCGGCTATCTTTTTGCCAATCTGGGCCTGATTGCTTTGATGGCCGAATGGGCCAAAGCATTTGTCTGAAAGCATGGCGGCATCAGCACAAGCAATGTTTGGCAAAGTTTTTCCGAAACGGGCAAGCAGCCCAAAGTGGATAGATATTAATTAGATAGAGAGGGTTTGATTGATGAAAACGGGAAATGTCACCGGTTTGGTGGGTTGGCGTGGCATGGTCGGCTCTGTGCTGATGGACAGGATGATCGAAGAAAAAGACTTCGATCTGATTGAGCCGATCTTTTTTTCTACCAGCAATGCAGGCGGCGCAGCCCCGGCCATGGCCAAAAACGAAAAAACGTTGAAAGATGCGCACGACATCGAGGCGCTGAAGCAATGCGACATCATCCTCACGGCGCAAGGCGGGGATTACACCAGCGAGATCTTCCCCAAACTGCGTGCAGCAGGCTGGAAAGGGCATTGGATCGACGCTGCCAGCATACTACGCATGCAAGACGATGCCGTCATCGTGCTTGACCCGGTGAATATGCCCGTAATCAAAAACGCCCTGGCCAAAGGCGGCAACAATTGGGTAGGCGGCAACTGCACCGTTAGCTGTATGTTGATGGGCGTGGGCGCTTTGTACAAGGCCGGCCTGGTGGAATGGATGAGCACGCAAACCTATCAAGCAGCCAGCGGCGGCGGTGCGCAGCACATGCGCGAGCTGCTGACGCAATACGGTACGCTGCATGCAGAAGTCAAAGCCTTGCTAGATGATCCCAAGAGCGCCATCCTCGAAATCGACCGCCAAGTCATCGCCAAGCAGCGCAGCCTGAGCGATGCCGAAACCGCCAATTTCGGCGTGCCACTGGGTGGCAGCCTGATTCCTTGGATTGACAAGGATTTGGGCAATGGCATGAGCCGCGAAGAATGGAAAGGCATGGCCGAAACCAACAAAATCATGGGCTTTGATCCGGCCATTCCCGTAGACGGCTTTTGTGTGCGCGTGGGCGCCATGCGCTGCCACAGCCAGGCGCTGACCTTCAAGCTCAAAAAAGACGTGCCGCTGGCGGAAATTGAAGCCATGATCGCTGCAGACAACGAATGGGTCAAAGTCGTGCCCAATACGCGCGAAGCCACCATGAAAGACCTGACGCCAGTGGCAGTTACGGGCACCATGACGATCCCCGTAGGCCGTATCCGCAAGCTGGCCATGGGGCCGGAATATGTGGGCGCATTCACGATTGGCGACCAGCTGTTGTGGGGCGCAGCCGAGCCGTTGCGCCGCATGCTGCGTATTTTGCTGACGCATTGATTGGTAAAATATTGTGTACTTTGTGAGTACGTTTGCGTTGCCGTCGGTATACCGAATGATGGTTGGAAATGCACGGGCATGGATGTTCCGAGCATCTCCAAACCACAAAAACGGGGCTTGGTATCGCAGAATGTGTCGTTTAACGACAACGGAAAGCAAATGTTTTTAATGCCTATGCATCATGTTTACGCAACATGATGCTAAGTTCTAAGTATTCGCAATAACTATAGATCCCGCAATGAAAAATCGCAGCAAATCAGCAAAGGGTCTCTTGGCTCAGCCACGTATCTCCGTCATCGCAGCGTTGGTCGCTGCTTGTATTGGTACCGAAGCACACGCTTTGGGTTTTGGTCGGATGCGCGTGCAATCGGCATTGGGGCAGCCCCTGCGTGCCGAGGTGGAATTGATTGATGCCAAGTCAAGCAATCTGCGTGCAGGCATGGCGCCCTCTTCGGTGTATGCGCAAAAGGGGTTGGAATACGGCCCTACGACGAAGAGTATTCGTGCCAGCGTGCGCAAAATGCCCAATGGACGCG
>CAYUAF010000174.1:0-2666 GCA_964442555.1 uncultured Allobrachymonas sp.
CGCTTGCGGCGCTCCAGCGGCAGTGTGGCACCGCTGGGGTTGCCGAAGGTGGGAATCAGATACACCAGCTTGGGTTTGTGCGTGGCGATCAGGGCTTCCAGCTGTTCGGGCAACACGCCGTGGGCATCGGTGGGTGCGGCAATGGTTTGCCCGCCGTACAGGCGAAAGCATTGGATGGCCGATAAAAAGGTGGGCGCTTCCACAATCACCTTGTCGCCGGGCGAGATCATGCACTTGGCAATCAAATCCAGCGCCTGCTGGCTGCCCGTGGTAACGATGAGCTGCTGCGCCTGCACGGGTGTGCCTTTGGCGGTGCTGAATGCGGCAATTTGCTCTTTGAGCGGGCCAAAGCCTTCTGTAGCGCCGTATTGCAGGGCCTCGCGCGGCCATGTGTGCAGCGCCGTGTGCGAGGCGGCCTGAAAGCCTTCTACGTCAAACAGATCGGGGTTCGGAAAACCGCCAGCAAAGCTGATGATGCCGGGCTTGCCCAGCAGCTTGAACAATTCGCGAATGGCAGAGGTCTCGACATTTTTCAGGCGTTGGGCAAATGACAGCATGAGTGGGGGATCTTTCTGATGGGGGAGGCAAGAGCGGTATGGCAAGCCCGCCAGTTATCACTGGTGCATGGCAAAAAGCGCATGGGATAAACGGACAGGGCAAGGTGCGCAGCACATATCTGCGCATGGCATTGTACGGAAACAGGCGTTCGGTGCACGGTATGCATTCGACCATATGGTGTGGTTACTAGTGGCGAAAATAATCGTCAATAATGCCGTGTCATGCAGGGATGGATACATCAATTTACAATTCATTTATTTTTTTGAACGCAACTGTAAAGGAGAGGAATGACTACGACGACCTGGATTGTGCTGACCATTGGCCTGGTATTGGTGGTAGGTTTGGTGCGCATTTACAACCGTTTGGTTGAGTTGCGTAACCGGATTGCGAATGCTTTTGGTCAAATTGATGTGCAGCTGAAACGCAGGCACGATCTGGTGCCTAATCTGGTGGAGGTTGCCCGCCGCTACATGGAGCACGAAGCGCAAACTTTGCAGGCAGTTATCGCCGCGCGCAATCAGGCAAACGATGCGGCTTTTGCTGCACGCCAGCATCCTGAAAATGCACAAACCATTGGCGCCTTGGCGTTGGCAGAGCAAGGGTTGATGGGCAGCTTGGGGCGCTTGCTGGTTGTGGCAGAAGCTTATCCTGAGTTGAAAGCCGATGCACGCATGCGCGAATTGAGTGAAGAGCTTTCCAGTACCGAAAACCGCGTCAGCTTTGCGCGCCAAGCGTATAACGATGCCGTGTTGGAGTTCAATAATGCCGTGGGAGTTTTTCCTGCACTGATTGTGGCGAGGCTTTTCAACTTTCAGCCGGGCGCCATGTTGCAAGCCACTGTTGGTGAAGAAGAGCGCAATGCGCCGCGCGTGGCGTTTTGATGGGCCATTTATTAACTTGGCGTTTGGGTTTGAATGGCGTGATACATGCAGTTTTTTGACCATCAGGCCAATGCGCGCAGCCGTTCGCGCCAGTTAAAAATCGCCTTTGTACTGGCGGCTGCAGCGACCGTTTGGGGGCTATACGGAGCCATGCGAGCCATATTGTGGGTACTTGGCTGGCTCCCGCCTGCGCTGTTTACGGAAACTACCATTGGCCTGGGTTTGTTGATGGTTGTTGGGGGCTGGTGGATTGAAAGCAGCAATATGCGCTCAGGCGAAGAGCTGGCGCGCCGTTTGGGCGCGCGCGAAATACGTCCCGATGTATCGTTTGCCGAGAAAAGACTGCTTAACATTGTGCAAGAAATGGCCGTGGCTGCGCACATGCCTTGCCCGCAGGTGATGTTGCAGCCCCGCGTCAAGGCCATCAATGCCTTTGCAACGGGTTGGAGTTCGGTGGATTGGGTGATTGTGGTTACCGAAGGGGCGCTCGACTGGCTCACGCGCGAAGAATTGCAAGCCTTGCTTGCCCATGAAATGAGTCATTTGCACGAAGGCGACACGCGCATCAATATGCAACTGGCAGGTATGGTGGCGGGGCTTGAAATGCTGCATAACTACGGCGATATGCTGCGCAATCTGGGCAAGGCAGACAAGATTGAGCCAACGCCTGCTGTTGCCGTTCTGGCGTGGGTGCCCGGCCAAGTCATCATGGTTGTAGGGTGGCTGGGTTGGATGACCGGGCGCTTGTTGCAGGCGGCTGTTGCGCGCGAACGCGAGTGGTTGGCCGATGCCCGTGCCGTGCAGTGGACACGCAGCCGCGACGGCCTGGGTGGCGTGTTGCGCAAAGTGCTCGCGCAAAAGCTGGAAGGAACGGCAAACACTCTGCACGGTTGGCAGGGCGTTTTTTCGCACATGATGCTGATCGACGAGCAGGCGCAAGCGCGTTGGCTCGACAGCCACCCACCGCTGGAAGCACGCATTGCACGCATTTATGGCCGCGATATGCCGCCGTTGAAGTTGCAGTTGATGGATCCCCGCACAGGTCAGCAACGCGCGGAAGAAATGGCATTGCCATTTTGATGTATGGATTGATGCATGGGTGAGCTGTGTGTTGCGCAGGTCGCGCATGGTGAACCTTGTTGCAGGTACGGGACGTGATGCAGCAGCTGTATGCAGGTAGCGACTGTATACATGGATTATTTTTGTAGGGGCAGATGTTGTTTTCCA
>CAYUAF010000175.1:0-2616 GCA_964442555.1 uncultured Allobrachymonas sp.
TATTTATTGCCTTCTTGTTACGTGTTTTACCGCATGCTGCGCTCTTTTTATGAAGTATTTTTCAATTGTGTGCAAGGGTATAGCCAATACTCGATGATTTGGGGATGGGATCGGGTTTTCATGCTTTTGTACGGCGCTTTTTCGATCATTCCCCAATTGTTGTTCTTTGCCTTATTCAGCTTGCCTTATAGCCGCATTGATGCGCAGCCCGACTGGACGGAAGCCAGAAAGCAAAGCGAAAAGCGGTTTCGTATCGGGGCGTTGATTTGGGCCTTGTTCTTGCCTGTCATCATGGCGCTGGCGCATAATGCCGTACTGGTTGTTTTGTTTCTTGTTTGTAAAATCAAGCTGGCTTTATTTTGATGGGTTTTGATGCAGGCTTGATTGCAAGGTTTTGAAAATATTTTTCATTTAAAAAGGAGAATGCATATGCATCCACAACGTTCGCTACATTATTTGGCTTTGGCCGTTAGCGCCTCGGTATTGGCTGCTTGCGGCACCCCGCAGCCGCATGGGGGGCGTGCGGGTGCACGCCCAACATACGATGCAGCCGCAGTTGTTTCTGCGCCCATGCCTGTTGCGCCCAGCATGATGAGAGCCGAAGTAGCGATGCAAAGGCGCCTGCCGCGCCCCATGGCGCTGAAAGAAATGGCCATGCCGGCGCAAGACACCGAGCGCTATGGCCAAATCGCCACCAACCCCGTGCATGCCGTGGCGCAACAGCCCGTGTCTACCTTCAGCATCGATGTGGACACTGGCAGCTACGCCAACACTCGCCGCTTTCTCAACGATGGGCGCTTGCCGCCGGTCAATGCCGTGCGGGTAGAAGAAATGGTGAACTATTTCGACTACGGCTATGCTCTGCCGCAAGGCCGGCACCCGTTTGCTGTGCATACCGAAACGGTGGATTCGCCCTGGCAGCCCAACGCCAAAATCATCAAAATCGGCATACAGGCCAAAGACTTGGCGCTGCGCGAGCTGCCGCCGGCCAACCTTGTGTTTTTGGTAGATGTTTCGGGCAGCATGGATGCGCCGAACAAACTGCCGCTGGTCAAACAAACCCTGCGCCTGCTCACCGAGCAACTGCGTCCGCAAGACAAGGTCACGCTGGTCACCTACGCCAGCGGCGAAAAACTGGTGCTGCCAGCCACACCGGGCAACCAGAAGCAAACCATTCTGCGTGCTATTAACGAATTGCAGGCGGGCGGCGCCACCGCGGGCGAACGGGCCATCCAGATGGCCTATCGCGAGGCGGAAAAAGCCTTTGTCCGCAACGGTATCAACCGCATTTTGCTGGCGACAGATGGCGACTTCAACGTGGGCATTACCAACTTCGATACGCTCAAAGGCATGGTGGCCGAGAAGCGCCAATCAGGCATTTCGCTCACCACCCTGGGCTTTGGCACCGGCAACTACAACGAGCATTTGATGGAACAGCTGGCCGATGCGGGCGACGGCAATTACAGCTATATCGACAACGCCAAAGAAGCGAAAAAAGTGCTGCAACGCCAACTGTCTTCCACACTGGCCACCGTGGCGCAAGACGTCAAAATCCAGGTCGAATTCAACCCCCAAACGGTGAAGGAGTACCGCCTGGTGGGCTATGAAAACCGCATGCTGCGGCAAGAAGATTTCAACAACGACAAGGTCGATGCAGGCGATATCGGCGCGGGTCACAGCGTCACCGCCATTTACGAAATCATCCCCGCAGGGCAAAAAGGTTGGCTGAACGAATCGCGCTACCAGCCTGCGCCCCAGGCGGGCGGCAAAGCCAATGAATACGCTTACGTTAATCTGCGCTACAAACTGCCCGGCCAAAGCCAAAGCGTGCTGTTGAGCCAGCCTGTGCCTGTAGGCAGCAAACCGCTTGCCGGCGCCAGCAACAGCACCCGTTTTGCCTTGGCTGTAGCAGCCTACGGCCAGCAGCTGCGCGGCGGCCAGTACAACGGCAAGATGGGCTGGAACGACATCATTCGCCTGGCGCAACAATCGGCCCAGCCCGATGCGCACGGCCTGCGTGCCGAGTTGATTGAGCTGGCAAAAATCGCCCAAAGCCTGAGCGCCACCCAGCCGCCTGCCCGTAGTGAATAATGCGTAGCGGCAGGGCACGCCTTGCACGAAAAAAGCGCCAACGGGTGTTGGCGCTTTTTTATGTCTGTTTGATTTTGCCGGTTCTGCTTTGAGTGCAGGGCACGCCGGGCAATTGCCTGTAACGAAGGACTTTTTGCGTGGTCTGCATGGCGTTGCCGCAAGCACTATCTGGTAAACCCTAATCAGGTAAACCCTAGTTTTTGGCGTGAGGCTGCCCGTTTTGCGTTTTTTGGCGCTTATTTCGCTTAATAATGGAATTTTGGCGGCAGTTTGCGCTTATACCTGCATAAATCAGTCTATTTACTGACAAAAAGGATCTCTTGCCATGACATCTTCTGCATCGTCGTCCGCTTTTTCGTTTGCCCCTAGCAGTTTGGATGATTGGCGCAAGGCGGCCACCAAGTCTGCGCCGGGCGGTGATTTGAATCAGTTGAACTGGCTGACGCCAGATGGCATTACCGTCAAGCCCTTGTATACGGCAGAAGACATTCACAACCTGCCCTACACCAACACGCTGCCGGGCTT
>CAYUAF010000176.1:0-2614 GCA_964442555.1 uncultured Allobrachymonas sp.
TCCGGCCCGCGATTGACCATGTCGCCCAGCACGTACAGCGTGTCGCGGCTGGGCGAAAAGTCCAGCTCGCGCAGCAGCTGCTGCCACTGCGCGTGGCAGCCATGAATATCACCGATGCAGTACATTCCCATGCGTGAGTTCCCGTTTCTTGCCGTGCCTGGCCGCTGCGCATGTCTGTGCGTGCGCCAGAAGGCAGGCACAGATTATCTGCGCACACCATGAACCTGTTTCTGATTCTGTTTCTGACATTGCTCAACGGGCTGTTTGCCATGTCGGAAATGGCGCTGGCCGCCAGCCGCAAAGCCCGGCTGGATGCGCTGGCCGCCGCCAACAAGCCCGGCGCCGCCGCCGCCTTGACGTTGATGGAGCACCCGACCAACTTCCTCTCGACCGTGCAGGTGGGCATCACCTCCATCGGGCTGCTCAACGGCATTGTGGGCGATTCGGCCTTCAGCCCCATCGTGGCGCGCTGGCTGCTGCTGGCAGGCGCGCCCGAGCGCATAGCGCACTTTGCCGCCACGGCGTTGGTGGTAACGCTCATCACCTTCGTCACGCTGATTTTTGGCGAACTGGTGCCCAAACGCATCGGGCAGATTTATCCCGAGCCTATCGCTGCCTTCATGGCACCGCCCATGACGTGGCTGTCGCGCGTGACGCGCCCTTTTGTGCTGCTGCTGTCCAACACCACCCAGGCCGTGCTGCGCCTGCTGCCGATTGATACGCAAACCGCGCGCAGCGTGACGCAGGAAGAAATCGCCGCTAGCCTGGTAGAAGGCGTGGACGCCGGCCTGATCGAAGAGCAGGAGCACCGCATGGTGCGCAATGTGTTCAAGCTCGACGAGCGCGAGCTGTCCTCCATCATGGTGCCGCGCAACGAAGTAATCTGGCTGGATGCGCACACCACCGTGGCGCAGGCGCTGCACATGCTGTCCGACGGCAGTACGCGCGTGCACTCCTGGTATCCGGTCTGCAAAGGCTCGCTGGACGACGTGGTAGGCATCATCGGCATCAACCAGATTCTGCTGCAAGGCCACGCGCAGCAAACGCTGGAAGATATTGCCTCGCCCGCCAGTTTTGTGCCCGAAACCATCAGCGGCATGGAATTGCTGGAGCAATTTCGCGACCGGGCGCATCGCCTGGTTTTTGTGGTGGACGAATATGGCGAAGTGCAAGGCATACTCACCCCCCGCGATTTACTCGAAGCCATTACCGGCGAATTGCACGCCCATACCGCCCAGGAAGCCTGGAGCACCCGCCAGGAAAATGGCGCCTGGCTGCTCGACGGCATGATTCCCGTCAATGAATTGAAAAACAAACTGGATATTGAAGACCCCCTGCCGGAAGAAGAGAAAGGCCTCTACAACACCCTGGCCGGACTATTGATGTTCGTATCGGGCGAATTGCCCTTTATCGGACAGGAAATCCATTGCGCCGGCTGGCGCTTTATCATCCGCACGCTTGACGGCAAACGCGCGGAACAAGTGCACGCATCCCCCTTAACGGCCCATGGCGCAAATCAACAAACTCCGGCCGATTAATCAGGCAATACCATGCGATTATCAATCGCGCTATAATCGCTTCGATATCGCTGCAAAACCTTTCTTTTAATCAAGGAGTAATCATGACCGATTTGCAAACCCTGCTGCAAGAACGCGAGCAACTGGAAAAAAGAATTCGCGAAGCCCGCCGCCAGCAAGTGGACGAGGCTATTGCCACCTGCCGCCGCCTGATTGCAGAACACGAATTGACCGAAGGCGATTTGTTCGGCGGCAAAGGCCGTCGCAAAAAATCGGCCATTGCCGGCATTAAAGTTGCGCCCAAATACCGCAACCCCGCAACCGGCGAAACCTGGACAGGCCGCGGCAAAGCGCCCAAATGGATTCAAGATACCAGCAACCGCGACGCCTTCCTGATCAAGTAAGCGCGCATTTCGCATGTGCATCGCACGCCGGGCGGCCATTATCCAGTGAATGGCATATTGCCTTCCGGCAACCCAAAAAACGCCTCTTGCCTCTGGCAACGAGGCGTTTTTCTTTCCGGCAAAAATGCCGCCCTCCATGCCATGCCCACAGGCCAATAAAGCGCCATTTGCCCGCTGTGCAAACTGCTGCTTTCTGCGAGACCTTTACAACCCTTTTTTGCCTGCCACGCTCCGCCCAAGGCATAAAAAATAGCCCAATGTGCAAAATGCACGGCTTGAGGCATATTTACATTTAGAACATTGGTTTGCAATATGCTGCAAAATTTGTGCCGCATACATAATCCGCGCGCCACATTTCCCTAGCAAAAGAGCCTGTCGCCAAATGTGCGAATGGCACGAGCCACACAAAATCGCGCCCAATCACTCTACATATCGATAAACCCTGGCGCTTTCATTGAATCAGCCAAGCCATGCGCAGCAACCCGAAGTGATTGGATCAATCTGCGGTGCAAAACATGAAACAAGCCCTTTGCAAAACGACCCCATGCGCATGCGGTTCAAGGCATAACGGCACAACGTGCGCAGATATAACAAACAGATAACCACGCAAGCAACACACAGCATAAACATGCGCGGCGAATAGGTTCCTCGTCGTTTCGTGTGGAATTTGACAGCGAGAATCCATCGTAGTGG
>CAYUAF010000177.1:0-2613 GCA_964442555.1 uncultured Allobrachymonas sp.
TGATGGACGACGGCCACGGCAGCAGCACGCAAGAGCCGGAACTGGTAGCCGTTACCCCCTGGGACATTCGCGAGCGCCTGCAGCAAGAAAAAACGGCGCTGGGCTTTCACCTCTCCGGCCACTTGTTCGACGCCAACGCGCAAGAAGTGCGCCGCCTCGTGCCCACGGCGCTGGCCAACCTGCGCGACAGCCGCGAAACGCAGTGGTTTGCCGGCATCGTTTCAGACCTGCGCTTTATCAACGGCCACCGCGGCAAGCTCGCCCTGTTCAAACTGGACGACGGCAGCACCACACTCGAAGCCAGCGCAGACGAATCGGTATTTGCAGGCAGCGCCCTGCTCAAAGAAGACGCCCTGCTCATCGCCCAAGGCCGCGCGCAAACAGACCGCTTCAGCAACGAACTGCGCCTGAACCTGCACAACCTGATCGACCTGCCCACCGCACGCTGCCGCTACGGCAAGCATTTGCTGGTGCAAATAGGCCCCCTGGCGGCCAATGATGCCGGCCCCTCGTTCAGCCGCCTGTTTGCCGACTACCCGCCACAGCAAGAAACCACTGAAAGCGGCGACATCCTCACACGCGGCCTGCCCGTGCGGATTCGCGTCAGCCTGCAAGGCGACGAGCCGCAAACCGTGGTGCAAGGCGCGCTGGCACTGGGCGAAGCGCAGCGCTTCTACCCCTCAGACGCAGCACTCGCCAGCTGGACGGCGCTGCTGCCCCAAGGGCAAGCGCATGTGGTGTATGCCGTGCCTGAAAGTCACGGCTAGGGCTTGTTCACCCTATTTTTGAGGACTGCGTTACGATCAAAAAGCTTACTCGCCAAGGTGCCAACCTTGCGGATAGTACCTTGGCAAGACTGGCAACGCCGCCGATTACTTTTTTGATCATGGCCCAAAGGGAACAATGCCCACAGCAGCAAAACCGCTTCTAGTTTGGCCACGCTTGCTACACGGTAGCTTGCCCAACCAACCCTCTCGGCATGACCTGCACCCAATACCCTGCGCAAGCGCGCTCCTGTCGTAGGGGTTATCCCTGCAATCTGGCTGCGGCAAACGCAGCGTCAAAAATACACCCGCTTTCTATAATCAACGCAGTTATGCAGCCCTTTGCGCCTTGGCTGCGGTCTTTTTTCTTTTTCTACGTTTGACGGGGTTTTTTATGCAATTCATCCGCTTTTCCGATTTGTGTGCCAACGGTCAGGTCAAGGGCAAACGGGTTTTCATCCGTGCCGACCTCAACGTGCCGCAAGACGATGCCGGCAACATCACCGAAGACACGCGCATTCGCGCCTCGCTGCCGGCCATTCAAATGGCGCTCAAGGCCGGGGCTGCCGTGATGGTTACTTCCCATCTGGGCCGGCCAACAGAGGGCGAATTCAGCCCCGAAGATTCGCTGGCCCCCGTTGCCAAGCGCCTGGCAGAGCTGCTGGGCTGCGACGTGCCGCTCATCAGCGGCTGGGTAGCCGGCGTGGACGTGCAGCCCGGCCAAGTGGTGCTGCTTGAAAACTGCCGCCTGAACGTGGGCGAGAAAAAGAACAACGCCGATCTGGCGCGGCAAATGGCCGCACTGTGCGACATCTTCGTGCACGACGCATTTGGCACCGCCCACCGCGCCGAAGGCACCACATACGGCATTGCGCAGTACGCGCCCATTGCCTGCGCCGGGCCGCTGCTGGCCGCCGAGATGGACGCCATCTCGCAAGCTTTGGCCAACCCCAAGCGCCCGCTTATCGCCATTGTGGCGGGCAGCAAGGTCAGCACCAAGCTCACCATTTTGCAAAGCCTGGCCGACAAGGTAGACGGCCTGATTGTGGGCGGCGGCATTGCCAACACCTTTATGCTGGCCGAGGGGCTGCACATTGGCAATTCGCTGGCCGAAGGCAATTTGGTGGATGAGGCCAAAAAGGTTATCGCCAAAATGAAAGAGCGCGGCGCCGAAGTGCCTATTCCCGTGGATGTGGTGGTTGCCAAATCTTTTGGCGCCGACGCTGCCGCCACCGTGAAAGATGCCCAAGACGTGGCCGAAGACGACATGATTCTCGACATTGGCCCCAAAACCGCCGCCCTACTGGCCGACAAGCTCAAGGCCGCAGGCACCATCGTCTGGAACGGCCCGGTGGGCGTGTTTGAATTCGACCAGTTTGCCAAGGGCACCGAAACCGTTGCCCGCGCCATTGCCGCCAGCCCCGCCTTCAGCATTGCAGGCGGTGGCGACACGCTGGCTGCCATTGCCAAATACGGCATCGACAAAGACGTGAGCTACATCTCTACCGGCGGCGGCGCTTTTCTGGAAGTGCTGGAGGGCAAAACCCTACCCGCGTTTGAAGTGCTGGCCAAGCGCGCAGCGGGCTAAGCCTTTGCTAACGCCGCCTGCCAAGTGCTTGTATGCTAGTGCATCTACTGCATCCACGCCACCAAGCGGATTGATTGTTTTCAGTTCATGAGGCGCGCATCCGCCTGGGGCTAACCCAACAAGTCCGCCCACTGCCAACGCCCGCAGTCTGCATAGACTGACGGGCGTTGCTATAAACAAGCTCCCCTCAACCACGCCCGTCCACCAAGCACCATAAAAAATCCCCGCAAGGCACAGCGGCTTTGCGGGGATTTTGTTTGC
>CAYUAF010000178.1:0-2608 GCA_964442555.1 uncultured Allobrachymonas sp.
GCTTGCCTTGCCCGCCACCCGCGCTATTCTTGCGGCCCAGGCGGCACCCCGGCATCTGCCGCAGCCGGGCTATCGGCTTTGGCCTTTTGCGCCAACCACGCCTGCACAAACCCCATCACAACCACCAGCGCCACATAAGTCATCATCTTGCCATCGCGTTGGAACACGATCAGCCCCGCCAGCAATACCGCCACACCGCTGCCAAACAGGCACAGCCAATGCCGCCACCAGCGCATGGGTTGCGCCGCGCCCTTGCGCATCACCCTATGCACGGCCAGCAGCAGCGTTGCCATCCACAAAGCGGGCAGCACGAAATTGAACAGGTGATTAAGCACGGTAAACAGCCACATGCCGGTTAGCCCCAAAGTGGATGAGAAAAAGGTGAATGAGAAATTGATGCCGACGCCCCTGCATACGCCCGCAGCGCCTTGCTACATACCTTGCAAATCGCCAGGCAGATGCGTTGGCCCGATTTTATAATTCCGCACCATGGCTGTTTGGACTTTGGGCTTGAATCATCGCACGGCTCCGCTGGATTTGCGGGGCCGCTTTGCATTGGCGCCCGAGCAAATCGAACACGCCTTGCACGGCCTGCATAGCCAGCTGGGGCAAGGCGGCCCATCGGCATGGCCCGAAGCGGCCATCCTCTCCACCTGCAACCGCACTGAAATTTACTGCGCCGGCCACCCCACGGCCATAGACGGCGCCCTGCACTGGCTGGCGCAAAAAGGCCAGGTGCCCGCCACCGCCCTGCGCCCCTACGTTTACACCTTGCAGGCAGAAAGCAGCGCCCGGCATGCGTTTCGGGTTGCCAGCGGGCTGGACTCCATGGTACTGGGCGAGCCGCAAATTCTGGGCCAGATGAAAACCGCCGTGCGCGCCGCCCACAAGGCGGGCTGCCTGGGCGGCACGCTCAACCAACTGTTTCAACGCAGCTTTGCCGTAGCCAAGCAAGTACGCAGCAGCACCGCCATTGGCAGCCACAGCATCAGCATGGCGGCCGCCACCGTCAAGCTGGCAAGCCAACTCATGGGTGATTTGCGGCAGGCGCGCATCTTGTTTGTAGGCGCAGGCGAAATGATCGCACTGGCCTGCACGCATTTTGCCGCGCAATCGCCCCGGCAAATCACCATTGCCAACCGCCGTTGCGAACGCAGCGCCGCCTTGGCCGCACGGGTAGATGGCAACACCATGCTTTTGGCCGAACTGCCCCAGCGCCTGCACGAATTTGACATTGTGGTGAGCTGCACCGCCAGCACCCTGCCCCTGATTGGCCTGGGCGCGGTAGAACGCGCCGTGCACAAACGCGGCACACGCCCCATGCTGCTAATCGACTTGGCCGTGCCGCGCGACATGGAGCCTGAAATCAAAAACCTGCCCAACGTGCACCTTTACACCGTTGATGACTTGGCCGCCCTGGTACAAACCAACCACGCCAGCCGCCAGGCCGCCGTAACGCAGGCCGAAGCCATTATCGACAACGGCGTGCACCGCTTCATGCACTGGCTGCAACAGCGCGCCCCGCAAGCGGGCATGGTGCCGCTTATCTGCCAAATACGCCAGCAGGCAGACAGCTGGCGCCAGCAAGAACTGGCCCGCGCGCGCAAACAACTGGCAAACGGCGTACCAATCGACCAGGTGCTTGAGAGCCTGGCGCAGCGCCTCAACAACAAAATGCTGCACGGCAGCCTGCGCGAACTGCACCATTGCGGGGCAAACGCCCACCTGCAAACCGCAGATTTGATGCAAAGACTTTTTTTGCAACACCGCCCCTGAATTTACGCTTTGTTGCATGACAATCGGGCTTTGGCAAAATTGGCAATCGCTTGCCTTACCGTGCGCCCCGCGTGCAAATCAAAGTAAGCACAAATGGCGCTTGCGCAATCTGTTTTTTTTCTGGCTTGTAACAAACGCAATCGTTGGAGATCCTCATGACAACCTCAAGAAAAACCTGGTGGTATGCCATTGGCCAGGAAAAAATCGGCCCCTGCTCCGGCTCCGAGCTGATCGAACTGGTCGCCCAAGGCAAACTGTTTCCTGAAACACTGGTCTGGAAGCAAGGCATGCCCAACTGGGTGCCTGCCAGTCGCATCAAGGGTTTGTGGCAAAACCCGCCTGCCGTTCCGCCACAACAACCGCTGCAATCAACCACACCGCCGCCATTTGCAGCATCCGTGCCCGCTTCATCCCCACATGCCGATGCATTCGGCACCCATGGCAATAACAACGCCAGTTCACAGCCGCAGTTTTCAGACTCTTTGAGCGCCCAGCCCGATTGGGGCGATGAGTATGAAGAAGAACCGCAACCGCCCAAACCCCTTACGTTTAAAGAAGCGGTGGTGCGTTGCTTTAAAAAATATTTTGTCTTTTCAGGGCGTGCATCGCGGGCTGAATTTTGGTATTTCACTGCATTTATTTACGGCCTTGCTTTTTTAATCGGCGTAGTTTCCGGTTTAATGGATGTTGATGACGCTACACTTGATAGCATTATCGGCATTTATCAATTGGCACTTTTGGCCCCTTCTTTGGCTGTAGGTACCAGACGTTTGCACGACATTAATCGCAGCGGCTGGTGGCAGCTTATTTCTCTAACAGGTATTGGCATATT
>CAYUAF010000179.1:0-2599 GCA_964442555.1 uncultured Allobrachymonas sp.
AAAATCTGGCTCATGCCGGCGGCGGCGATGTCGCGGTCGCTGTCGTGCACGGCGTTTTGGCGCTCCAGCGCGGTGTCGGCCGCGGCCTTGGCGCCGACGGTGAGTTGCTCGCCAACCATGGCCTGGCTGGTGATGGCCTTGCTCATCTCGCGGTTGCATAACAGGATGAGGCGCTCTTGCGGCAGATGGCTGCCGCTGGATGTGGGGACGAGTATTTCAACGCCCGTGCCATCTGGCACGACGGCGTAACCGCTTTGCAGCATGGCGGCCAGTGCGTCGCCCAAGGCGTCAATGTCTTTGTCTTGGGTGCCTGTGGGGTAGCGGCCTACGGGCCACGGCAGGCCGTGGCGCTCGCAATACTGCACAAAGTATTTGTAGCCGCCCGTCTTGAAGGTCCACGGCCAGAAGCACGATGACAGCAGCGCGATGCCGTAGGGGTTGCTAGCTGTGGGCATGTGGCGGGAGATGACGAACTGGCGCTCCGGCACGGGCGCGCCTTGCAGGCTGCCCTTGCTGATGAGCAGGGGCTTTCCCTGCGCATCAAACACGAAGCGGCGATTGGGGCGATCCAGCACGGATACGGGCAGCCAGTGGCCGTCCACATAATCAAATATGACCTCGTGCGCGCGGTAGCCCGTAAAGATGGCTGCGCACATTTGCCACATGATCTCCATCCAGTCGGCCAGATCATTGGGACGGCGGGCGGCCATCCATTGGGTGCAAAGCTCGGCTGCGGCCTGGGATTTGGCGTCTTGCTCGTTGCCGGCGACCACGCGGTACTGATGGCTGCGGAAGCTGCCGCGCACGCTGCGCAGCTCGCCCATTACGTGGGCGTCTGCCATGATGGCGGCATAGACCTCTTCGGCGCGGCCCATGTGGCGCAAGATGGGGTCGGGGTTGGGCAGGTGGTGCAAGTGCGCAAGGTAAATTTCGGGGTCGGTCTCGGGGGTGGCGACTGGCTTGCCCGCCCAGCCTTTGGCGCGTTGCAATATGCCGCGGACTACGCCGCCGCGAATGGCACTCATCGTTTGGCTCCTATTTTGATTTTGGGGATGCCGCCTGCGCGGCTGGTGGCCAACATCCACAACATGTGCAGGGCGTCTGGGCCGTCGTCGTGGTCGGCCTCGGGCCAGTGGCGCAATTGCTCGTTGAGTACGGTGTGCGCCTGGCTGAACAGGATGAGGCCGTTGTTGACGTGGGGTGACAGGCTCTCGATACGCAAGGCCTTGTCTGCATGCGGGGTGAGCGCCACGGCAGGCACGGGCACGCCTGCGCGCGCGGACTGCTTGACTAGCTCGGTGCGGAAGAACTCCTGAAACTGCACCGACTCGATGCCCCACACCACACAGCGGTAGCTGCGTTGCAGATCAATGATTTGCTGGATTTGCCGGTCGGGCACCATGCGGGCAACCTTGGCCTCTACCACGCTCAAGATGCCATGCTCACGGTCAAAGCCGCCCACCAGGCAGGCGCTGGGGTCGCGGCTCTTGTTGTTTTTGCCCAGGCTGGGGTCGTGCGCGCCGTAAAACACCCAATCACGGCAGGGCTGCACCCAAAAACGCATGCCCTGAAAAAATGATGCCTCATCATTGGTGGGGTCGTTTTGATACTCGCAATCAAAAGCGTGATGGTCGCTGGCGCGTATTTTCATCAGGCGCAGCAGCGGCCGCATGGCCGGCCAGCTTACGATGGCGCCGGCATCCATGGCCTGCTTGTTTTGTGCATAAAAAGCATCGGCCACGGCCTCGCCGTCATTGACAAACAGCTCCTCCCATTGCTGCCACAAATCCATGCGGTCGGGCCAGCGCACGATGGCGCGGAATTTTTGCCGCTGCCACAACGGATTTTTGTGGAAGCGGTTAGCCACGCTGTCGTAGTGCAATATGGTGTTGAGGTAGAGCACGTCCATGCTGCCATCGGGCGGGCCTAGTGGCAGCACTACTTTTTTGACCCACGCCTCCAGCTTGTCGCGCTGCTCTTTGCTGCGCACGTTTTCGTCGTTTTCAATGTCGTCCAAGAACACGAGATCGGGCCGGTGCGGGCCATGGCGCAGGCCGCGCATTTTTTTGCCACTGCCGAATGCCTGCACCTTGATGTTGTTGGCGCTGATGATGACGCCTGCATTCCACACGCGCCCCGCGCCGGTGGCGTGTGGGTAGTCCATATGCAAGCGCGGGTTGCTCTCCAGCTCCACTTTGATGGCCTCCAGCATGGTGGCAGCCTGGTCGAAGCTGTCCATGGCAATGGGCATGAAATGCTTGCGGCCCGTGACGATGCACCAGATGCAGGTGAGCTGGGTGCCGAGTGTGGATTTGGCCTCGCCACGCGGCGCGCTGATGTTGGCCAACACACCAGCGTCGCCATCCAGCCAGCCGGGTACATGCGCGAAAAACCATTGCTGAAACAGGCTGGGCTCGCTCTTGACGTAGTGCGGGAAATAGGTGCGCGCGAAAAACGCAAAATCAGACTGCGCGCGCGTGGTGCGCTTGTCGCGCGCGGCGTAGTCGGTGGCAAAGCCGTCGCACTCGGCTTCAATCAAGCGGCGCTGCTCATCGGCAAACGCGGCTAGCGCAGCCAGAAAGTCCTTATCTTTGAGTTG
>CAYUAF010000180.1:0-2599 GCA_964442555.1 uncultured Allobrachymonas sp.
TGGATATTTTCAAGGTGTGGGAAGGCGGCATGAGCTTTCACGGCGGCCTGCTGGGCGTGCTGGGCATGTTCACCTGGTTTGCCTGGAAGCGCCAGCGCCCCTGGCTGGAAGTATCCGACCTGGTAGCGCCCTGCGTGCCTACGGGCCTGGCCTGCGGGCGAGTGGGCAACTTCATCAACGGCGAGCTGTGGGGTCGCCCCACCAGCGCCGATCTGCCTTGGATCATGGCTTTTCCGCAAAGCGGCAGCATGGTGCCGCGCCACCCATCGCAGCTGTATCAGGTGCTGCTGGAAGGTTTGCTGCTATTTGTGGTCTTGTGGCTTTACGCCCGCAAAGCGCCCAGCCGCGGCAAAGTATCGGCTGTTTTCTTGATGGGCTACGGCGCGTTGCGCTTCATCGCGGAATACTTCCGCGAGCCGGACGACTTTCTGGGCCTGCTGGGCCTGGGGCTGAGCATGGGCCAGTGGCTGTGCCTGCCCATGATGGCTGCCGGCGCAGCCTTATGGTGGTGGGCGCACAAGCACCCGCCAGCTGAAGCACCCGCCAGCTGAAGCGCCCGCCGCCGCCAAGGCTTGAGCGCCTGCCGCCAGACCTTTCTTTTTCCCAACCGAGCAACCCAGCGCCCGCCCTATGCCCCACGTGATTTGCCAGTTTGAAGAAATTGCCAGCCCTGCCGCCGAGGCAGGCGGCCCCCAGGCCCGCTATGCGCGCGTGCGCTTGCAGCATGCGGGCAAATTCAACGCCATGTCGCGCGCCATGTGGGTGCAGTTGCGCGATGTTTTTATGGCGCTGCAAGAGCAAACCCGCACGGCCAATCCCGTGCGCTGCGTGCTCATCGAAGGGGCAGACGGCCATTTTTGCGCCGGGGGCGATATTGCGGAATTTCCCTCTTTCCGCTTTGATGCCGACAGTTTGCGCGCCTTTCACGAAGAAGAAGTGTGGGGCGCGCTGGCCGCCTTGCTGGCGCTGGATTGCCCCTTGATCGCCGCCATTGACGGCAACTGCATGGGGGCGGGTTTGGAAATTGCCAGCTGCTGCGACATCCGCATTGCCACGGCGCACAGCCGCTATGGCGCGCCGATTGCCAAGCTGGGCTTTCCCATGGCGGCGCGCGAGGCAGCCATAGTGCGCCGCGCCGTGGGCGAAACCTGCGCCCGCTCCATCCTGCTGGAAGCCGCCATGTACTCCGCGCCCGAGATGCTGCGCAACGGCTTTCTCACCCGCGTAGTGGAAGATGCCGCTGCCTTGCAGGCCGACAGCCAGCGCAGCATTGCACGCATTTGCCAACTGGGGCCTGCTTGCGCGCGCATGAACAAGCAGACCCTGCGCGCCTTGAACAACGCCACGCCCGTAGCCGAGCTGCCAGACGCTTACGCCTACGCCAGCAGCGCCGAGCACCGCGAAGGCATTACGGCGTTTTTGGAAAAACGCCCGCCGCGCTTTTAAGCATCAGCATTCCTGACAGCGCTGCCTCCAGGCTCCCGACTGCGCCAACCTGCTCCCAACGCAGCCTGTGCTAACCGGCTGATGGTTGGTGGCTGGTGGCTAACCGCTGACGCTGGCCGGCTTTGCCTAGCCATGCACTGCTGGCTCGACTCTTGCCGATTTGCATGGCACGAGTTACATGGCGCGATTTGCTTACCGCTGCCCGTGCCCTCAAGCAACGCTCACACAAATTCCTTGCCCATGTCCACCCCGCGGCGGTGGCAAGCGTGCATGGCTTCGATGATGTGCGCCTGCATCTGGTGCTTGTCCATGCAGCTAATGGCCTCGTGCGTAGTGCCACCTTTGCTGGTTACCCGCTGGCGCAGCACCTCTGGCGGCTCGCCGCTGTGCGCCAGCAAGGCCGTGGCTCCGGCAAAGGTTTGCACCGCCAGCTGCCTGGCCTGCTCTGCGCTTAAGCCCAGCTCCACGCCGCCTTGGATCAAGGCTTCCAGCCAGTAAAACACATAGGCCGGCCCCGATCCGCTCACCGCCGTCAAGCTATCCAGCAGCGCCTCTTGCTGCAACCACATGCGCTGCCCCGTGGGCGCCAACACGGCATCCGCCAAAGCGCGCTCTTGCTCGGTAACATCAGGCGCGGCGTACAGCCCCGTCATGCCCTGGCCTACCAACGCCGGCGTATTGGGCATGCAGCGCACAATGCGCTTGCTGCCCAGCCAACGCGCCAGCGTGTCGGTTGTAATGCCTGCCGCCACGCTGATGTGCAGGGCGTTTGCCAGATGCGGCGCAGCTGCTGTCGCTGCTTCGCGGAATTGCTGCGGTTTAACAGCCCACACCACCACATCCGCTTGCGCCAGGCTGCCATCGGCCTGTGCCAGCGTGCGTATGCCGTATTGCTGCTGCAGGCGTTGCCGCGTGGCTTCGCCGGGGTCTACCACCACGATTTGCTCTGCCGCCACGCCTTGCTGGCGCAAGCCGCCCAAAATGGCGCTGCCCATATTGCCGCCACCAATAAAAACAATGTGTTGCCCGATTTGCTGCATGTGCAGATTCCTTTCATTCATTGCGGGATTCGCGGGGGGAGTATCGATGCGTTTGTCTTGCGCATCGCTTACCTGGCGCATGCTGTTGCCTTGCGCAATTGGTTCTTGCAGTC
>CAYUAF010000181.1:0-2588 GCA_964442555.1 uncultured Allobrachymonas sp.
CCCGTTTGCTATGGATGCATTTACTCGGTCAGCTCCTGCACCACGGCATCGCCCATGTACTGCGTATTGATTTTCTTGGTGCCTTTGCACCAGATGTCGGGGGTGCGCAGCCCTTTTTCGAGCACACGTTGCACGGCCTGTTCGATGCGATCGGCCGCTTGCGCCTGGTTGAGCGAAAAGCGCAGCATCATGGCGGCGCTAAGAATGGTGGCCAAGGGATTGGCAATGCCTTTGCCGGCAATGTCGGGGGCGCTGCCGTGGCTGGGTTCGTACAGGCCCTGATTTTTGTCGTTCAGGCTGGCTGAAGGCAGCATGCCGATGCTGCCGGTGAGCATGGCGGCCTCGTCACTCAAAATATCGCCAAACAGGTTGCCGGTAACGATCACGTCAAAACGCTTGGGCGCTTTGACCAACTGCATGGCCGCGTTATCGACCAGCATGTGATCCAGCTCCACATCGGGGTAGTGCTGGCCGACTTCGGTGACAACATCTTTCCACAGCTGCGATGTTTCCAACACATTGTTTTTGTCCACGCTGGTGAGGCGCTTGTTGCGTTTGCGCGCCGCCTGAAAGGCAGTGTGCGCAATGCGCTCGATCTCGGGGCGGCTGTAGCGCATGGTGTCAAACGCTTCTTCGGCGCCGGGAAAGTGCCCGTCTACCGCCGTGCGCTTGCCGCGCGGCGTGCCAAAGTAAATGTCGCCCGTAAGTTCGCGCACGATGAGAATATCCAGCCCCGTCACCAGCTCGGGCTTGAGGCTGGAGGCGTGCACCAGCTCTTTGTAGCAAACGGCCGGGCGCAAATTGGCGTACAGGCCCAGTGCCTTGCGCAGCCCCAAAATGGCCTGCTCGGGGCGCAGGTGGCGTTCAAGCTTGTCGTACTTCCAATCGCCCACGGCGCCAAACAGCACGGCATCGGCCGATTGGGCCAGCTTCAGGGTGTGTTCGGGCAGGGGGTGGCCGTGTTTTTCGTAGGCTGTGCCGCCTACGTCGGCATGCTCCATCTCCAAAGGCAGATCCAGCGCCTGGAGGACTTTGACCGCTTCGGCAATGATTTCCGGGCCGATGCCGTCACCGGGAAGAATGGCGATTTTCATAACAAATGCTTTGTGAACAGAAGAACCATACGAAGCCCCGCAGCCTTAATGACCAAGGCGCGACGCGTACAAAGCATCCATCATAAAGCCTGGCAAAGCGCCTGGTTCTCACGCTTTCTGCCAAAGCATTCTTCAGCCTCAGCTACGCGCTTACATCGGCGCTTGCCAGAAACCGGTTTTTTGCGCCCCGAACGCAAGGGCGAACCACCGGTATGACCATTCCTTCGTGAGCATGCCCGCAAAACCAACCACAAAGAAAAGTACAGGCAGCGGAGCCGTTAGGGACATTTTCCAGAAGGAAACGGCCACGCGGCCTTATATTCTTTCTGAACGCTGAGCGCCGCCATGGCCACAGGGATCAAAGCTAGCAGCATATTGGATGCCGCTAGCCTTGAGGCATAGCGCATTTTTTATGCTTGGCATGCGCAGCACAACCACAGCAACCGACTGTTTGCTGTATTGCGCTATCGGTTTTATGCGCCCCAAGCCAAGAAAAAATCAAGCCTTATGCGCCAGCCACGGCTTGCTGGCCAGGCGTTGTTTTTCAAACGCGGCGATTTTGTCTTTGTGGCGCAGGGTCAGGCCGATATCGTCCCAGCCGTTGAGCAGGCATTCTTTGCGGAAAGGCTGAATATCGAAAGCTATTTCTTGGCCCTGCGGCGTAACGATGACTTGGCGGGGCAGGTCGATGGTGAGCTGGTAGCCGGGCGTTGCGTTGACTTCATCAAACAGTTGGCTGATTTGCTCTTCCGACAGGGCAATGGGCAGCAGGCCGTTTTTGAAGCAGTTGTTGAAAAAGATGTCGGCAAAGCTCGGTGCCAGAATGGCGCGAAAGCCGTATTGCTCCAGCGCCCACGGGGCGTGCTCGCGGCTGGAGCCGCAGCCGAAGTTGCGCCGGGTGAGCAGCACGCTGGAGCCTTTGTAGCGGGGCTGGTTGAGCACAAAGTCGGGATTGGGCTGGCGTGCCGATTCGGGCTGGCCTGGTTCGCCTTTGTCCAGATAGCGCCATTCATCAAACAGATTGGGACCAAAGCCGGTGCGGCGAATGGACTTGAGGAACTGCTTGGGGATGATGGCGTCGGTGTCCACGTTCTCGCGGTCAAGCGGAGCAACCAAGCCTTGATGAATGGTGAATTTCTGCATGATGCCAATACCGAAAAAAGCAAATAAGAAGCAAGGAAGAAGCAGGGCGGCCAGCCGTTTGGCACCGCCTCGGCACAAGGCCGGGCGACGCCAGGCGGCTGCGCCTTATTGAGAGATTTCCTGGATTTTTTCGCCGGCTTTTTCAATACCGCGGCCTGTGGCCTGGCCGGCCTCTTTGGCGTCTTGCTTGACGCCGCTCCAGGTGTTGCAGGCGCTTAAAGAAAAGACCATGGCAAACATGCCCAAAATCGCTGCGAATCGTTTCATGGTTCTATCTCCTTTCATGCATGTCATGCAAAAGCACGGACATCGACAAAGTGCCCGTGTACCGCAGCAGCCGCGGCCATGGCC
>CAYUAF010000182.1:0-2556 GCA_964442555.1 uncultured Allobrachymonas sp.
GCCAGCGGCATTGCCGTGGGCCTGGCCTGCGAAATCCCCAGCCACAACCTGCGCGAAGTGGCCGATGCCTGCGTGGCCCTCATCAAAAAACCCCATCTGGCCGACGAAGAACTATTTACCCTGCTGCCCGGGCCGGACTACCCCGGCGGCGGGCAAATCATCAGCCAGGCAGCCGATATTCACGACGCCTACCGCTCGGGCCGCGGCAGCCTGAAAGTGCGCGCGCGCTGGCAGATTGAAGACCTGGCGCGCGGCCAGTGGCAAATGGTCGTCACCGAACTGCCGCCTGGTGTGAGCACGCAAAAAGTGCTGGAAGAAATCGAAGAACTCACCAACCCCAAAGTCAAGGCGGGCAAAAAAGCGATTACCGCCGAGCAAAACCAGCTCAAGGCCAGCCTGCTGGCCGTGCTGGACGAGGTGCGCGACGAATCGAGCAAAGACGCGCCCGTGCGCCTGGTGCTTTCGCCCAAAAGCCGCACCGTGGGGCAAGACGAGCTGGCCAACACCCTGCTGGCGCACACCAGCCTGGAAACCAGCGCCCCCATCAACCTCACCATGGTGGGTATTGACGGCAAGCCCGTGCAAAAAAGCCTGCGGCAAATGCTGGGCGAATGGATCAGCTTCCGCCAAAGCACCATCACCCGCCGCAGCCAGCACCGCCTGCAAAAAGTGCTGGATCGCATCCACATCCTCGAAGGGCGGCAGCTGGTGCTGCTTAACATCGACGAAGTCATCGCCATCATCCGCGAAAGCGATAAACCCAAGGCCGCACTCATTGCGCGCTTTGCGCTCACCGAGCGGCAGGCCGAAGACATTCTCGACATCCGCCTGCGGCAGCTTGCGCGACTGGAGGCCATCAAGATCGAGCAAGAGCTGGCCGAACTGCGCGCCGAACAAGGCAAGCTGGAAGACATACTCGGCAGCCCTGCCGCCCTGCGCCGCCTGATGGTGAAAGAAATAGAAGCCGACGCCAAGCAGTTTGCCGATGCCCGCCGCACGCTGATTCAGGCCGAGAAAAAAGCCGTGGCCGAAGTGAAAGTGGCAGACGAACCCGTCACCGTCGTCATCAGCGCCCAAGGCTGGGTACGCGCCCGCACCGGCCACGGGCACGATGCCGCCGCCTTCGCCTTCAAAGCGGGCGACGGCCTGTACGGCACGTTTGAATGCCGCACCGTGGACCATCTGCTGGTATTCGGCAACAACGGGCGCGTGTACAGCGTGCCCGTAGCCAACCTGCCCGGCGCGCGCGGCGACGGCCAGCCCATCACCACGCTCATCGATCTGGAAGCAGGCACCCAGCCCCTGCACTACTTTACCGGGGCGGAAGGCTGCACGCTGCTGCTGGCGCAATCAGGCGGCTACGGCTTTTTGGCGCGGGTGGAGCACATGCTGTCGCGCCAAAAAGGCGGCAAGGCGTTTGTCACCGTGGGCGAGGGCGAGCACATTTGCCGCCCCTCTCTGGCAGCGCCGGCCAGCGCAGCCGCCACGACCCATACAGCCCCCCAAGTCACGCCCCACGCCGCTGCGGGCCAGGCCGCAACAACAGCTGCCGCCACCCATGTGGCCTGCGTGTCCACCGGCGGGCGGCTGCTGACCTTTGACATCGGCGAACTCAAACTCATGGAAAAAGGTGGCCGTGGCCTGACCCTGATGGACCTGGAGCCCAAAGACAGCCTGGCTGGCGCCGCCGCCTACACCCGCAGCGTGCGCATCACCGGCATGGGCCGTGGCGGCAAGGCGCGCGAAGAAGTGCTGGAAATCCGCAGCCTCAACAACGCCCGCGCCGCCCGCGCCCGCAAAGGGCGCGACGCCAGCTTTGGCTTCAAACCCCACGACGTGCAGCGGGTGGAATAAGCAGGCGCAATCAACCTGCCTGCCCAAACAGCAACGCTCCGCACGCACAACACATGCAAAGCATATGACCAACGCACCGCCCCTGATCACCCTGGCCGACATGCTCTACACCCAGGGCTTTGGCACTCGCCGCGTGTGCGCGGGCTTGGTGCAGCAAGGGCTGGTGCAGCTGCAAGGCCAAACCGTTACCGACGCCGGCCATTTGGTCGCCGCGCAAGAAGGGCTGGAATTTGCCGTGCAAGGCCGCCCGTGGCACTACCACGCCACCGCCTACATCATGCTGCACAAGCCCGCCGGCACCGAATGTTCGCAAAAACCTTCGGCCTGGCCCAGCGTCTATACCCTGCTGCCTGCGCCGCTGCGCCAGCGCCCGCAAAAAGGGGCCACGCAAGGCGTGCAGGCCGTGGGTCGGCTGGACCAAGATACGACCGGCCTGCTCATCCTCACGGACGATGGCAAGCTCATCCACAAAATGGCCTCGCCCAAGCACCATGTGCCCAAGGTGTACCAAGTGACGTGCAAGCACCCGGTAACCGACCGGCAAGTGCAACTGCTGCTGGCCGGCGTGGTGCTGGATGACGACCCGCGCCCCGTGCGCGCAGCCGCCTGCGTACAAACCGGCACGCACACGCTGGATTTGACCCTGACCGAAGGCAAATACCACCAAGTCAAGCGCATGCTGGCCGCCGCAGGCAATCGGGT
>CAYUAF010000183.1:0-2542 GCA_964442555.1 uncultured Allobrachymonas sp.
GTGCCCAACGGCATTACGCTGGATGAGTGGCAAGGCCCGGCAGACCCTTTGCGGGCAGACCTGGCCGGCCACTTGGCCGCGCAAAAGGCCGCAGGGCGCAAAGTGGTGGGCTATGCCGGCTCGCACGGCACGCCCAATGCGCTGGAGGTGCTGCTGCAAGCCGCCGCGCACATGCAAACCGAGCCGTTCAGCTTCGTGCTGGTGGGCGGCGGTCACGAAAAGGCCGCCCTGCAACAGCTGGCGCAGGCCTGGGGCTTGCAGCATGTGGCGTTTTTCGATCCCATCCCCAAGGCGCAAATCCCCGCGTTTCTGGACGCGATCGACATCGCCTACATCGGTTGGCAGCGCGTGCCCATCTACCGCTTTGGCATCGCGCCCAATAAATTGATGGATTACATGATGGCGCGCTGCGTGGTGCTGCATTCGGTAGAAGCGGGCAACGACCCCGTGGCCGAGGCCGGTTGCGGCCTGACCGTGCCGCCTGCTGACCCCGTGGCCGTGGCCGAAGGCCTGCGCCAACTGGCCCGGCTGGACGCTGCAACCCGCCAACGCATGGGCGAAGCGGGGCGGCGCTTTGTGCAGGACAATCACGCCTACCCCGTGTTGGCGCAACGTTTTCTGGCAGCCTGCGGGGCGCATGCGGCGGCTGCCTGAACCTTGATAGACATATTGCTTGTATGACAGAACAAACCTTCATCCCCTTTGCCCGCCCCGATATGGGCGAAGCGGAAATTGCCGCCGTAGCGCACGCCATGCGCAGCGGCTGGGTGACCACGGGGCCGGAAACCAAAGCGTTCGAGCAGGACTTTGCCGCCTTTATCGGCGCGGGCGCGAGCGGCGCATTGGGCGGAGAGCCTGGTGGGGATTGGGCTGGTGACTCTGGCGGGGAGGCGGGCGCAGGCCTGCACGCCATCGCCGTTAATAGCGCCACAGCCGGCCTGCACCTGGCGCTGGAGGCGCTGGGCATTGGCCCGGGTGATGAAGTCATTGCGCCTACGCTCACCTTCACGGCCACGGTAGAAGTGGTGCGCTATTTGGGCGCAGATGCCGTGCTGGTGGATGTGGACCCGGTCACGCTCAATATCGATCCGGCGGCAATAGAAGCGGCCATTACGCCGCGTACCAAAGCCATCATGCCCGTGCACTACGGCGGCCTGGCCTGCGACATGGATGCGATTTTTGCCATTGCCCGCAAGCACCGGCTGCATGTGGTGGAAGACGCCGCCCACGCCCTGCCCACCACCTACAAACGCACGCTGGTGGGGCAACTGCCCAGCGCGGCAACCGTGTTCAGCTTTTACGCCAACAAGACCATGACGACGGGCGAAGGCGGCATGATCGTGACCCGCAACGCCGACCTGGCCGCGCGCATGAAAGTCATGCGCCTGCACGGCATCAACCGCGACGCGTTTGACCGCTTCACCAGCAAAACGCCCGCCTGGTATTACGAAATCGTGGCGCCCGGCTTCAAATACAACATGACCGATATGGCAGGCGCCTTGGGGCGTGTGCAGCTCAAGCGCCTGCCGGCCTTTTTGCAGCGCCGCCAGCAATTGGCCGCACGCTATCTGCAAGCGCTGCGCGGGCTGCAGCTTATCTTGCCAGCCGAAGCGCCGGCGGGCGGCTGTGCGCAAGATGTGCATGCCTGGCATTTGTTCGTGCTGCGCTTGAGCGATGCTGCTACGGTGACGCGCGATGCCGTGATCCAGCGCCTGAGCGATGCGGGCATCGGCACCAGCGTGCATTACGTGCCGCTGCACCGCCAGCCTTACTGGCGCGACCGCTACGGCCTGCAGCCGGAGCAATTCCCCGTGGCCGATGCAGCCTACCAGCGCATGTTCAGCATTCCGCTCTTTACCGCCATGAGCGATGCGGAGCAGGAACGCATCATCACCGCCTTGCACGCCATTTTGGGATGATGCGCTCGCTGCTGCTTAAACGCCTGTTTGATGTGCTGGCCGCCACGGCGGGCCTGCTGCTGCTGTCGCCCGTGCTGCTGGCCTTGGCCGTATGGGTCAAGTGCGATTCTGCCGGGCCGGTATTTTTCCGGCAGGAGCGTGTGGGGCAACACGGCAGGTTGTTTCGCATCTTCAAATTCCGCAGCATGCGGCAAGACAATGCGGGCCTGCAAATTACCGTGGGCGACGATGCCCGCATCACGCGCAGCGGCCGCTTCATTCGCGCCTACAAGCTCGATGAGCTGCCCCAGTTCATCAATGTGCTGCTGGGCGATATGAGCATGGTCGGCCCCCGGCCCGAAGTGCCCCGCTATGTGGCGCTGTACCCGGCTGATGTGCGCGCCGAAGTGCTGAGCCTGCGCCCGGGCATGACCGATCTGGCCTCCGTACAATACCGCAGCGAAAGCGACTTGCTGGCCGCCAGCAGCAACCCTGAAGAGACGTACATCCACACCGTTTTGCCCGCCAAGCTGGCGCTGTGCCGGCGCTATGTGCGCGAGCGCAGCCTGTGGCTGGATATCAAGATTCTGTGCATGACGGCCGGCATTCTGTTCAAACCCTGACAACCCTTTGATCGCAGCGCC
>CAYUAF010000184.1:0-2534 GCA_964442555.1 uncultured Allobrachymonas sp.
TGCCCGCGCACCATTGGGCTTCGGCGCAACGCACCCGCAAGGGTTCAACAACGGCCCGCACCAGCCCCAACCACCTGCCGCATGGCCTCTAAATGGCCTGCGGCTACGCCCTGTTGCCGTAGCCGCGCTGGCCGCCTTTTCTTTCAGCCCCGCACACCGTGCACAGCTTTGATCTTTTTTTTTGACAACACCATGCGCCGCCTGCTTTCTACCTTTGGCACTGCCGCTTTGGCAAGCACCTTGCTTATCGCCTGCAACCCGCAAAATCAAGCCCCCGCCGGCAAGCAGGCCGGCTCGGCGCCCGCTGCCATTGTCGGCGCCGGCCATTTGCCCGTTGCCCAGATGAATGATGAGCAATTGCAGACCCGCTGGAACCAGCTGGCCACATCCATGTCCATGGACAAAATGAAGCTGCACGACTGCAAACCTGCGCCAGCGCCTGCTGCCGGGCAAAGCGTCGTGCTTTGCCACAGCGCGCCCAGAAGCGTGGTGTACTTCGTGCGCACCAACGGCCAGGTCACGCAGGTGCAGTTCACTTCGCTGCTAGGTTTTTTCAGCGTTTCGCTGCCCGAAGCATCCAAATTCATGGCGCGTTTCCTGCACGAAGGTACGCACGGCGATGATGTGACTTTGGTAGACAAATTCGTGCAAGAAGCATCCCGCAACAAACGTTTTTGCGTGCCCTCGCCCGCCGTGCAGTCGCAAATGTGTTACCTCACCGACGGGCGCAGTTTCGGCGTGGAAATCCGCTAACCCCCCTCTTCACGCCTTTATTGGCTGACACCCTCACGCCACAGGGCGCTATGCACAAACGCCCTACAACGTTTCCGAAGCGCACGCGGTTTGTATCCGCTTGCGCTTTTGCTTTTTTAGAACCTTTTGCGGGCATGTTGTGGGGTGGCCTTGGCTACAGCTGCGCTGTTTGTTTGTGACTTTTTAGTTTTCAGCTTTTAGCCAGCACCCAATCTACGGTCGTTGCGCCGTTACCTTGTGAGCTTTGATATTTGTCCGCATGCCTTATCCGCCTTGCGGGTTAGCCGTACAGCACGATCGCTTGCAGCCCGCGCCCAGCCTGCGCTGCGGGCCGCTTCTATCGGCCACAGGTCTTGCCCGCTGGCCTGCTTTGCTCCATCAACCTTGCGCGTGATCAAGCAGCCGTTGCCTAGCCTGCTGTTTCTGGCAGCGGTAGTGCTGCCGAGAATTTGTAGCGCTGCATGCTGAAAAACGTGCGCACATTGCGCACATTGGCATCTTGCGTAAACAGGCGCTGGCTAAAGGCCATGAACGCCGGCATATCGGCAACCGTAACGACCAGCACAAAGTCCGCGCCTGGCGAGGTGCGATAACACTGCTGCACGGCGGCATCGGCCACGGCACGCTCGGCAAAGGCGGCCTGCTGCCTTTCGTTTTGCACATCCAGCGTGACTTCAACAATAGCCGTCAGGCCTGCGCCCGTGTGGCGATGCATGGCTTGCGCATCCAGCACGCACACGGTGCGCTCAATCAGCCCCAGCGCATGCAAGCGCCGCACCCGCCGCAAGCAGGTGGCGGGCGACAGATGGCAACGCGCCGCCAGTTCTTGATTGCTCAGCCCCGCATCACGCTGCAATTGCTGCAACAAGCGCCAGTCTGCCGCATCTAGCGTAGTTTCTGTGTTTGTACCCATCATCAGGATTCGAAAATAATTTCAAAAATGGATTTTGAATGAAATTTTCAATCACACCAATCAATTCATGAAATTATTGCTCGTTTTTTAGCAATTTTAGAAAATATATTTCCGCATCATCGGGTACCATTGGCGCCGTTGTTACAAAATCCCTATCGACCATAGCGGTTGCAGCAAGAGCGCCCCGTGTCGCGGCTCGCCTTGCCCAGCCCTGCTTTAACAGGATTAACAGGAGGTTTTCCATGTGCGGCATCGTCAGCGCAGTAGCCCAGCAAAACATCGTTCCCGTTCTGGTGCAAGGCCTGCAACGGCTGGAATATCGGGGCTACGATTCATGCGGCGTTGCTGTTTGGAACAACGGCCTGCAACGCGCGCGCAGCACCACCCGCGTGGCCGAGTTGCAAGAGCAGGTGCAGCGCGAAAGCCTGCAAGGCTACACCGGCATTGCGCATACCCGCTGGGCCACCCACGGCGCGCCCGCCGTGCACAATGCGCACCCGCACTTCAGCCACGGCCCGCATGTTGATGCCGACAACAGCGCCAACAAGCCCGGCCGCATTGCGCTGGTGCATAACGGCATCATCGAAAACCACGAAACCCTGCGCCAGCAGCTGCAAAGCAAGGGCTATGTGTTTGCCAGCCAAACGGATACCGAAGTCATTGCCCACCTGATCGACTCGCTCTACAACGGCGATTTGTTTGAAGCCGTCAAGGCCGCTGTGGCCCAACTGCATGGCGCCTACGCCATTGCCGTGATCTGCCGGGACGAGCCGCACCGCATGGTCGGCAGCCGTGCTGGCTCACCCCTGGTGCTGGGCATTGGCAGCGATGGCGCCCATTACCTGGCCAGCGACGCCATGGCGCTGGC
>CAYUAF010000185.1:0-2420 GCA_964442555.1 uncultured Allobrachymonas sp.
CCAGCCTGCCCACCATGATTCTGAAATTTGCCATGAGCCCGTACGAAAACTGGCAGCAACTGGCCTGGGTAGGCATTCTCGTGATTACCCTGGCCGTGCTCTCCCTCAACATTCTGGCGCGCGTGTTTACGCGCACCAAAAACTGATTGCCCTATTCACCGCATACCGTTCACTGCATACCGCTATGTCTACCAGTCACGCCATGAATACCGAAGCCACTGCCGCCGTACCAGCCAAAATTTCCGTGCGCAACCTGCATTTCCATTACGGCAAATTCCATGCGCTCAAAGATATCAATATGGATATTCCGGAAAAGCAGGTCACCGCTTTCATCGGCCCTTCGGGCTGCGGCAAATCGACCCTGCTGCGCATTTTCAACCGCATGTACGAGCTGTACCCCGACCAGCGGGCCGAAGGGCAAATCCTGCTCGACGGGCAAGACCTGCTCGACAAGAAAAAAGACGTGGCCCTGCTGCGTGCCAAGGTCGGCATGGTGTTTCAAAAGCCCACGCCTTTTCCCATGTCGATTTACGACAACATCGCCTTTGGCGTGCGCCTGTTCGAAAACCTGAGCAAGGCCGACATGAACGACCGCGTGGAGTGGGCCTTGCGCAAGGCCGCCCTGTGGGATGAAGTCAAAAGCAAGCTCAACCAAAGCGGATCGGGCCTCTCGGGCGGGCAGCAGCAGCGGCTGTGCATTGCGCGCGGCATTGCCGTCAAGCCGGAGGTGCTGCTGCTGGACGAACCCTGCTCGGCGCTGGACCCCATCTCCACTTCCAAAATCGAAGAGCTGATTGCCGAACTCAAAGGCGACTACACCGTCGTCATCGTCACGCACAACATGCAGCAGGCCGCCCGTTGCAGCGACAACACCGCCTACATGTACATGGGCCAGCTGATCGAGTTTGGCGCAACCAAAGACATGTTCTTCAAGCCCCAGCGGCGCGAAACAGAAGACTACATCACCGGCCGCTTCGGCTAAACCGGCCACACACCAGCAAGAAAGAAGGAGCACGTCATGCCAGACAAGCATCTGTCCACCCAATTTGATGCGGAGCTCAACCACATCAGCGGCATGGTCATGGAAATGGGCGGGCTGGTCGAACAGCAGCTGCGCCAGGCGGTAGAGGCCATGACGGACTACAACATCGAAACGGCCAAGGCCGTGCGCGATACCGAGCCTCACGTCAATTCCCTGGAGCTGCAAATCGACCACGAGCTGGTCTCCATCATCGGGCGGCGCCAGCCCACCGCGCGCGATTTGCGCCTGCTCATCGCCATCTCGCGCACCATTGCCAATCTGGAGCGCGCCGGCGACGAGGCCGACCGCATCGCCCGCATGGTGCAGCGCATCATCCAGGCAGGCTCTGCCCGCACCCTGCCGTTTACCGAGCTGCGCATCGCCGCATCGCTGGCATCCGACATGCTGCGCCAGGCGCTGGACGCCTTTGCCCGGCTGGATGTGCCCATTGCGCTGGAAATCATCAAAACCGACGACCTGATCGACCGCGAGTACGACGGCTTCATGCGCAAGCTCGTCACTTACATGATGGAAGACCCGCGCACCATCACGCCCAGCCTGGATTTGCTCTTCATTGCCAAATCCATCGAACGCATTGGCGACCACGCCAAAAACCTGGCCGAATGCGTGATCTACATCGTCAACGGGCTGGACGTGCGCCACACCCCCGTGGACACCATCGCCTCGCAACTGGGCTAAGCGCACACCCCGCACAAGCCACGCACGAGGACAGGCCGCATGCTCAAGCAACCCACCATTCTGGTTGTGGAAGACGAAGCCGCCATTGCCGAGCTGATTCGGGTCAATCTGCGCCACAACGGCTACACCGTGGTTTGGGCAGCCGACGGCGCAGCAGCGCAAACCGCCATCGACGCCCAGCTGCCCGACCTGATCCTGCTGGACTGGATGCTGCCCGGAGACAGCGGCATTGCCCTGGCCAAACGCTGGCGCGCAGCGGCGCACACCAAAAACACGCCCATCATCCTGCTCACCGCCCGCAATGAAGAAAACGACCGCGTAGCCGGGCTGGACGCGGGGGCGGACGACTATATCGGCAAACCGTTTTCCACCAAAGAGCTGCTCGCACGCATCCGCGCCGTGCTGCGCCGCAGAGTGCCTGCGCCCGAAAACACCATATGGACGCTGGGCGCGCTGACGCTGGACGCGGGCACCCACCGGGTAGAGCACGACGGGCAGCCTGTCAAACTGGGGCCAACCGAATTCAAGCTGCTGCACCATTTCATGGAAAACGCAGAGCGGGTGCGCAGCCGCGCGCAACTGCTGCAACAGGTTTGGGGCGACCACGCCGATATTGAAGAACGCACGGTAGACGTACACATCAAGCGCCTGCGCGAAGCGCTGGGCACTGCCGGTCACATGATCCAAACCGTGCGCGGCA
>CAYUAF010000186.1:0-2321 GCA_964442555.1 uncultured Allobrachymonas sp.
TGCGCAATGTGCGCAGCAACATCGTTCAGTCGATACGGGCATTTCGCGTGCCCGAATTGCAAGCGGCGGCAAGCCAGCTGGGGCAGCACTTTTTGTATGCCAATTTGGCGGGTGCGCAAACCAAGCAGGATGTGCTGGACATGATTGCCGAGCAATTTACGCTGCCCGCGCATTTCGGCAAGAATTTTGATGCGCTGTACGATTGCATCACGGACCCTGTGCACAAATCTGGCCCGCAGCCCGGGTTTGTGGTGGTGCTGGAGCAGATTCCGACCAACGCCCGTTTTGACAAAGAAACGCGCGAGCAGCTGCTGGACACCTTCCGCGATGCGGCTGATTACTGGGGCGATCGCAAAATTCCGTTCCGGTGCTTCTATTCTTTTCTGTAGCCCGTTCTGCACAAGCTGGCCAAGCAGAACGGGCGAAACAGGCTGTTGTTGCTGAAGCGCAAGAAGCCGAAGAGGCCTTTGAACCCGAAGAAAAAATGCCAACCGACAAGATTGTGGACGTAACGCCGCTGGCCTTGCGCATGAGCAGTCCGTTCAACGCGCAATACTGGCTGAGCGCTGTGAACGACAGCGACAACAATCTGGCCGCTACGGCGTAATGCATATCCAAACGCCATGCAAAAAAGCCGCTTGTGCGGCTTTTTTGTTGCCGATAATCAAGACATTGTTTTAGCCCCACTTGCCAAGGTGTGATGCATATGAGTTCTTCCGCAACAACAGTTTTGCCTTCTTCCATTACTTTGACGCGCCCTGATGACTGGCATCTGCATCTGCGCGACGGCGTGCACTTGCAAACATCGGTCGCGCATGCAGCAGCCCAGTTTGCGCGCGCCATAGTCATGCCCAATCTGAAACCGCCCGTTACAACGGTGGAGCAGGCGCTGGCGTACCGGCAGCGCATTGAACAGGCGATACCCGCTGGCTCTGCTTTTGAGCCTTTGATGACGTTGTATTTAACCGACAACACTCCCGCAGACGAAGTGGCGCGTGCCCGCGAGGCAGGCATAGCCGCCTTCAAGCTGTATCCGGCTGGCGCTACAACCAATAGCGACGCGGGCTTAACCGATTTGCGGCATTGCCATGCCGTGCTAGAGGCCATGCAACGCCACGGCATGCCGTTGCTGGTGCACGGAGAAGTTACTGATAGCCAGGTAGACATGTTCGACCGCGAAGCGGTGTTTATCGAGCGCGTGCTGCAACCCCTGCGGCAAGCCATGCCCGAGCTGAAAATCGTGATGGAGCACATCACCACACGCGAAGCTGCGCAATACGTGGCCGAAGCGGGCGCTTTTACTGCTGCAACAATTACGCCGCAGCATTTGCTGTTTAACCGCAATGCGCTGTTTGTGGGGGGTATTCGCCCGCACTATTACTGCTTGCCGATTCTGAAGCGCGAGGTGCACCGCCAGGCCTTGGTGGCCGCGGCAACCAGCGGCAAGCCTTGCTATTTTTTGGGCACAGACAGCGCGCCGCACGCGGCGCACCTCAAAGAAAGCGCCTGCGGTTGCGCCGGCTGCTACAGCGCACCGGCTGCGTTGGAACTGTATGCCACAGCCTTTGCGGCTGCACAGGCGATGGATAAACTGGAAGGCTTTGCCAGCCACTTCGGGCCGGACTTTTACGGCATGCCGCGCAACACGCAGACAGTCACCTTGGCGCAACAGACATGGACTTTGCCCGAGCACTACGCCTGGGGCGACGATGCGCACATCAAACCTTTGTGCGCAGGCGAAACTTTGGCGTGGAAGCTGTTGCCGCAGTGAGCTTTGCTGCGCACTGCCCGCCAGCCAGTTTGAGTGAGGCAGACGGCGGGCGGATTGCAAGGCGTGGGATTGCGTGCGCTGCTTGGGATCAGCAAATAGGCGCTAGTACTGCGTGCGGTGCTGGCTTGAGGTGTGCTTTCCTAAATTCTTGCCTATGTCTAATTGGAAAAACAAGCGGTAAAAAGCGGCAAGCAAAGCATTAGGTAGCAAAGATCAAACAATTGGCAAAAACTTCAGTTTTCAGCGCGGATGCTTTGTTGAAGATGCATTGGCAGCGTTGCTGTGATTATTTTTCACCTCAAAGCTCAACAACAAATCCTTTGAAGATTGTTGAATCTCCTTCCAATGCGGCAACAGAGAAGGACTAAAACTCACCTCCACATCCACTCTTGCCTCTGGCTCCAAACCAAAAAATAAAGAGCAGCGCCCTACTCCCCCTGGTGCTGTCGCTTTATTGCATTTGATATAGGTATTCACATGTCCAGACGGATCACGTTGGTTCCTCGTCGTTTCGTGTGGAATTTGACAGCGAGAATCCATCGTAGTGGAG
>CAYUAF010000187.1:0-2246 GCA_964442555.1 uncultured Allobrachymonas sp.
TTCGCCAATCGTTTCAGATCATACTGGCCGAGGCCAGCGTCGGCGGGGGATTTTTTCAACGGCCTGTTAGGCGCTGTGTACCCACGTGTGCAGTGATAAACCGATTACAAGCCGATAGCCGGAGGCTGTGGCGGAAGCAAAGGCAGGGCGGATGTAGCAAGCAGTTGGCGCCGTCTATTGGCGGATTTGCACGCCTGTTGCGGTTTGAAGTTTGGTGCGTTAGTGCGCGGCGCTGTGATGAGGCGCTGTCGCAGCGGGCGACGCTGCGCGCAAGGCAAGCGAGCGTTAGCCCGGTATGTAGGGGAAATGGCACTTAGCGCTTAGCGGTGCAAGGCGTGGAATAGGGCCAAGGCAAACATTACGGCTATGGCGCAGCTGATGATGAAGATGGCGGCAGAACCCAGGTCTTTGGCTTTTTTAATCGCAGGGTGAATGTCGGGCGTGACATGGTCGCACAATACCTCGATCGCGGTATTGAGCGCCTCTACCGCCAGCAGCGCAAACGCCAGCGCCAGCAGCGCCAAGGTGTGCATGCCGGGCAGCAAGGCGTACATCGTGGCTGCGGCCAGAATCAACAGCAGTTCGCGCCGGGCAGCGCGTTCTTTCAGCAAAACGGCCAGCCCGTCCAGCGAGTTGCGGGTAGCGCTCCACAGCGAACCGCCCTTGCGGGCCAAGCGGGACGGGCGCTGGCCAGAGGGGGTATGCGGCTTTTCGTCAGACATGGTTGGGTGTAGGGATATGTGGTGCGCCAAGCCGCGCATGTGGATGGGGCCAATGGGGCGGGTTGAAGGGCGTGCCAGCAGGCGCGGGCGCTTGGGCTTGATGTTTTACGGCTTATTTCACGGGTTGCGAATAATGTCTGCCCCCGCAGGCGGCGTGAAACGGAAGCTGGACTGGGCCGCCTGGTTGTTGAACGGGCCAAACTCCATCACCGAGCGTTGGCCGAAGCTATCCACAATTTCAAGGCGGCGCAGTTGCCCGTTGTCAAAGCCGATCATCACGTCCTTGATTTGCGTATCGGCTTTGCGGGGCGTGGCCTTGACCCATTCCAGCTTGTCTTTGGGCGGGGCGTTTTCGAGCTGAAACTGTTTCTGCAAGGCGGCCACGCTGTTGCTGGATGCCACCAGCGCCGCGGGCGATGCGTTGAGCGCCGCCGCCTGCGGGCGTTGGGTGACTTGGTTCAGGTCGGCGTCGTACATCCAGAGCGTTTTGCCGTCGGCCACAATGGTTTGGGCAAAGGGCTTGGTGTAATCAAATCGGAATTGTTGCGGGCGGTTGAATGCGAATTGCCCGCTGCTGGTTTTGGCGGGGCTGCCCGGCTTGTTGGCGTTGGTAACGGTTTGGGTAAAGCTGGCGGTGCCTGCGCGCATGGTTTTGAGGTGCTGGTCCAGCGTGGCCAAGCCATCGGCCTGCGCCAGGCCGTAGCAGGTCATGGTGGTAGCCAGAATGGCAGCAGCTTTGGCGTGGCCCTTGGCCGCGAGCAAAGAGGCGGGAGTCATGATCGTCATGGGCAATCGCTTCCTTTCAAACAAACTACGATTTCTGCGCAGTGGTGACCGCGCATTGCGGTGCGCCGGTACCGCAGAGCAGGGGGCTGTGCAATGCAGCTCGGGCGCTGCCTGGGCTAAATAGCCAGCGGCAGCCAGCTCAAAAGCACAGGGCTGTAGCGATCAGCCTCAGTCTTCTTGGCGCTGCGGCACGAGGATTTCCCTTTGGCCGTTGTGCCCCATGCTGCTGACCATGCCAGCGTTTTCCATGTCTTCCAGCAAGCGCGCCGCACGCTGGTAGCCGATGCGCAAATGCCGTTGCACCAGCGAGATGCTGGCTTTGCGGTTTTTGAGCACGACTTCCACCGCTTGGTCGTACATGGGGTCTTTTTCGCCCCCGCCAAGGCCGCCAAGCGCCGGATCTGTAACATTTCCTTCGCCATCCACGGTGCCGCCTTCGAGTACGCCGTCGATGTAATTGGGCTCGCCTTGCTCTTTGAGGAAAGAGACCACGCGGTGCACTTCCTCATCACTCACAAAAGCGCCGTGCACCCGCGTGGGCAGGCCGTGGCCGGCGGGCAGATAGAGCATGTCGCCCATGCCCAGCAACGCTTCGGCACCCATCTGGTCGAGAATGGTGCGGCTATCCACCTTGCTTGATACCTGAAACGCAATGCGCGTGGGAATGTTGGCTTTGATCAGGCCCGTGATCACGTCCACGCTCGGGCGTTGCGTGGCCAAAATCAGATGGATGCCCGC
>CAYUAF010000188.1:0-2244 GCA_964442555.1 uncultured Allobrachymonas sp.
GCTTTGAAAACTTCAGCGATATTTTTGGCGACATCTTCGGCCAGATGCGCGGCGGCCGCGGGGGGCGCCAGGTACACCGTGGCAACGATCTGAGCTACGCCTTGGACATTACGCTGGAAGAAGCCGCCAGCGGCAAAGAGGCGCAAGTTCGCGTGCCCAGCTGGGACGACTGCGACACCTGTAGCGGCAGCGGCGCCAAGCCCGGCACCAGCGCCAAAACCTGCGACACCTGCAACGGCCAAGGCACGGTGCACATGCGGCAGGGCTTTTTCAGCGTGCAGCAAACCTGCCCGCGCTGCCACGGCAGCGGCAAATACATTCCCGAGCCGTGCACGGCCTGCCACGGCCAAGGCAAAATCAAGCGGCAAAAAACGCTCGAAATCAAAATCCCCCAAGGCATTGACGACGGCATGCGCATTCGCAGCAGCGGCAACGGCGAGCCCAGCCCCAACGGCGGCCCGCCGGGTGATCTGTACATCGAAGTGCGCGTGCGCCAGCACGACATCTTCCAGCGCGATGGCGATGATCTGCACTGCGTGGTGCCCATTTCCATGACCAAGGCGGCGCTGGGGGGCGATATCGAAGTGCCCACGCTCTTGCAAGGCAAGGCCGTCATCACCCTGCCCGAAGGCACGCAGCATGGCAAGCAGTTTCGCCTGCGCGGCAAGGGCATCAAAGGGGTGCGCTCATCCAGCCCGGGCGATTTGTATTGCCACATTCAGGTCGAAACCCCCGTGAAACTGACCGAGGCGCAACGCAAGCTGCTGCAAGAGCTGGACGCGCTGCTGGAAAAAGGCGGCAAAAAACACAGCCCCAGCGAAAAATCGTGGTTTGACAAAGCCAAGGCCTTTTTCAGCTAAGCCTGGGCCGCACGCCCCAAGCCGGTTGGCGACAAACGCTAACCGGCTTTGCCGTATCTACCAGCCGCCCACGCTGCATCCTTGCCCCGATGGGCGCAACGCCTGCGGCGGCATCCCTTGTATGATGCACCTGCGCCGAACGCGCACCCCGCACGCCAACACACCAGCAGATGCAAACCATAGCGCAGCGGGCTTACGCTTTCCGCCCGGGCATCCCCGCCAGCCAAATGGCACCAGCGCCCACGCGCACGGCAATTGCCCTGCTTGCACCGTTGGCTCAAGGCCGCTATTCGCCCCCGCTTATCCCTTTTGAATCTTTCTTGATTCCGCCTGCCCCATGTCCAAGAAACGTGCCCCCCGCGCCCAGCCCCAACAAGCCGCCCTGCAAGAACTGCTGCGGCCGGGGCAATCCATCGAGTTGCTCAAAGAGCTGCACATCCTCACGCGCGACGGCACGCTGAATCAGGACACGCGCCGCAAGCTCAAGCAGGTGCACCATCTGTTCGGCTTTATCGAGCCGCTGCTGCGCGAGCTGCAAGACCTGCGTCCGCACGGCGTGACGCTGGCCGACCACGGCGCGGGCAAGTCCTACCTGGGCTTTATCGTGTACGACCTGTTCTTTCGCGAGCACGGCCAGGGCAGCATCTACGGCATCGAAACACGGCCAGAGCTGGTGCAAAAATCCACCGAGCTGGCGCAGCGCATCGGCTTTGAGCGCATGCGCTTTTTGGAGCTGACTTCGCAAGAGTCCGCACACACCGCGCTTTTGCCCGAGCGCATCGACATCGTTACCGCCCTGCACGCCTGCGACACAGCAACCGACGACGCCATTGCCTTTGGCCTGTACAAGCAAGCGCGGCACATGGTGCTGGTGCCTTGCTGTCAGGCGGAAGTCGCTGCGCATCTGCGCCAATCCAAAGCCTTGCAACTGGCACGCACGCCTTTGGCGGAGCTGTGGCGGCACCCTGTGCACACGCGCGAAATGGGCAGCCAAATCACCAATGTAATGCGCTGCCTGTATCTCGAATCGCAAGGCTACCGCGTGACCGTGACCGAGCTGGTCGGCTGGGAGCACAGCCTGAAAAACGAGCTGATTCTTGCCAGCTGGACGGGTCAGAAAAAACACAGCGCCGCCCAGCGCATGCGGGCGCTGGCCGAATCTTTCGGACTGGAGGGCTGGCTGCAACAACGCTTTGCACGCTTGGAGCAGGCTGCGTAAGTGCCCCGCCGCAGCAGGGCTGGGCGCAACGCGCATTGCGCACGCCCCCTGCCCCGATGCCGCATTGTTCCTTGCCATTTTTCACCGCTCTGCATAGCTGCATCGTGTGATGCAGCCCGTAGCCAGCGCCTTGCCTGCCTAGAACCCCGGAACGCGCGGCATAAG
>CAYUAF010000189.1:0-2240 GCA_964442555.1 uncultured Allobrachymonas sp.
CTGCAATTCAAACTGCTGGAGCCGCGCCCCGCGTTCATCGCCTTCGTCGAAACGCAAAAGAGTCGGCCGGCCTCACTGCGCGCCAATGCCATTGATGATGAGCTGCTGAAGAAGTAAATCTAAAATCAAAACCAAAGCCGCCACTTGATGGCATTTTTTAAGCTATCCTCGCGCTCTGTTGATACCGTAGTTTCACAATTAGTAATTTAGGCGCAAACATCCATGCAGCTCACAAGCTTCTCTGTTAGCAACTATCGCAGCATCACTGCCGCTCACAGCATTTTGCTCTCAAACATCACCGTTCTGATCGGAAAAAACAACGAGGGTAAGTCAAACTTGCTTCGAGCTCTGGACGCTGCTATGTCATTACTAAGAAAACACTCCATTAGAGCTTCCGGAGCACGAAGGTACTATGCGCCTTATGATTTCGACTATAAGTGGAAACGTGACTTCCCCGTCCAATTGCAGCAACGACGAGGCGTGAAGAACACAACCTTCAGACTTGAATTTGCTCTCTCAGAGGAAGAAATTACTGCGTTCCGAACCGAAATTAGCGTTAATCTAAACGGCTCTTTGCCTCTCGAAATAATGATTGGCCCTGAAGAAATTCCTGAATTTAGAGTGGTTAAAACCGGACGAGGAACCAAAACTTTAACTGCACGATCTTCACAAGTAGCCAAGTTCATTGCACACCATATAGATTTTAATTACATCCCCGCAGTAAGAACGGATCGAGAAACGCTCAACTTAATACAGGACATGCTGGGGAGCGAACTACGATCCTTGGAAGATAATGAAGCCTATCAGAAGGCTTTACAGATTATTTCTGATATTCAGCGCCCACTCCTTGACAGTATCGCGTCACGCGTGGAAGCACCGCTCAAAGAGTTTCTTCCAAGCATCAAGTCCGTCAGAATCGAAATCACTGACGACGTGCGTCGATTTGTAATGAGAAGAGGTGTTGATGTAATAATTGATGATGGCACGCCAACAAGCCTAGAACATAAAGGCGATGGGGTTAAGAGCTTAGCCGCCCTAGGACTTTTAAAGAGCAAACAGTCAAGGCCAACGATCGGTGCTTCAATCTTAGCGATTGAGGAACCAGAGTCTCATTTACATCCTGGTGCCATTCATCAAATCAACGAGATCATTCGTGGTCTTTCAGACCGACACCAAATAATTCTTACCACTCACAATCCACTTTTCGCTGATAGAGAGTCAGTAACTGCAAACATCATCGTCTCTGAAGGAAGTGCAAAACCCGCAAAGAATATCAAAGCGGTTAGAGATATTCTTGGGATCAGGGCTTCTGATAATTTAATGCACGCGAACTTTGCCCTCATTGTGGAGGGACAAGAGGATGTCATTGCTCTTCGGGCTCTTTTGCCAACCTTAAGTAAGAAGATTGGCAACGCTTTAAAAAATCATATATTCGTGATTGAACAACTCGGCGGAGCAGGGAACTTAAGTTATAAGATCTCTCAACTTAAAAACGCACTTTGCACAACGCACATTTTTCTAGACCACGATGAGTCGGGGAAACAATCTTTTAACCGAGCAGTCGCTGATGGACTGGCGTCTATTTCAAATACCACCTTCACCATTTGTAGCGGCTTTACAGAATCCGAATTTGAGGACACTATCGACCCTTCCATCTATAAACCAAGAATTCAAACCGATTTTGGAGTCAGTTTAGATCATCCCACCTTCAGTGGCTCTAAAAAATGGTCGTCCAGAATCAAGGCGACCTTCGAAGCACAAGGAAAGCCGTGTAGTAACGCAACTCTAACAAAAGTAAAATATATAGTTGCTGAAGAAATTCAAAAATCACCACAAGACGCACTCCACCCTGATCATCATAGATCCAGTTCAATACTAGCACTCAAAGACTCATTGGAACTAATGATCAAATCCTAAAAATTTACTCAATCCGATATTTCTTTATTATTCACCATTAGTGCAATACTCGCAACGCAGCTAAACAATTAAGCACTGGCAGCAATCAAGACCAGACTTGTTTGTAAAACAAGTTCGGAATCATCCGGCACCTGACACCTAGTTAGCATTCGCTCAGAGGTGAAAAGCAGGCACAAGATCGATATATGAACTTGAAAGACAGCTGCTTGTGAAAGATAAGCTGCCCGCATTAATCAGTCTGTCTGCTGCCACATAATCAACTTTTGAACCACACCCCTCCAAGGCGTCTGCACACATGAAAACCCTGGGCCTGATTGGCGGCA
>CAYUAF010000190.1:0-2229 GCA_964442555.1 uncultured Allobrachymonas sp.
ACGCTGGAAGCCGTGGAGTATTTCTTCAAAATGCCCTCCCACATGCAAGAGCGCGATGTGATCTTGCTCGACCCCATGCTCGCCACGGGCAACTCTGCCGTGGCAGCCATCGACAAAATCAAAACGCTGCAACCCAAATCCATTCGCTTTGTTTGCCTGCTGACCTGCCCCGAAGGCATTGCCGCCGTACACGGCAAACACCCCGATGTGCCGATTTACACCGCCGCCATTGATCGCGGGCTGAACGCGCACAGCTACATCGTGCCCGGCCTGGGCGATGCCGGCGACCGCATTTTCGGCACGCGCTAACTGCTCGATAGAGCATCTTCAGGAGACTCACCATGGGCCCTATTTTTTTGACTGCATCCGCTGTGCTGGCACTCACTGCCGGCTGCGCTACGGCATCCAATGCTGCCACCGGTTCTGCTTCCAGCACTACTTCCGGCGCGCCAAGCACCCCTTCGCCCGCCGCTGTCGTCACATCCAACAACAGCGCCCACATGGCGGATGCCAAAACGCTCAAGCCGTTTCCTGCGCCCCAGGCCGGGCAAACGCGCTGGGTGATTCAACTGCCGCCACAAGCCAACGAGGCAGACTGGCGCGTGGAGCTGATTCCCGGCAAGCACATGCCCATCGACTGCAACCACCACCGCTTGCTCGGCAAGCTGCATGCCCACACCGTGCAAGGCTGGGGGTACAGCTACTACGCCTTCGTGACCGATGGCAACGTCACCTCCACCCTGATGGGCTGCCCGCCGGGCAGCCAACGCCATGCCTTCGTACCAGGCGAAAGCCTGATGCTGCGCTACAACAGCCGCCTGCCCTTGGTGATTTACACCGGCCAGGCATACCAACTGCAATACCGCATCTGGCAGGCACACCCCGCGCAAAACGCATCCGCGCGCTAAGCACCCGCCCTTACCGGCTACCATTGCAGCCCTACACTTTTCGACCTTTTGATTCAGAAAGAAGCACGATATGAGCACTTACGCAACATCCAACGCAAAACGCCCCTTCGCCCGCCGCCTGTGCGTGGGCCTGGCCGCACTGCTGGGCACCGTTGCCGCGCAGGCGCAAACACCCGCGCAACCGCAGCCGGCAGAAGCCTTTGCGCCCAACACCATGCTGATTGCCGCATTGCAAACCTTGCAGCAAATCGACCAAAAGAAAGGCAATGATCTGTACGCGCAAACGCCTGCTTTTGTGCAAAGCGCCATCAAGAAAAATGCCTTTACCAAAGGCCTGACGCAAGAGCGCGACAAGCTCGGCACCGTGACCGCCCGCCAGTGGCTCAGCATCAACCGCGTGGTAACGGCCCCTGCGCCCAACCAGCCCCCTGTGGCCTGCGCCAATGTGCGTTTTGCCGCCCTGAACCAGAATGCGCTGGCAGGCTCCGAGCAAGTGAGCCTGTGCTGGGTTCAGCAGCAATGGCGCGCAACAGGCTATGTGGTGACAACCCCTTAAGCAATATCCCTATACCGCCAACACCATTCACCCCCAAATGAGCACGCCTACCTTTGAACAATTGTTTCAGCAGGCCCGAGAGATTCGGAACGGCTATCACAAGCTGGAAGAAATCCATCACGGCTCGCGCTGGTCGGTTGAAGAAGACGCCTTGGCTTTCTTAACCGATGCGGCACTGGTTGGCCGTTTGACCATGGCGCAGCAACAGCGCTGGCCGGCCAATCATGCGGAGGGGCAGCTTGAACACAAGCTTGCCGAGTGCGTATGGTGGCTCATGGTGCTGGCCGAACGAATGGAAATTGATTTAACGGCAGAGCTGCAACGTTTCCTGGAAACGACCCGCCAGAAAGTCGTGAAATAAAAACTGCACGCCCGCCAGCTACGCTTCAAACGCAATAAAAAAGCCGCTCCATTTGGGCGGCTTTTTTCGACTTGGCACAGACGTTTCAAACATCCACACCCAAAAAACCGCCGCTTTGGTGCTTCCACAAGCGGGCATACAAGCCGCCTTTGGCAATCAGCTCGGCGTGGGTACCTTCTTCGGCAATGCGGCCTTGGTCCAGCACGATGAGCCGATCCATCGCCGCAATGGTCGATAGGCGGTGCGCAATAGCGATGACGGTTTTGCCTTCCATGAGCTGGTACAGGCTTTCCTGAATGGCGGCCTCCACTTCGCTATCCAGCGCGCTGGTGGCTTCGTCCAGCAGCAAAATGGGCGCGTTTTTGAGCATGACGCGGGCAATGGCAATGCGCTGGCGCTGCCCG
>CAYUAF010000191.1:0-2193 GCA_964442555.1 uncultured Allobrachymonas sp.
GTTCCGGCAAAAAGCCCCGGCTGGAGCACACCCACACATCCGCCAAAGGCACAAGTGCCCGCGCCCACTTGAGCAGATGCGGACTTTCGCCATCGCCTACCAGGGCGTAACGCAACGGCTCACTCACAGGGCCTGCACCTTTCCCGCCCAGCTTTCATAGGCGGGCAGATATTCGGGGTGGGCGGCCAGCCAGCGCGCATCTTGCGTGCGGGTATCGCCTACTACCTGCGCCGGGTTGCCGCCAATCACGGCAAAGTCGGCAAACGTGCCGCGCACGCGGCTGCCTGCGGTAACCAGGCAGCCCTTTCCCAGCGTGGTGCCCGCCTCAATCACGCTGTGCGGGCCGATGAAACAATGCGCGCCAATGGCAATGGGCGCGCGGATATCGCTGGGCTGGCTGCCATCTGCCGCAGGCATGGGCACCCCCGAAAGCCGTGCCGCCACGCGCACGCTGCGGTGCGTGCTGTGGCTGACCATGCTGATGAAGTTGGTGACTTGCGTGCCCGCGCCAATGGTGATGCCGCTGCTAGCTTCAATGAAGTTGAAGTGGCCGATGAAAACGTCATCCGCCAGGTGCAGGCGGTCTTCGTGCTCGATGCAGGTGCTGGGCGAAATGCGGGTATGGGGCAGCCCCCTGCCCTGCTGCACCTCGCCAAACAGCATGCGAAAAAACAGCGCATGCCACATGCGCCGCCGCAGGCGGTTGAGCACGGCACGCAAACGGAGTGTCGAAGCGCTCATGCTTGATTGTCCCCACTTTTCATGGCTGGCGGCGCAGGAATATTCCGCCAGCAAGCCAAACGGTAGAAGTAAACGCCAAAGTACGCCACCATGGCGGCAGATACCGCCCATGCTCCCGCCAACACCCCGCCCGTGCGCAAGCCCAGCGCCAGAGCCGCCACAAAAGCCAGTTGCCCCACCAACGCCCAATGGAAAGCCCAGCGTTGCGCCTTCCAGGCCATGGTCACCACCGCCAGCGGCGCTGCCACGAAGTGCGCCGCAATATACGGTGCCAGCGCGCGCGCCAGTTCGCCGGCCTCGCGCCAATCGGGGCCGAATACCCGTGCAAACAACCACGGCCCGGCCAGCAGCAACGCCAGCATCAAGGGCAAGGCCACGGCCGCCAGCAACAGCATGACTTGCCGCACCATGCGCCGTGCCGCATCGGGCTGGGCAGCGGCCAGGCGCGGATACAGCGCCTGCGACACAGCCGCCCCCACCAACGTGGCGGGCGCTTTCAGATAGCGCAGCGCCAAGCCCCAAAACCCCGCCGCTGCATCGCCTTGCCAGGCCACCAGCAGGGCCACTGCCAGCGCGTCTTGCGCCGTGCCCAAAAAAGCGTGCGGGGTGTTGAGCAAGGGAAAGTCGCGGTAGCTGTGCATGGCTTGCCGCATGTTTTGTCGCAACTCTGCCGCCCAGGCAGCCGGCGCAGGCGGCAGGGCTTTGCGCCAACCACCGGCGGGGCTTGGGCGGCCCAGCAACAAGGCCGCCAGCACGCAGGCGGCAATCGGCGCAACCACCAGCGCCCAGGCGTCATCCACGCCTGCTGCCTGCCCTTGCCGTTGCCACAGCCACCACCCCAGCAGCATCTGCAACACGGCTGCGCCGCCATATTGCAGCACGCGGCCAATCGCCAGCGCGCGGTAGCGCTTGGCCCATGTATTCCACATCACCAGCAGTTGCAGCAGGCCCGCTGCCGCCACGGCCAGCGGCAGCAGATTCGGCAAAGGCAAGTGGCCTGTGGCATGCAACAAGGCGGCCAGCGGCACGGTGAGCACCGTAACGGCCAAGCCGATGCGCAGGCACAGCGCCATGAGTGTGGCGGCTTCGGCATCGTCGCGCGCCATGGGCAAGGCAAATTCGTAGCGTGCGCAGGCCACTACGGCGACTGTGGCGGCAATGGTGTTGAAGCTGGTAAATATGCCAAAGGCATCGGGCGTGAACAGGCGGGTGAGCACCGGCCCCAGCAACAAAGGCACCAGCTGTGCCACGGCACCGCCCATCAGCAAGGTCATGATGGCGCGCAACAGGCCGTTGGCAAGCAGTGCTTTTTTCATGCGTACAGGCAGCCTTTAGACGATACGTGCATCCATATAAAAGATGGCGTTTAGCCCAGCGCATTGCGCAAGGCGTGCAGTACGGCGTCTTGCTCGTGCGCTTGCAAGTCTGCGCTCATGGGCAGGCTCATGACTT
>CAYUAF010000192.1:0-2167 GCA_964442555.1 uncultured Allobrachymonas sp.
GTTTTCCAATTCACATGCTGTGCATCGGTTTTGCGAAGCTTTTACACTACGCACTAACCAGTCTTACCTGTGAGGCAAGGCTGTCGAGACGATGCAGTTGATGCATCCATACAGGAGCTTGTCATGTTGCTCGATATTCTCAAAAAATTTGAAAAAGGCTTAATCCAGCTGCTCATGGCGTTGATGGCGCTGGTGTTGGTGTTGGGTACGCTGGACTTGGGCTGGTTCGTCATCCGCAATATCATCAACCCGCCGTATGTGCTGTTTGATGTGAACCTGCTGCTGGATGTGTTTGGCATGTTCATGCTGGTGCTGATTGGCATTGAGCTGCTCGAGACCATCATGAAAACCTACATCACCCAAGGCCCGCCGCATTACGAAACGGTGCTTTCGGTAGCCATTATTGCCATTGCGCGCAAGGTCATCATTTTGGATGTGAAAAAGGTAGATAGCCTGAGCCTGATCGGCATTGCCGCCATCATTCTGGCTTTGACGGTGGGATATTTCATGATGAAGCGCGCGCGCCAAGAAAAAGAAAAAACGCGGGTCGATGCCGCTACAGACAAGGCTCCACTGCCGCCGGGTGAACATTGATGATGGCAAGCACGCACAGTGCCGTGCCTTGCTGCCTTGCGTTTTTAGGGGAAATGGCAGCGGGGGAATGCACGCTTGCTTGTATGCGCCAGGCAGGCAAGCATCGGAGGTGCCGGGCAGGCGTTGGTCTGAGCAGGGCTTGGTGATTGTGCAAAAAAAAACGCATCCGGGTGCTGGCGGCACAGCCGGATGCGCGTTGGGCAATAGCCAAATAGCCTGAATAGCTGGCAGGCTGGCGGCTATTCAGTATGCAATCAGTTGATCAAGCGGGCTTGGCGGCATCTGCCACCAGTTGTTGCAGTTCGCCTTGTTCGTACATTTCCTGCATGATGTCGGAGCCGCCGATGAATTCGCCGCGAATGTACAGCTGCGGAATGGTCGGCCAGTTGCTGTATGTTTTAACGCCTTGGCGCACGGCTTCGTCTTCCAGCACATTGATGGTGTAAACCGTGTTGGGGTCGGCGCCGGCGCTTTTGAGCAGCTGCACGGCGCGCCCTGAAAAGCCGCACATCGGGAAGGATGCATTGCCTTTCATGAACAGCACGATGGGGTGGCTTTTAACCAGGGTGTCGATTTTTTGTTGAACGTCATCAGTCATGGTTGGGGTGCTTTCAAAAAAAGAAGGTGGGCATTATCGCAATGCGGCCCGGCTTGCATAAAAAAACCGTTGCGCTTTACGGCCATTGGCCGCCGCTGCACCGCACAATGCCGGCCAAATCCTTGCGGCCTTGCACGTGCAAAAAGCCGCGCTTCTGCAACAGCTGCTGCACGGCGGGCGCTTGATCGTAGCCGTGTTCCAGCAGCAGCCAGCCGCCAGGCCGCAGCCACTGGGGCGCTTGCGCAATGAGGATGCGGATATCGTCCAGCCCGTCTGCACCGCTGGTCAGCGCTTGCTGCGGTTCGTGTTGCAGGGGCTGCAAATGGGGGTCGTCATGGCGAATGTAGGGCGGGTTGCTAACGAGCAAATCAAACTGCCGGGGGGCGTTGTGATCGGCAAACGCCTCGAACCAGTTGCCTTGCACAAACTGCACGGGCAGGTGTAGGCTGTGCGCATTGTGCCGGGCAACGGCTAGTGCGTCTGCACTGTAGTCGCTGGCCCATACGCGGGCTTGGGGCGCGTGGTGCGCCAGGGCGCAGGCCAAGGCGCCGCTGCCCGTGCCCAAATCGGCTACGGTGGGTGAGGTGCCCAGGGTGGGGATGAGCGCCAGCGCCCAGTCCAACAGGGTTTCGGTATCGGGGCGGGGGTCTAGCACGCGGGCGTCTACCGCCAGCCGCAAGCCGGCAAATTCACGCCAACCGCGCAAATAGGCAACAGGTTCGCCTTGCAGGCGGCGCTGCACCAATTGCTGCCAGCGTTGCTGCTCGGCCGCTTGCAAGATGTAGTCGTCATGCGCTAGCAGCCAACTGCGGCCTGCTTCGGTGCGGTCAAGCGCGTGTAGCAGCAGCAATTGGGCATCCATAGGAGCTAGGCCTTGGGCAATGCCTTGTTTCAGGGCTTGTGCCACGGTTTCGGGCGCTGTGGAAGGGAGGACGGGCATGTTCACGGAAAGGCAAAAGGGTAAAAAAGCAGAAA
>CAYUAF010000193.1:0-2129 GCA_964442555.1 uncultured Allobrachymonas sp.
CTGGAACGGCTGGCGCAACCGCTGCTCAAAAATGGATATGGGCGGTATTTGCTGCGCTTGTGTCGAGAAGAGTTTGTTTTGTAACGAAACAAACCGTGGCGGTCTCATGTATGCCACCAGGTTGTCTGGGGGTGAGTGGCTCTATCAATTTTTATCAAACAGAGCATTCTGTTTCTTGCATCGGCGTGATGTTTGCAGAGAATGTTTTCGATAGAAGGATGTATTTTTGATGCGTAATTTTTCTGCAACGCCTGTTGAAATGTTCGCCAGTCTATGGCGCAGCCGCGATTTGGTATATGCCGCTGCCAAACGTGAAGTGCAGGGCCGTTATCGCGGATCTGTGTTTGGTTTGCTCTGGTCTTTTTTTACCCCCTTGTTCATGCTGGCTGTGTACACGTTCGTGTTCAGCGTGGTGTTCAAGGCGCGCTGGAGCATCAATAACCATTCGAAAACAGAATTTGCCTTGGTGCTTTTTGCGGGGATTATCGTCTTCAACCTGTTTGCCGAATGCATCAATCGGGCGCCCGGCCTGATTGTTTCCAATCCCAATTACGTCAAGAAAGTAGTGTTTCCGTTGGAGATACTGCCTCTGGTGAGTTTGCTTTCTGCGCTCTATCATGCATTGATCAGCCTGGCCGTTTGGTTGGTGGCGTACTTGTTTTTTTACGGTTTGCCGCCTGCAACTGTCTTGCTATTGCCTCTGGTGCTTTTGCCGCTGTGCCTATTCATCATGGGGTGCAGTTGGTTATTGGCGTCTTTGGGCCTTTTTTTTACGGGATATATCGCAAATTATTGGTATTACCGTAACGGTTTTGATGTTTTTAAGCCCCATTTTTTATTCAGCCAGCAGCTTGCCTGAAAACTATCGCCATTGGCTATATGTGAATCCGCTGACACCCTTTGTCGAGATGACGCGCGATGTGCTGTATTGGGGCAAGGCGCCTGATGCAACCTTGCTAGTGGGGTGCTGGTTGGCGTCGGCACTGGCGGCCTGGCTGGGCTTTGTATGGTTTCAGAAGACGAGAAGGAGCTTTGCAGATGTCCTCTAAAGTTGCCATCAAGGTAGAAAGTTTGGGCAAAAGCTATCACGTTTATGCATCGCCCGGTGATCGGTTCAGGCAGTTTTTCCGGCCGCGCTTGCAACGCTGGTTCGGGCGTGTGCCGCGCGATTATTTTCATGAATTTTGCGCGTTGCATGATGTGAGCTTTGAAGTGCATCGAGGACAAACGGTGGGTATCATCGGGCGCAATGGATCGGGCAAGTCCACCCTGCTGCAAATCATCTGCGGCACGCTCCACCCCACGCAGGGCAAGGTGCAAGTCAATGGCCGCGTGGCGGCCTTGCTTGAGCTGGGCTCGGGCTTCAATCCCGAGTTCACTGGGCGCGAGAACATCTTCTTCAATGCCAGCGTGTTGGGTCAGTCCGAAGATGTGACGCGCCAGCGGCTGACTGCCATTGAGGCGTTTGCCGATATTGGCGAATTCATCGACCAGCCGGTCAAAACCTATTCCAGTGGCATGATGGTGCGCTTGGCTTTTGCAGTGATAGCCCATGTGGATGCCGACATTCTGGTGATTGATGAAGCATTGGCTGTGGGCGATGTTTTTTTTACGCAAAAGTGCATGCGTTTTTTGCGCGACTTCATGCAAACCGGTACGGTACTGTTTGTCAGCCACGACACCAACGCGGTCAAGAACCTGTGCAACCATGCCATTTGGCTGGACAAGGGGGGCATGCGCCAGCAAGGCGTGCCCAAAGCCGTGTGTGAGGCGTATTTGCGCGAGTTTTATGCGCAACAGGGCCAGGCTGTTGAAGTTGACAGCACACAGGCCTTGCATCATGCAGATGCGCCCCTTGCGCTGCCGCAGGGCGATCAACGGTTGCCGTGGCTCAACGCCAGCAATCTGCGCAATGATTTGCGCGTGTTTGCGTTTGATCCGCAGGCAGCTTCTTTTGGCGAGGGCGGTGCGCGGATCGTGAATGTCAGTCTGTGTGATGACAGCGGTCAGGCGTTGGCCTGGGCGGTAGGGGGAGAAGCCGTGCGCCTGCGCATTACTGTGCACGCGCGGCAGGATTTGGCGCGCCCCATCATTGGTTTCGTGGTCAAGGACAGGCTTGGGCAAGTGCT
>CAYUAF010000194.1:0-2094 GCA_964442555.1 uncultured Allobrachymonas sp.
GAAAGCCCAGGCGCGCGCGGCTGTCGTAATAGCTTTGCGCCACGGCGCGCGCCAGGTTGCGGATACGGCCAATGTAGGCGGCGCGCTCGGTCACGCTGATGGCGCCACGCGCATCCAGCAGGTTGAAGGTGTGCGCAGCTTTGAGTACCTGCTCGTAAGCCGGCAGCGCCAGTTGCTGCTCAATCAGGTGTTTGGCCTGCTTTTCGTGCGCGGCAAAGGCGGTAAACAAAAAGTCGGCGTCCGAATGCTCGAAGTTGTAGGTGGATTGCTCCACCTCGTTTTGGTGGTACACATCGCCATAAGTCAGGCGCGTGCCATCGGGCTGCTCGGTCCAGACCAGGTTGTAAACGTTGTCTACGCCTTGCAGGTACATGGCCAGGCGCTCCAGCCCGTAGGTGATTTCGCCCGTGGCAGGTTTGCAGTCAATACCGCCCACTTGCTGGAAGTAGGTGAACTGCGTTACCTCCATGCCGTTGAGCCACACTTCCCAACCCAGACCCCAAGCGCCCAGCGTGGGGTTTTCCCAGTCGTCTTCCACAAAACGGATGTCGTTTTTCTTCAGATCAAAGCCCAATGCTTCCAGGCTGCCCAAATACAAATCCAGAATGTTGGGCGGCGCGGGCTTGAGCACTACTTGGTACTGGTAATAGTGCTGCAAGCGGTTGGGGTTGTCGCCATAGCGGCCGTCTTTGGGGCGGCGGCTGGGCTGCACGTAGGCGGCCTTCCACGGCTCGGGGCCAATGGCGCGCAAGAAGGTGGCGGTGTGGCTGGTGCCCGCCCCTACTTCCATATCGTAAGGTTGGAGCAATGCGCAGCCTTGTTTGGCCCAATATTCCTGAAGGGTGAGAATGATTTGCTGAAAAGTAGGCATGATGAATGTGTTATGCGCACAAAATGCTGTTGTACTGATGAATAGGCCGATTCTACCGGCAGAAGCTTGCCGCATCGGCCTTGCACGCGGCATCCGCCAACCGTTTTTGGGCAAAGTTATTGGGCTGCTACAAAAGCAAGATAAATCCCTGATTGCCCCTCATAGTGTGACGGATTTCTGGTTTCAGCCGCTATCATTGCAGGCGCGTAAACCAACGCGCGCAGCATCCGAAATTTCTGTTTTTATTCTCTAAAAAGGCCCTCCACCATGAAACCTCGCTTCTCCCGCCTGATTCCTTTATTCACAGCCTTGGCCGCAGGCGCCCTGCTGTGGGGTTGCACCAAGTCTGCCGATACCGCTGCGCCCGCTGCTTCGGCTGCGACACCGGCCTCTGCGGCAGCTGCCACGACTGATTTGCCCACCAAACTGGTCATTGGGCTGGACGACAACTTCCCCCCCATGGGCTTTCGTGACGAGAAAGGCGAGCTGGTCGGCTACGACATCGACATGGCACGCGAAGCGACCAAGCGCATGAACATTGAGGCCGAGTTCAAACCCATCGACTGGAGCGCCAAAGAAGCCGAACTCAAAGGCAAGCGCGTAGATGCCCTGTGGAACGGCATGACCATTACCGAAGAGCGCAAGAAGAACGTGGCCTTTACCAAGCCTTACATGGTGAACCACCAGATCATCATCGTGACCAGCAAGTCCCCCATACAAAGCAAGGTTGATCTGGCAGGCAAAGTCGTGGGCGTGCAAGACGGCAGCAGCGCGGTGGATGCCATTGCCAAAGACGAAGCCGTATCCAAATCCATTAAAGAACTCAAGAACTTTGGCGATAACGTGACCGCCCTGATGGACCTGAGCACAGGCCGCCTGGACGCCGTAGTGGTCGATGAAGTGGTAGGCCGCTACTACACCAGCAAAAAACCTGGCGAATACCGCATTCTGGCGGATAACCTGGGGGCCGAAGAATACGGCGTAGGCATCCGCCTGGAAGATACCGCCCTGCTCGCCAAGCTGGACGAAACGCTGGAAGCCATGCGTGCAGACGGCACCGCTAAAACCATTTATGCCAAGTGGTTTGAAGAAGTCAAACAATAAAATGGCAGCCTAAAAACCGCCATTTACCATAAATATTGGTTATCAATCCATGGGGGCATATCGCATGTCGTGTCTCGGATGATTCGTTGACTGGACGACGCCGTGGTTTACTCTTGGCC
>CAYUAF010000195.1:0-2039 GCA_964442555.1 uncultured Allobrachymonas sp.
TGCATCGGTGTCTTTGAGGTTGTCAAGTTCCACACAAAACGGCATAGAGCCCTGCCGCATAGCAGCATTGCGTGTCTTGTGGCAGTGGCCAAACAAAAAGGGCGTGTGCATTAAATGGCACATACCCTTTGCTTTTTTTTCACTATTTAAAAACGGCGAGGTGAAAATATTTTCAGGCGCTGGGGGCTTGGCTCCAGTCGGCATCGGCGGGCACGATTCGCACATCTGCAAAGCCTTCTTCCGTGCTGGGGAGTTGGTACAGGGCGAAGGCGTGGCGCGCGCGGTGGAACGGATGCTGTTACGGCTGGCGAAGCAAGCGCCAGCCATTGTCTGTGCGCAGCAGGCGGATTGTTCCGTCCCGCGAGGCGTAGCCGCCTTTTACGCTTTCAAGCACGGTGTTGGCTGGCACTCCGCTGGCAAACAGTTCGGCGCGGCTTTTGTTGGCCGACACAATCACATAAACCGCCAAGGTGTCGTTGTCGGGGTCGGGCAGGCGAATGTCCGGATTGTCAAACGGCTGAATGCATTGCTGTCGCAGCGCCGACCAGCTGTAGCCTGCCGAGCCAATGCAGCCGTGCGCATCGCGGTCGCTGCCGACTGGGCCGGCCTGCGGGGTGGCAGTGCATCCTGCCAAGGCAGCGGCAAGCGATAAAACAAAAAGTTTGTTCATGGGCGTGGGCTTTTCTGATGAGAGCAGTGTTGGCAGGCGTTGCATGCGTGGGTTGCATACGTTTGCTAGCAGAGGGGGTAGGCGTATCAGTTGAGGCGCATTATCTGCCGAGCCGGCGGCTGGCATGCTGCGTGGGCATGACAGGGGCAGGCGGCGTGTTTGGTTGCCAGGCGCAGGGATGAGGCAAAAACGCCCGCATCATGGCGGGCGTGGAAGGGTGCATGGCTTGAGTGGGCGTGCTATGCAGCAGCGCCCGCACGGCTTATTCGATGTTGCGGAATTTGCCGAAAGTCAAATCGTTGTAGGCGGCGGCAACTTCTGCCGCGGTATTCATCACAAAGGGGCCGCTGGCTACGATGGGCTCGTCAATCGGCTCGCCCGTCAGGAGCAGCAGGCGCACATCGTTGCCGGCAGCCGCTTGCAGTTCCAGGCCGGAGTGCTCGCGGCTAAGGGTTACCAGCTGGCCGGAGTGCGCCTCGTGGCCATTCACGTGCACGCTGCCTGCCTGAACGAGCAGCAGGGCTGTCCAGCCCTCGGGTTGCGGCAGCGAAGCAGTTTTGCCGGCTTGCAGGCGCACATCCCACACGTTCATGGGGGTGTAAGTCGTGGCCGGGCCTTTGCCGCCGTTGAGTTCGCCGGCAATTACGCGCACGCGGCCAGCCTGGTCGGGCAGGCAGACTTCTGCAATGGCATCGGCCTTGATGCCTTGGTAGTGCGCCGGAGTCATTTTGTGCTGGGCGGGCAGATTGACCCAGAACTGCACCATCTCGAACGCGCCGCCTTTTTCGCTGAAGGCTTGCGAGTGGAACTCGCGGTGCATGATGCCGCCGCCCGCCGTCATCCATTGCACATCGCCCGGGCCGATTACGCCGCCTGCGCCGGTGGAGTCGCGGTGCTCCACCTCGCCGTCGTATACGACGGTGACGGTTTCAAACCCGCGGTGCGGGTGGTCGCTTACGCCGCGCGGGTACCCGCTGTGATTGGGCTCGAAATGCATGGGCGCAGCGTAATGTAGCAGCAAGAACGGAGAGCGCTCTTCTGCGCCTTTGCGGTAGTTGAAGATGTCGTATACGCGGAATCCGTCGCCAATCCAGTTGCTGCGGGGCTGGTCTTGCACAGTCAGTACGGATTTAAGAGAGGTGGTAGCGGGCGTCATGATGGAGGTTATTCCTTTTTAAAAACGCCAATGGCGAGGGGGAAAAGTATCAGCCTGATTGGCTCTGGTAAAAACCCAGCCATGATAAGGCAGACTCCCCTCTGCGCCTGGCCTGATCAATGGCGTTTTGCCAGTATGTGATCTGGCAAATCGAGCAAGGCTGGTTCCTCGTCGTTTCGTGTGGAATTTGACAGCGAGAATCCATCGTAGTGG
>CAYUAF010000196.1:0-2025 GCA_964442555.1 uncultured Allobrachymonas sp.
GCCCGGCACGCCGCTTGCATCGGCAGGGGTGGCCGCCGCCCACACATGTTGAATGCGGCTGTTGCGTAGCAGGGGCAGGCAAGGCAGACCCACTTGCAGGGCATGGTAGCCAAAGCAGCGGCTCACGGCCTGGTCGCAGCGCGTTTGCGCCCAGGCTTGCAGGTGCTGGCCTGCGGGCTGTGTGAACCATTCTTCCAAATTTATAATGGGCTTGGACATTTCATGTAAAGCGATTGTGACAGCCTGCGCCCGCCCCTTTTCCATGCCATTGCTTGCTCTGCCCGCACGGGCAGACAACTATGTCTGGGTGCTGCACAATGGCCGCGAAGCGGTGGTGTGCGACCCTGCCGAGGCCGATGGGGCCGTTGCCGTCTTACAGCGCGAACGGTTGGCGCTGGCTGCCATTTTGATCACGCACCATCACCACGATCATATCGGCGGGGTAGAAGCCCTGTACCGCCAGTGCGGCACGGCTGCCACGCAAGTGTACCTGCCGGCGGCAGACGGCTTGTCAGGCGACACCTTTGCGGCCATTGCGCCGCAGGCGCTGCGGCCTTGCCGGCAGGGCGACAGCCTGCAACTGCTGGGCTTGCGTCTGGATGTGCTGGATGTGCCCGGCCACACGGCGGGGCATATCGCTTTTTATGCGGGCGTGCAGCCCGGGCTGGATGCGCCCTTTGTGCTATGCGGCGACACTTTGTTTTCTGCTGGCTGCGGGCGTGTGTTTGAAGGCACGCCTGCGCAAATGCATCATTCCCTGCAAAAGCTGGCTGCCTTGCCCGATCAAACCCGGGTGTGCTGCGGGCATGAATACACTTTGTCCAATCTGCGTTTTGCCCAGGCGGTAGAGCCTGATAATGCCGCCATTGCCCGACACATCAGGCAGTGCGAGGCTTTGCGCGCGCAACAGCAGCCAACCTTGCCTTCCAGCCTGCAACAGGAGAAGACCATCAACCCCTTTTTGCGAGTCCACGTGCCTGCGGTGCAAGCCGCAGTTGCGGCGCGCGGCTCTTGTGTTTCCGGCCCGGCCGAGGTGTTTGCCGCCTTGCGCGCCTGGAAAGATCATTTTTAACCCTTAACCTGCACTGGCCCCGCATGCGTAGCAGTATGTGTGCGGCGGGCTGTTTTTGTTTTTATGCGCATGTCTTTTTCTTTAAAACGTTGTTTGCATTGGCTGGGCGCTGCGGTGTCGCTGGCTGTTGTGGCGGGGTGTGCTACCCAAAAATCGCCTTCGCAAGTGGGGGTGCGCACGCCTGCGCATGCCCGTAGCGTCAGCGTGGTGCGCAATGCCACGTCAGACGATTTGTGGGATCGCGTTCGCAGCGGCTTTGCCATGCCCGATCTGCACAACGCCACCGTGCTCGAAAAAGAGGCTTACTACACCCGTCGGCCAGACTATATGCAGCGCATGGTCGGGCGCTCCAACAAATATCTTTACCACGTGGTAGAAGAAATCGAGCGCCGTCGCATGCCTACCGAGCTGGCGCTGCTGCCGTTTGTGGAAAGTGCCTTCAACCCCCAAGCCGTCAGCAGCGCCAAAGCCGCCGGCATGTGGCAATTTATTCCCAGCACGGGGCGGCATTTTTCGCTCCAGCAAAACTTCTTCCGCGACGAGCGCCGCGACGTGCTGCACTCCACCCGCGCCGCGCTTGATTATCTGCAACGCCTCTACAACATGTTTGGCGACTGGCACCTGGCGCTGGCCGCCTACAACTGGGGCGAAGGCAGCGTGCAGCGCGCCATTGCACGCAACCGCGCTGCCGGCCTGGGTACACGGTATGAAGACTTGCGCATGCCCAACGAAACGCGCGAATACGTGCCCAAGCTGCAAGCCCTTAAAAACATCGTGCGCAACCCGGCCATCTTCAACACCACGCTACCCAGCGTGGCCAACCACCCGTACTTTGACAAGGTGGCCATCAACCGCGATATGGACGTAGCCATCGCCGCGCAGCTGGCGGGCATTAGCGTGGCCGACTTCAAGGCGCTCAACCCGGCTACCAACCGCTCGCTCATCATCGCCTC
>CAYUAF010000197.1:0-2008 GCA_964442555.1 uncultured Allobrachymonas sp.
GGCAGCCGCCCGGCCATGGAATCGTTCAAAGCCTTTCGCGGGCGCGAACCCCAGGTAGACGCCCTGCTGCGCCACTCCGGCATGGTGCCTGCCTGATCACCAGCCCCACGCCCAACACCTGCCGGGGCCTGCCCGGCAGGCAACAAACACCGCCAGCGGAACGCACGCAAAGTGCGTTCCGTTTTTTTATGCAAGCCTTCTTCACGCACAAGGCGGCATACAACCATGACGCGCCAAAAAGCACAGCACAAGCCCCACTCCCGCCCGCCTGTTTGATGTTTGCACGCACCCAAAACATGTCAGGGTCTGTTCACCCTGTTTTTGAAGAATGCGCTGCGATCAAAAAGCTTACTCGTCAAAGCGCCAGCCTTGCCAAGGTGCCATCCCTTGGCAAGGCATGCATGCAACAAGGGCGAATAGCTTTTTTAATCACAACCCAAAAGAAACAGACCCTAAGCATGGCCTAAGTTTCGCTTTATAAGATACCCGAACTGGAAACAGCCAGACACCCTTTTTCAACCCCTTCGCAAAGGAGATGAGCATCATGAAAACCGTTTGAGCGCCCTGTCTGCCGTATTGGCCGCTGCCATGCTGGCCGCTGGCGCTCCCGCCATGGCCGACGATGACATGCCCCACCAACCTGTCGCCGCCGTTGCGCAAACCAAGGTATCGCCCGAGCAGGCTATCGCCACGGCCCAGAAGCAGGTGGGCGGCCAGGCAACCGATGTGCAGTTGCAAGGCAAATACGGCACCCCCGTCTACAAGGTGGAAGTGCGCAATGGCACGCAAGAGCACACGCTGTACATCGACGCTGCCAGCGGCAAGGTGCTGGGCAGCAAAGTCGATACAGAGTGGAAGCCCGTGCGCCAAACCGCAGTTTCTCTGGAGCGCGCCATCCAGATCGCCCAAGGCAAAATCCAAGGCCGCGTGATGGAAGCCGAACGCGACAGGAGCCGCGGCCAGGTCGTTTACAAGGTCGAGATTTTGGCCGCCAACAATGTGCCGCACAAAGTCGTGGTAGATGCCAGCAACGGCAGCGTTCTGGCCTCGTACGTGGATTACGACGATTAATCACGCCCCGGCATCTGCCGGTGCCGGATACCGGGCGCCAAGCAATGCGCGCGCATGCGCCCCGCGTATGCCTCTTAAACAATATGAACAACAGGCCGTTTGCAGACGGCCTGTTTTCTTTTTTTACACCGGCTTTTACGATGGCTGCACCTGAGAGGCAGAGCAAGACGCTGCGGCAAAGCGCTTGTTGTAAAAGGCGGTTTTACTCCGCTATGTCGCTGCGTAATCGGCGCACAAAGTCGGCAAAGTTGTCGGCCAAGCGGGTGATCTTGAAGCCTTCGTGGTAGATATTGACGACAGACGGTTCCCCGGATTGGCCACAGTCCCGATAGTCCAGTGCGTACAGCCCATGGCCGCTGTCTTCTTCTGCAAAGTAGATGCCAATATGCGGCTAGTTCCAGTTGCCTGGCGCTTCCCAAAAGCGGCTGCCCATTTCGCCGCATAGCGCACATGGATTCTGGAAGCCAATGCCGCTGATGCCTCGCACCAGTAGTTCGCATGCGCATGGCCTGCCGTTTCGATCATTTTCCATATAGCTGAAAACGCTATGAGCCAAAAGCCCGCCGTTTCGCCGACGCATCAAGGCTATGTAGTCTTCCGGCAGTCGATAACCCAAGTCGGCTTCTACCCGCGCAATCAGCTCATCGGTCAGCGGAGCATCGCCCGCCCAGCCTTCGTCGTAGCTTGCAAATAGCCGGGCAGCCAGTTCTTCCAGCTCGGCATCATCCAAATAGCGCATGCATATTCCTCTGATGCCATCCAACCGCCTCACACGATTTCGTCTACTTGCGCAAATCTGCGCCGCGCATGGGTATCAGCGTATCAGACCATGCTGCACCAACAAATTACGCTGTGCCGCACAGATTTTTCAGGCGGCTGGCGCAGCAGCACCCTCCGCACGCAACATTTGCCCCAACTCAAACAAGGGCAAGCCCAT
>CAYUAF010000198.1:0-2002 GCA_964442555.1 uncultured Allobrachymonas sp.
ATATCTCATCTAACGCTGCCATTTTAACAACAAAACACAGAAAAATTAACAAAAATTGAAACGTTTAAAAAATACAACAAAAGCAAGCAAGGAAAGCGTTAATTCATTCACGTTCACGCCTCGTCCATACAACAGCTCTTCTCGCTTGCAAACACGCCCAAGTACCGCGTAAAGCAGACGTCTTTTCACGCCAGCAAGGCGATCCAAGCAGGAGCAAGACCAAAAGCTCCGCAGCCATGCAATGCCTGCGTGCTCCATTTGAGTGGACGCCCGCGCAAGGCCGCACTGAAACCGCTCTTGATCGCGGCAACCCGCGCGCTTCGTTATATGCAAACAAAAAAACGGTATTTCCCTTGCTGAAGATGCGCTTGTATGCTGCGCAACAACAGCACGACAGCAGCACATCACCCAAGGAGCCAAGCATGCGGGCACGCCCATTACTGATAGCCGTTTCTCTGGTCGCGACACTGGCCGCTTGCCGCCCCGATGCCGCGCCCAACGCCCGCCAGCAAGCTGCCAGCCAGAGCGGTTCCTCCACGGTTTCGCTTCTCAATGTGTCTTACGACCCTACGCGCGAGCTGTACCAGCGCTACAACGAGTTGTTTGCACGGCATTGGCAGCAAACAAAGGGGCAAAAAATCAGCTTTCGGCAATCGCACGGCGGCTCCGGCAAGCAGGCGCTAGCCGTTAAAAACGGCCTCAAGGCCGATGTGGTTACGCTGGCTTTGGCGGGTGATATCGACATCCTCAGCCAAGGCCCGCAGGCCGTGCTCAAGCCCGACTGGCAGCAAGCCCTGCCCCACAACAGCACGCCCTACACATCCACCATCGTGTTTTTGGTGCGCAAAGGCAACCCCAAGCAGATTCGCGACTGGGGCGATTTGGTCAAGGGCGATATCAAGGTCATCACCCCCAACCCCAAAACGTCTGGCGGGGCGCGTTGGAACTTTCTGGCCGCATGGGCCTGGGCCAAGCACCAGCCTGGCGGCAGCGAGCAAAGCGCGCAGGATTTTGTGCGCCGGCTCTACCAAAGGGTGCCTGTGCTGGATGCCGGAGCGCGCGGGGCATCTATCAGCTTTACCCAACGCAATTTGGGCGATGTGCTGCTGGCGTGGGAGAACGAAGCCCACCTGGCCCTGAAAGAAGCCGGTGATCAGTTTGAAATCGTTACGCCGTCGCTGTCGATTTTGTGCGAGCCGCCTGTAGCCGTGGTAGATAGCGTGGTAGATGCCCAAGGCAGCCGCGAAGTGGCTACCGAATACCTGCGGCATCTGTACAGCCCCGAGGCGCAGCGCCTGATTGCGCAAAACTTTTACCGCCCCAGCGACCCTGCGGTGGCGGCAGAATTCAGCCGGCAGTTCCCTGCCTTGAAGCTGGTAACCATCAACGATGCATTTGGCGGCTGGCAGCAAGCACAGCAGCGCTTCTTTGCCGATGGCGGCGTGTTTGACCAGATTTATGCCTCCAAACAGTAAGCCTTAACAATAAGGTCTGATTCCCCTGCCAGGAAGCAATCAATATGCCAATGAATCAATCGGCCACGCATCCCGCCCTTGGCAACGGCTTGCGTGCTAGCCGGTGATTGCCACCGCCCCATGGGTAATGGCATTGCGCAGTAATAGCAACGATGCCCAAGCAATTCCCAAGCAATTCCCAAGCAATTGCTTCGCTACGCCAATGGCCTCGCCACATTACACATTAGTTAGATACCCCACTCGCAACTTGTGGCTGTAACCAAGCGGCTTCCTCGCCAAAGCAGCCCGGCGCCACATGCGGTTCAAGCTAGAATTTGCCAAGACCTGCGTCTGATAAAAAAAGGCGGGCGGGCGCGCCGCATGCGCCCTAGCCAACAGACACAGACACTCTCAAGCAAAAATCCCCTTCTCTCGGCCTGCATGGCGGGCGCATCTCATACTGATTCAAGCCCTATGAATTACCTCTCTACCCGTGGCGACGCCACCCCCCGTAAGTTTTGCGACATCCTGCTCGAAGGCTTGGCCCC
>CAYUAF010000199.1:0-1981 GCA_964442555.1 uncultured Allobrachymonas sp.
GCATGCGCATCGGCATGGGCGGCGGCGCGGCCAGCTCCATGAGCAGCGGCGCCAATGCCGCGCACCTGGACTTTGATTCGGTGCAACGCAGCAACCCCGAAATAGAACGCCGCGCGCAAGAAGTCATCAACCACTGCTGGGCCTTGGGGCAGGCCAACCCCATTTTGGCCATTCACGATGTGGGCGCTGGCGGCTTGAGCAACGCTTTTCCCGAGCTGGTAAACGACGCAGGCCGCGGCGCGCGCTTCGATCTGCGCCGCATTCCGCTGGAAGAAAGCGGCCTGGCGCCCAAGGAGATTTGGTGCAACGAAAGCCAGGAACGTTATGTGCTGGCCATTGCGCCCGAGAGCCTGCCGCAGTTCGAAGCCTTCTGCCAGCGCGAGCGTTGTCCCTTTGCCGTGGTAGGCGTAACCACCGAGGCGTGCGATCTGGTCGTGGGCGATGTGGATCTGGAAACAGGCACGCCAGCCAGCCAGACCCAGCAGCCCGTACACATGCCCATGAATGTGCTGCTGGGCAAGCCGCCCAAAATGCAGCGCAATGTGCAAAGCGTGGCGCATGAGGGGCAGGCGCTCAATGTGGCAGACATTTCCCTGCAAGACGCCGTAACCCAGGTGCTGGGCCACCCCACCGTAGCCAGCAAACGCTTCCTCATCACCATTGGCGACCGCACCGTGGGTGGCCTGACGCACCGCGACCAAATGGTAGGCCCCTGGCAAGTGCCCGTGGCCGACTGCGCCGTAACGCTGGCCGACTACGCCGGCGTGGCGGGCGAAGCCATGAGCATGGGCGAGCGCACCCCGCTGGCCGTGCTGGACGCGCCCGCATCTGGCCGCATGGCCGTGGCCGAGAGCATTACCAACCTGCTGGCCGCGCCCATCGAGCTGCCGCGCGTCAAACTCAGCGCCAACTGGATGGCAGCCTGCGGCGAGCCGGGCGAAGACGCCAATCTGTACCGCACCGTGCAGGCCGTGGGCATGGAGCTGTGCCCGCAGCTGGGCATATCCATTCCCGTGGGGAAAGATTCGCTTTCCATGCGCACGCAGTGGCAAACGCAAGATGGGCAGGCGCAAAAAGTCGTATCGCCTGTGAGCCTGATCGTGAGCGCCTTTGCCACGGTAGACGATGTGCGCGGCACGCTCACCCCGCAGCTCGATCGCGAACTGGCCGAAACCCACCTGCTGCTGGTGGACTTGGGCCGTGGCAAAAACCGCATGGCCGGCAGCATCTTGAGCCAAGTGCTGGGGCAAAGCGGCTGCTTGCAAAAAGACGGCGTGCCCGATCTGGACGATGCGCAAGACCTGGTGCGCCTGGTCAAAGCCGTCAATACCCTGCGCCAGCAGGGGCAGATTCTGGCCTACCACGACCGCAGCGACGGCGGCCTGCTGGCCTGCGTAGCCGAAATGGCCTTTGCGGGCCACGTAGGCGTGGCGCTGAATATCGACATGCTGCTGATGCAGGTGCAAGGCGCAAGCGACGGCAGCATGGACAGCGGCGAAGCCAAAAACTGGGAAAAACAAATCAGCGGCCGCCGCCACATCCAAATGCTCAACGCCCTGTTCAACGAAGAACTGGGCGTGGTACTGCAAGTACGCAGCAGCGAGCGCAGCGCCGTCATGCAGGTGTTGCGTGAGCACGACCTGGGCGCGTGCAGCCACTTTATCGGCACGGTGCGTTCAGACGCCGCCTCGCTGGACATGGGCAAAGGCCAGCTCAGCATCTGGTGCGATGCGCAGCAGGTATTTGCCGCCGACCTGCGCGCACTGCACCAGACATGGGACACGGTGAGCTGGCAAATCTGCCAGCGGCGCGACAACCCCGCCTGCGCAGACAGCGAACACGCCAGCAAAGGCGTGGCCGAAGACCCCGGCATGCACATGCACCTCACCTTCACACCACAAGCGCCAGCCGTGCACACGGCGCGCCCGCGCGTAGCCATCCTGCGCGAGCAGGGCGTCAATTCGCATGTGGAAATGGCCTA
>CAYUAF010000200.1:0-1933 GCA_964442555.1 uncultured Allobrachymonas sp.
TGCATGAGCTGCTTCAGCTCATCGTCCGACAAAAAAGTGGGCGAGCCGCCCCCCAGATGCAGTTGCGAGACGAGCGGGCGCTTGGTTGAAGCGCCCGCTGCTGCCAGGTAGGGCTGGTACAGCGCCAGCTCTTGTTGCAGCAGTTTGAGGTAGTCTGCCGCCCATTCCCGGTGCTTGGTGATGATTTTGTTGCAGGCGCAAAAGTAGCATAGCGATGCGCAAAAGGGGATGTGCACATACAGCGATAGCGGTTTGGGCGCTTGGCCTGCCGGGGGTTGTTGCCGCGCTTGCAGCGCCTGCGCGAGATGGCTGCTGCCAAATGCCGATGTAAAGCGGTCTGCCGTGGGGTAAGAGGTATAGCGCGGCCCTGCAATGTTATAGCGGGCGAGCAGTTCGGCGGTAATGGGCAAGGGGGCGGCAGCGGCGTTCATCGGCGGAAATTGTAGAGCCGCCGGTACAAGCTTGCGGCTATAGGGTTTTGCTTGTTTCTGGAGAGAAAAGAGCACAGAAATAGCGCGAAAAAGGGCATGAACAGACCACAAAGAGCCATAAAAGGCGATCACAAAAAAGCCATCAACAAGGCGTAAAAGCGGCGTGTGTGGCCCATGCCCGTATGCGGTTATTCGGCTGTGCCGTTGGGCTTGTCGGCAGGTTTTTGCATGCGCATGCCTTCGTGGCTGATTTCGACGTGGTCTACCTTTTCGAGCAGGTCGAGAAAGGTCTCAAACCCATATTCCTGCCAGTTCCAGCGCGGTTTGATGTATTTGCCTACGGCATCGATATGTGCCCAGCCTTTGGAATTTTTGAATTTGTTGAATGCTTCATCCAACAGTTTGACCAGTGCGAGAAAGGGAATCTTGCGGCAGAACATGCGGCGGGCATCATCGGTGCGGAATTGCAGCCCGCGCAAATCGCGCAACATGCTGGAGAGTTTGGAGTAGCCGTAGCTGCGTGGGTCAAAGTCCGGATGGGTTTGGCTGATGTAATTGCCGATGCGCCCCACAAATGCCCAGCCGGTATCTTCGTCGGTTGCGTCTTTGAGGGCTTTGTAGAGCAGGTTTCTGGTGACTGCGTCCATATGTCTGGTCACGGCCGGTTTAGCAGTGGCATGGGCGGATGCGGCTTCTGCCGCGCCGCTGTCGGGGGTGCTTGCTTTGGCGGTTGTGGCGGCTGCGGAGGCTTCTTCGTTTTTGGCGAGGTCGCTCAAATTTTCCAGATAAAGGAATTTGTCGCACGCCTGCCGAAACGCTTCGGGCGTTGTTTTGCGGCCAAAGCCATATACCACCAGACCTGCTGCGCGGATGCGGGCAGCCAGCGGGGTGAAGTCGCTATCGCTCGACACCAGGCAGAAGCCGCCAAAGTTGCCGCTGTAGAGCAAATCCATGGCGTCAATAATCAGCCCCATATCGGTGGCATCTTTCCCCTTGGTGTAGGCGAATTGCTGGATGGGTACCAGCGCATGCTTGAGCAAAATGCTGCGCCAGCCGCCCAGTGTTTGGCTGCTCCAGTCGCCGTAAATGCGCTTGACGCTGGCTACGCCGTACTTGGCAATTTCTTCAAACAAACCTTGTGCCGCAGTGGCCGATGTGTTGTCGGCATCAATGAGTACCGCCAGCTTGGCTTGCCGCATGTTCTCGATTGCCATGGCCACTGTGCTCCCTAGGTTATTGAGGGATGGCGGCTGCTTTTAGCCGACCAACCGCGCACGGTGCCGCGCGATCTGCGCCTGCACTTGCGCGGGGGCCGTGCCGCCCAAGGTGTTGCGCGCTTGCAGGCTGCCGCGCAGGCTGAGCACGTCGTACACGTCTTTGTCGATGGCGGGGTGGAATTCTTGCAGCACCTTCAGGGGCAGCTCGGACAAATCGCACTGGTGCGAGGCGGCGGCCTTGACGGCGTGGGCCACGGTTTCGTGCGCGTCGCGGAAGGGCAGGCC
>CAYUAF010000201.1:0-1931 GCA_964442555.1 uncultured Allobrachymonas sp.
AATTTTTCCTTGGCCATGATGGCTTCCTTTTCAAAAATGAGCTGTGCCCGTGGATTGGTTTAATGTCTGCATGCTGTCACTGCGTCTCCAATCACGGGCAATTGGGGGTGCAGCATCACAGACTTTCTAAAAAACAGGGGCGGGGCATTGTGCAATCGCTAACTGTCGATTGCAACACGCCCCAATAGCCGCTTACTTGGCGCGCGCCGCGATGATGGCGTCAGCCACGTTGCGGGGCGCTTCAGCGTACTGCTTGAATTCCATCGTGTAGCTGGCACGGCCCTGAGTCATGGAACGCAAGGCTGTAGCGTAGCCGAACATTTCGGACAGAGGCACTTCAGCCTTGATGGTTTTGCCGCCGCCAGCCATGTCTTCCATGCCTTGCAACTGGCCGCGCTTGGACGACAAGTCGCCCATCACGGTACCGGCGTATTCTTCGGGTGTTTCCACCTCGACGGCCATCATTGGCTCCAGAATCACGGGGTTGGCTTTCTTGCAGCCTTCTTTAAAGCCGAAGATAGCAGCCATTTTGAACGCCTGCTCGGACGAGTCCACATCGTGGTAAGAACCGAAGTGCAGCGTTACTTTCACGTCCACAACGGGGTAGCCCGCCAGCACGCCGGAGTTGAGCGCCTCTTCCACGCCTTTTTGCACGGCAGGAATGTACTCGCGCGGCACCACGCCGCCTTTGATGGCGTCGATGAATTCAAAGCCTTTGCCTTGCTCGTTCGGCTCGATCTTGAAGACCACGTGACCGTACTGGCCTTTACCACCGGACTGGCGCACGAATTTACCTTCGCTGTCTTCCACGGTTTTGCGGATGGTTTCGCGGTAAGCCACTTGCGGCTTGCCGACGTTGGCTTCCACGTTGAACTCGCGCTTCATGCGGTCAACGATGATCTCCAGGTGCAATTCACCCATGCCGGAGATGATGGTTTGGCCGGATTCTTCGTCGGTTTTGACGCGGAAGGACGGGTCTTCAGACGCCAGACGTTGCAGCGCGATACCCATTTTTTCCTGGTCGGCCTTGGTTTTTGGCTCGACGGCCTGGGCAATCACAGGCTCGGGGAAGGACATGCGCTCCAGCACGATAGGGGCGCTGGGGTCGCACAGGGTTTCACCCGTTGTAACTTCTTTCAAGCCCACGCAGGCGGCGATGTCGCCGGCAATGATCTCGTCGATCTCGTTGCGCTCGTTGGCCATCATCTGCACGATACGACCGATACGCTCTTTTTTGCCTTTGACCGAGTTCAGCACCGTGTCGCCTTTGGTGAGCACGCCAGAGTACACGCGCACAAAAGTCAGCTGGCCCACGAAGGGGTCAGTCATCAGTTTGAATGCCAAGGCTGCGAATTTTTCGCTGTCGTCGGCTTTGCGTGTGGTTTCCTTGTCGTCGAGGTCGTGACCGGCCACAGGCGGAATGTCCGCGGGAGAAGGCAGGAAGTCGATCACGGCGTCCAGCATGCGTTGCACACCTTTGTTTTTAAAGGCGGTGCCGCACATCATGGGCTGGATTTCCGTCGCGATGGTACGAATGCGCAGACCTTTTTTGATCTCTTCTTCAGACAGAGCGCCTTCTTCCAAGTATTTGTTCATCAACTCTTCAGAGGCTTCGGCTGCGGCTTCGACCATTTTCTCGCGCCATTCCTGGGCGGTGTCTTGCAGCTCGGCAGGAATGTCCTGGTATTCGAACTTCATGCCGTGGGAGGCTTCGTCCCAAATGATGGACTTCATCTTGATGAGATCGACCACGCCCTTGAAGTTGTCTTCTGCGCCGATAGGAATCACGATGGGCACAGGGTTGCCTTTGAGGCGTGTTTTGATTTGCTCAACCACTTTGAAGAAGTTGGCGCCCACGCGGTCCATTTTGTTTACAAAGGCCAGACGGGGCACTTTGTGCTTGTTGGCCTGGCGCCAAACGGTTTCGGACT
>CAYUAF010000202.1:0-1916 GCA_964442555.1 uncultured Allobrachymonas sp.
CAGGGGCAACCTCACTATGCAGCTTGCGCGGGCAGGGCGGGCAACGCGGCTCCATGCGGGCGCATCACGATGCTTTGTTGAACATATAACGGGCGATTTTCCACTGGCCGTTTACTTTTTCCAGCACAAACAGCTCGCGGTTTTGTTCGGGCACCTTGCTTTGCCGGGCTTTGATCAGCGCCGTTCCGTCCGAGGTCGAGCGCACGAAGGCATATGGCCCATTCACGGTAATTTCCAGCACCGTAAATTGCAAGTCCAGATCAACGGCGCTAAAAATGCTCGCATAAGTGGCTTGCAGCGCCGCCTGTCCTGCGGCTGTAGGCGCGCCAGGCGGCATGACAACGCCGTTGGCCGTAAAGAGCGCAGATACTGCGGCGGGGTCGCCGCTTTTGAGCGCATCCCGATAGGCGTTGAGCAACTGGCGGATAGCCGCTTCATCCCGTTTCGGCGCATGCACGGTAGCGGGTTGTGGTTGGGTTTGTGTCAGTGTCTGAGCCGGTGCTTGCATTGCAGTGGCGGTGCACAGCAAAGCAGCCGCAGTCAGGGTGAGTGGTGCGGGTTTCATGGTGGTGCTCCAAAGGGTGGGTCTGCATGCCACAACTGCTTGCAACTACCGTGCTGGGCATGAAGATCAGTGTATATTGCAAACCAATTTCGATAAGTGCACGATTTTTATCAATATTTGAAACTGCTTATTTCATATGGACAAGCTCGCGGGCATGCAGGTCTTCGTCAAAGCCGTGGAGTGCGGCTCGTTTACGGCGGCGGGTGAGGCGCTGTCGATGTCCTCACAGCTGGTGGGCAAGCACGTTGCGGCGTTGGAGCAGCATCTGGGCGTGCATCTGATTCAGCGTACAACGCGCCAACACAGCCTTACCGAAGCGGGCCGCCACTTTTACGAGCGCTGCAAAATCATTCTGGCCGAAGTGGATGCCGCCGAAGCTTTTGCCGCCGAGGCGCGTAGCACCCCGCGCGGGGTGCTGCGCATCAGCGCGCCCATGTCGTTTGGCACGCACGCGCTGGCGCCCAAGCTGCCGCTGTATTTGCGCCAACACCCCGAAGTGCGCATCGACCTGAGCTTGAGCAACCGCATGGTGGACGTTGTGGACGAAGGCTACGACGTGGTCTTTCGCATCGGCGAACTGCCCGATAGCGGCCTGATTGCCAAACCCCTGGCACCCTACCGGCTAATTGCCTGCGCCGCGCCCGCCTACCTGGCTGCGGCCGCGCCGCTGAAAACGCCGCAAGACTTGAGCCAGCACGAATGCCTGGTTTTTGCGCGTACAAGCCTGCGCAGCCAGTGGACGTTTCTGAACCCGAACGGCCAAGAAATAGCCGTGCCTATTCGCGGCCGCTTGCAGATCGACGACAACGAAGCCCTGCTGCAAGCCGCATTGGCCGGGTATGGCGTGCTGCTGCAACCGGCGGAGTCGGTAATGCCGTATTTGCAATCCGGGCAGCTCGTGATCGTGTTGCCGGACTATGCGCCACCCGCCCGCGCCCTGCACGCGGTGTATGCGCCCGACCGGCGCATGACGCCCAAACTGCGCAGTTTTCTGGATTTTGCCGGGGAACATTTTGCGTAGTTGCGCCTTGGCGTTATGGCGCAATTGGCGCAATAACAGCCCGGCGTATCAGGCACGCGATTCACGCACTGGCCTGGCGGCAGTTGCAAATTGCGTTGCAAGACCAGTTCGGGGCTGATGTCGATTTACGCGGAGGTGGCGGGTACGCCATGCTTGCGGGCCAGTTGCAGCACCCGCTGGCGGTGGGTTTGGAGGGCACGGTGGCGTCGAGGTTGGTATGAAATGGCTTTACAAATTCACTTAATGTTTTTTATTTTTCCATCTTCATATGAAAATTTTCGGCTCTATGCCGTTTTGTGTGGAACTTGACAACCTCAAAGACACCGATGC
>CAYUAF010000203.1:0-1912 GCA_964442555.1 uncultured Allobrachymonas sp.
CCATTGCGGTCGGCCCTGCCGCGAACGCAGCCAATACAAACGCCATTGCGGTCGGGGCTGGCGCCAGTGCAACAGGCGATGGCGCTATCACAACCGGTGCTTACAGCAGCGCCGGCGGAACCTACGGATCGGCGTACGGCATTGCGGCACATGCAACGGGCAATTACAGCACAGCGCTCGGGGTGGGAGCAGAATCAGGCACCTCCCCTCCCATTGGTCAAACCGGCACCAACACCACCGCAGTCGGTGCATACAGCAAAGCCCAAGGGGATCACAGCACGGCTATTGGCAGCAACGCGGTGGCAGGAGAAGTGTACAGCGCCGCCATTGGAGGGTCGGCGACGGCCGCGACCAACCGCAGCATGGCGCTCGGGCCGGCGAGCTATGTCACCAATGGCGCCCCGCAGGGGACGGCCATTGGCGTGTACAGCAATGTCACCACCTCGCAATCGGCCGCCATCGGCTATGGTTCCGTGACCAGCAGCGGCCGCGCCAATGTGGTGTCTGTAGGCAGTGGCGGCCAAGTCGCGGTGGATTCCAACGGCAACACCAACAGCTTTCTCCCTGCCCCCACTACGCGCATCATCGAAAACGTCACCGACGGCCAATACAGTCAGGACGCCGCCACGGTGCATCAATTGCCGGGACAGTTTGTCGATTCCTCGGGGACCCCTTCTGCTTCGCCAACCAACTTTTACCGCTTTGGCAATGACGCCACAGGATCAAGCGCGATGACGACGGGCAGCTCTGCGGTTCAGCTTCGGAATGTCGCCGCAGGCACCCTTTCACCCACAAGCACCGATGCCGTCAACGGCTCACAGCTGTATGCGACGAATCTACAAATCCAGGCCGTCAATAACCAGTTGGAAGCTGTGGCATCGAGTTTGCGCAAACAAATCAACGCAACTGGCGCTATGGCCGCGGCCATGAGCAATATTCAATTGCCGCCTGGATATAGCAAAGGTCTTGGCGTAGCAATTGGCAGCCAAAGAGGGCAAAATGCCTTGGCCATCGGCTTTGTCGCCACCCCAAAACCTAATCTTTTGACCCGCATCTCGGCCTCGATTTCTGGTGATACGACTTCCGTGGGTGCTGGCATCACGTTCGGCTGGTGATCATTCCGGAGCCTCGAAACTCCCAACGTCTGGCCGAAGTTTGATAAACGATGACGGATCAGATCGTGGAGGGATGCGATGTGGAGGGTTGCGAAGATGAACGTACGCAGGACAGACAGGGCGCTGCGGAATGGGTGCGTCTGCAATCCGGGCAAAGGCCCGAAAACCGGCCAGATCGCGTCAAAAAGCTGTGAATTCGGCCCGATATTCAACGCTGATTTCACGATGTGAAAAGGCGCGCATCAACTCGCGCTTCAGGGCGGGTTGCGCAGACCTTCCCTAGCGCTCGGTCTGGCCGGGCGCTTCGCCTCCTTGGGTCTGAGCATCGTGAATGTCGTCGCGGTCATCAGCCTCGTGGACATGGCCCCTGCCGCCTTCCAGCAGCACGTCACTTGGGGCGTGCTGCTGGCTGCGTTGGCGATCTTTGGCCCGCAGTCATGGTCGCTCGACCATCTGTGGATCGCGCCGCGCGTGCAGGCGGCGGCGTCGCAGCCCGCGGCGCGGTAGCCGGATCACGCCCTCCGGGTCACCGTCTCCAGAAACGTACGGACCAACCCGACGGCAGGCGAACGCGGCCCGGTGGCTGCGCCACCGATGAGGGTGGCACATTGTCCAGAATGGCTTGGGGTCGCACGCACACCAGGCGGTGCGACTCCTGCGGCCCCACCAAACGCGCGGCGGCCTCTCGCGCGGCGGCGAGGCGCGGCGCACGCCGACCCGCGGAATGGGCGTCGCTGGCGAGATGACCTTGCCCCTGTTTCGTGTAGCTCTTAACCCACGGTTCACGCGGCCTTTTT
>CAYUAF010000204.1:0-1881 GCA_964442555.1 uncultured Allobrachymonas sp.
TTGGGCTTTGGGCTTTGGGCTTTGGGCTTTGGGCTTTGGGCTTTGGGCTTTGGGCGTAGCCACCGATTCGGCAGTTGCCTTCTGCGTGTCTGTACCGCATCCGTGCTGTAACAGTGGCGTATCGGGGCTGTGTTTGGGCTTTGTTGGTGCCCCTTGGCTGCGGTTCTTGCCGCGCAATTCTTGCAGAGGGTGACAGCAGGCCGTGCTTTGCCGGGCGGTTTGCGCGCGCAGCGCCTTACATGTGGCATATCGCACGCAGTGCATGGCATGTGGATACTGCCTGCCTGCTCCTCATGCAAAAAGCACGCAACGCCAAAAGCACAGGTTGCTTGATTGGGGATACGCGCAGGCGCACGCTGCATGCGGTTTGGCGGCGTTATCGGCCTACAGCGCGCGTCACTGCTGGGCTGTGGCATGGGGCGTCCGGCAGGCCGCTACAGGGCTTGTATGCATGGCATCTGCTTGTGCAGGCCATGCCGTTCGGGGGCGGGCGGGGCAATGGCCTCAAAACCTGCGTCCCACCTGCGGCAGCGCCCGGCAGGGGGCGAAATAGGGTAAGGAAAGAGCAAAAACATCATCAATCGCCCTGCTGGCAGTCAGCCTGCGGCCACACTGTGAGCAGCAGGCGCATGTCATGCTATGCAAGGGCATGGAAAAAACAAGCCATTCCGCCCGCCACTGCCGCCGCCGGGGCTTGCGGTGCAGGCAGGTGGTGCTTTGGGTGCCATCTTTTTCCTTGCCGCCATTCAGTAATTTTGGGGCTGGCGGCCATCAACCTGGCGCACAATCGCAGCCATTACGACCAACAGCTTTTGAAGAACAGGTTTGATTCACACCATGACGCATCGTTTGTACTGCCCCATCTTCATGCAAAGCGGCATGGAAATCGCCTTGCCCGCCCATGCCGCCCGGCACGCACAGGTGCTGCGCCTGCAACCGGGCGATGCGGTCGAGCTGTTTCACGGGGGCTTGGCGGCATTGCAGGCGGCGGCTGGCGGGGCGGGGCAGCCTGCATCTGCTGGTGTCGCCTTGGCTGCTGCCGGGTCTGCTGCCGGGTCTGCTGCGGTTGTTGCATCCGCTGGTGCGGGCAGTGGCGCATCCGCCGCCGGCGCGTTTGCCAAAGGCCTTGCGGCAGAGGAATCGGCAGAGGAATCGCCCGAGGTTTGCACCACGGGTTATTTCCGCGCCACCATCAGCCATATGGGGCGTAGTGAAGTGCGCGCTCACATAAACGCTTGGTGCGCACCGGCAAAGGATGCGGGCGTGCAGGTGCACATCGTTAGCGGCATGCCCGCTAACGAGCGCATGGATTGGCTGATCGAAAAAGCCACCGAGTTGGGGGTGGCCAGCATCCAGCCCGTGCTGACTGCGCGCAGCGTGCTGCGCCTCAGCGGCGAGCGTGCCCACAAGCGCGTGGCGCACTGGCAGGCCGTTGCCGTGGCGGCCTGCGAACAATCGGGGCGCACTGTAGTGCCGCCCGTGTGGCCGATTATGGATTTGCGTGCGTTTTTGGCGCAGCCTGCGGTGCAAACACGGCAGGCACAAGCACAGCAGGCGCATGGGGCGCAAGACGGTGGCGCGCACAAATGGCTGCTGTCCCTGCGGCCGCAAAGCGCTGCTTTTGCCGCCGTGCGGGCGGCTATCGGCAAAGCCAGCCGGGCGCCTGTGTATTTGCTCTCCGGCCCCGAAGGCGGCTTGGCCGAAGACGAAGAAAATGCCGCCATGGCCCAAGGCTGGCAGCCGCTTTCGCTGGGGGCGCACACCTTGCGGGCGGAAACGGCGCCCGTGGCCGTACTGGCCGCACTGGGTCTGCAAGATATATCAATGCCCGGCATATAGGCTTGTTACGGGTTACGGGTTGCGGGTTGCGGGTTGCGGGTT
>CAYUAF010000205.1:0-1853 GCA_964442555.1 uncultured Allobrachymonas sp.
GGGCTGCTGGGCTGCTGGGCTGCTGGGCTGCTGGGCTGCTGGGCTGCTGGGCTGCTGGGCATAATTTTACTCCATAACCTATTGATTTAAAAAGACTTTTTGTGTTTTTTGTTTTTCTAGACCAAATAAAAAAGCACTACACCATAAACAAACACGCAGTGCGCATGGCAAAAGGGCAAAGCACCGTATGCGCTCTGCCCTTTATTGCCGCACGGGTTCGATAGCAGGCTCTAAGCCACCTGCTGCGCCACCCAGCCCTGCACGCTTTGCAGCGCCTGGGGCAGTGCGGCGGGGTTGGTGCCGCCTGCCATGGCCATGTCGGGTTTGCCGCCGCCTTTGCCGCCCACTTGTTGGGCGACAAAATTGACCAGTTCGCCCGCTTTGACTTTTCCAGTGCTGTCTTTGGTAACGCCTGCGGCCAGTTGCACTTTGTCGCCATCTACGGCGGCCAGCACGATGGCGGCGGTTTTGAGTTTGTCTTTGAGTTTGTCGAGCGTGTCGCGCAGGGTTTTGGCGTCTGCGCCGTCGAGTTTGGCGGCCAGCACTTTGAGGCCACCTACATCCACGGCTTGCGCCAGCAGTTCGTCACCCTGGCTGGATGCGAGCTTGCCTTTGAGTGCGGCAATTTCTTTTTCCAGCGCCTTGGCGTGTTCAAGCTGCTGCTCCAGCTTGGCTTGCAGCTCGTGCACCGGGGCTTTGAGGGTGCGTGCGGCTTGCGCTACGGCGCTTTCCAGCTGCTGCACGTAGGCTAGGGCTTTTTCGCCGGTGATGGCTTCCACGCGGCGGATGCCGGCGGCAACGCCGCCTTCGGAGATGAGTTTGAACAGGCCGATTTCGCCCGCGCGCTGCACGTGGGTGCCGCCGCACAGTTCGCGGCTGCTGCCGATATCGACTACGCGCACGACGTCGCCATATTTTTCGCCAAACAACATCATGGCGCCGCTGGTTTTGGCGGCTTCGATGTCCATTTCGCGGATGACGGTGGGCGCATCTGCCACGATTTCGGCATTGACCAGTTGTTCGATGCGGTGCAGCTGCTCTTGCGTGATGGGCGCGTTTTGCACAAAGTCGAAGCGGGTTTTGTCTTCATCCACGAGCGAGCCTTTTTGTTGCACGTGGCTGCCCAGGGTTTCGCGCAGCGCTTTGTGCATGAGGTGGGTGACGCTGTGGTTGCGGGTGGTGGCGGTGCGCAGTTGGGCATCTACTTCGGCACGCACGGTGTCGCCCACGGCCAGGCTGCCGGTTTGCAGCTGGCCGTGCTGGCCGTACACATCGGCTTTGATTTTTTGCGTGTCGTGCACGGCAAAAACCGCGCCGTTGCCTGCTGTGATTTGCCCACGGTCGCCCACCTGGCCGCCGCTTTCGGCATAGAAGGGAGTCACGTCCAGCACCACCACGCCGTTTTGCCCGGCGTTGAGTTGCTGCACGGGCGCGCCGTCGGCGTAAAGGGCGAGCACGGTAGCATCTTCCGCCAAGCTGGTGTAGCCGGTAAAGCGGCTGGGAGCGCCGTCGTAGGCCAAGGCTTTGTCCATTTTGAACTTGCCTGCGGCGCGGGCGGTGTCTTTCTGGTGCTGCATGGCAGCGTTGAAGCCATCTACATCCACGGTTACGCCGCGCTCGCGGCACACGTCTTGCGTGAGGTCAAGCGGAAAGCCATAGGTGTCGTGCAGCTTGAAGGCCACATCGCCGGGCAGAACCTGCACGCCGCCGGTCAAGGCGTTGTCCAGAATGTCCATGCCGTTTGCCAATGTTTCAAAGAAGCGCTCTTCTTCGGCTTTGAGCGCCGCGATGATGTGCGCTTCTTCTGCCGCCAAGCGCTCGTAGGCGCTGCCCATTTCCTTGACCAGATCAGG
>CAYUAF010000206.1:0-1841 GCA_964442555.1 uncultured Allobrachymonas sp.
GGCGTTGTAGGGGCGCAGCGGCTCGCCATCAAAAGCGCCTGCTTCGTGCGGGGGCAGGGCAAAGGCGGTGTTGTCCAGCACCAAGTCGCCCGCAATGTGCTGAATGCCCGCCTGGCGGATTTGCTGCAACAGCAGCCACAGGCGCTCCACCACCAGCTTGGGGTCGCCCTGCCCCTGAATGTAGAGGTTGCCGTGCAGCGTGCCGTCTTGCCAGCTGCCATCGGCCCACACGGGCGTGCGCCAGGTGTAGGCCGCGCCCAGCACATCCAGCGCGGCGGCGGTTGTTACCAGCTTCATCACGGATGCGGGGTTGAACGGCGTGGCCGTGTGCAAATTCACCAAGGGCGCGCCCCCATCTGCCGGGGCCACCAGCAGGCTGACCTGCTCCACCGGTATGCGCGCACGCGCCAGCGCCGCCGTTACCGTTGGCGGAATGCCCGTGGATGCCGCCAGCGCGGCCAATGCGGGCGTGGGCGCGTCATCAAAAACGTGTGCGGCAGAAGCAGGCGCAGATGTGGCCAAAGCCGCTTGCGACACCGCTGCAGCAGGCGCGGACGCGCCAGCAGTAGCCGCAGGCGGCGCATGGCCGCCGCACGCCGCCAACGCCAGCGATGCGGTCACGCATGCGCCCGTGCACGCCCGTTGCAGGCGGGCGGAACAAACGCGGCGGGTTGTCAATAGAAAGGGCGAAAAGGATGAAAACGCGCGCGCAAACATACGTGCAAAACCATGCGCAAGTGCGTGCGCCAGTGCGTAAAAGGCGGGTTGGTCAGGCTGCATGGCGCGTATTGTGCCCGATGGCGCATGGCGAAACATGCTGCTTCAGATGCCGCTTCGGCCCACGGCGCAGGCCGCTTGGGCAATCTTTTTGCGCGGGGTAACAGGCCGCACGCGGCATGATGCGCGCTTGTGCTCCAATGCATGCGTCTATCCGATGGCCGGGCGCTGCATGGCGCGGCCACTGGCTGCGGTTTTTTCAACAGCAAGCAACAGGAATCAACAGGAGCAAACATGAACATCTTGTTATTGAACGGCGGCAAAGCATTCGGCCATTCGCAAGGGCGCCTGAACCAAACCTTGCACGAGCACGCCCGCGCCGTACTGGGCGCGCTGGGGCATACCGTGCAAGAAACCATCATCGACCAAGGCTACGACATCGGGCAGGAAGTGGAAAAATTCCTGTGGATGGACGCCGTGGTTTGGCAAATGCCCGGTTGGTGGATGGGCGAGCCGTGGACGGTGAAAGAGTACATCGACAAAGTATTTACCGCCGGTGCAGGCAGGCTGTTTGCCAGCGATGGCCGCCACCGCGAAACACCCACGCAGGGCTACGGCACGGGCGGCCTGCTGCAGGGCAAAAAACACATGCTCTCGCTCACCTGGAATGCGCCGATCGAGGCATTTACCCGCGCCGGCGATTTCTTCGAAGGCCAAGGCGTGGACGGCGTGTACCTGCATTTCCGCAAAGCCAACGAATTTTTGGGCATGACTGCGCTGCCCACCTTCATCTGCAACGACGTGATGAAGAACCCGCAAGTGCCGCAATACCTGGCCGACTACCGGGCACATCTGGAAAAAGTGTTTGGCTAGTTTGGCTAAATGGCTACTTGCCGGTACCCCGTGCCGGGGTCATGCCAGGCACCGCCCCCGCCTTTGCGGACGCGGCGAGACAGTCCGGTGCTGCGGAAAGTGCGCGACATCACCAGGCACCGCCCCCGCCCCCCGGACGGCACAGGCTGCATGCAGCGCGATAACCGGAGCGCCATGATATTTGCGGCTATTTGGATTGCTGTCGTGTCTCGGATGATTCGTTGACTGGACGACGCCGTGGTTTACTCTTG
>CAYUAF010000207.1:0-1832 GCA_964442555.1 uncultured Allobrachymonas sp.
ACACCACTTATCCGCCCAAGCACTACCATTTATCGGGGCACATGCAGTTTTGCACGAACGGCAAGCTTCTTAGAGCTGGATAGTTGCTGATACGCAACCCACTGCGTGCGCACATTTGTTTTTACAGAGCCGACGCGTATACATCGGCTGTTTTATCTGTGCGTAGCACTGCCTCTATTGATGCCGTACTCACCACGCAACAAGACTAGAGAGGCGTCACCAGGAGATGCTTAAACTTTTACAAACAAACCAGTTATATGCTGCAGCTTTGCACCTTGTCAGCATCTGTGCAAGTTACTTGCTTGCAAAAGCAAGAAGTTTGTAGCTTATTTGGACAAAACAAACAGGCCAAATACGCCCATAACCCAAAAATTAAATCAAGCCGCAAACACCGTCCGTGCGCCGTTAAAGCGCGTGAAGAAATAGGTTTTGTCAAGGCTGTCGATTCTGACGCCTTTGCCGCTGGAAGGCGCGTGCACGAATTGCCTGCCGCCTATATAGATGCCCATGTGCGAGAAACTGGCTCCCAGCGTATTGAAGAACACCAGATCGCCCCGCTGCAAGCGCCCTTCTTCAATCGGCAAGCTGGCGCGCGCCCATTGAATGGTGCTGCGCGGCAGCATGCGGCCGGCAAATCCGCTAAAGACGTATTGCACCAGCCCGCTGCAGTCAAAGCCTGTTTCCAAAGAGTTGCCGCCGTAGCGGTAAGGCACATTGATTGTCATCATGGCGCGGGCTACAGCTTCCTCACGCTGGCTGGCATCCAGTTGCAAAGGGCTGGTAACGGGCAAGTTGGGTACGTTTCTGCGCCCGCCCGCAGCGCCTGCGCGCGCGCTATTGACCGTACGGCGCGGCGGCGCGGAGCCGCAGCCTGCCAGCAACAAGGCTACCGCCCCCGCACCAACGCCCAGCAAGAGTTGGCGGCGTTGCAATGCAGGCATATGGTTAAGGGGGGTTTGCAAAGTTTTTTGACAGCTATCCATTTCAACCCTTTGAATTTAATGGGGTTGTTGTAACACAACTTGCGCTTCTTGACAAGAAACGACCATTTTGAATCTGCTATTGATAGATGCAAAAACTTGCCCTTGACTGGCGCTGCTTTTGACTTGCCAGAAGGGCAACGCCCAAATGGCGCTCTACTCAGCGCCCCTAGCGCCTGGGCTTGTGCGCTTGCCAAATAAGCCATTATTTCCAAAACATCAGGCAACCGTCGTCTCTCCTTTCTTGCCGATTTATTGGCCAGCCCCGGCCAACGGGCGTCGGTACAATGCCCGCCATGTTTATCCATTTGCGCCTGCATTCCGAGTATTCCGTCGTTGACGGCACGTGTCGTATTGATGAAGCGGTAGCCGCAGCCGCAAGAAACGGGCAGCCCGCGCTGGCGCTGACCGATCTGAACAATCTGTTTGGCGCGGTCAAGTTCTACCGTGCGGCACTTAATGCAGGCGTGCAGCCCATTTTGGGCGCAGAAGTGTTGTTGGAGGACATTCTCCCCCCCGTCAAAGACCGCCCTACCCCCCGCATTTTGCTCTTGGTGCAAAACCAGCAGGGCTACCTCAATCTGTGCGAATTACTCACGCGCGGCTGGCTGGCGGCTGGCAACAAAGACCAAGCCACGGTGCAATGGGCCTGGCTGCAAGAGTTGGCCGAGGGGCTGATCGCCCTTTCGGGCGCGCAAGCCGGCCCGGTGGGGCAAGCGCTGTTGCAGGGCGATGCCGCCCGCGCCAGCGAAGTGGCTTTACAGTTGGCCGCGGCCTTTCCGCACCGCTTTTACATCGAGCTGCAGCGCGCCGGCCGCGCCGACGACGAAGCGCACGTGGCCGCGGCCGTGC
>CAYUAF010000208.1:0-1750 GCA_964442555.1 uncultured Allobrachymonas sp.
TTTCACGGTCTCAATTGTTTTCAGCTCAGCAACATGGCATCGCAGGAGAGGGCTTCGCCCTGGGTGCGCTCGAACATGGCCAGCAAATCAGGCACATCCATGCGCGCGCGCGTCTCGCCCGCAATATCCAGCACCACCCGCCCCTGATGCAGCATGATCGTGCGCGTGCCATGGTCCAGCGCCTGGCGCATGGAGTGCGTCACCATCAAGGCCGTCAGATTGTTCTCGGCCACAATCTGGTCGGTGAGTTGCAAGACAAAGGAGGCGGTTTTGGGGTCCAGGGCTGCCGTGTGCTCATCCAGCAACAGCATGCGCGAGGGCTGCAAGGAGGCCATCAGCAGGCTGACGGCTTGGCGCTGGCCGCCCGAGAGCAGGCCCATGCGGTCGGAGAGCCGGTTTTCCAGCCCCAGGTTGAGGTGCGCCAGTTTGCTGCGAAAGAGTTCGTGCAGTTCTTCCCGCACGGCACGCTTCAGGCTCCGGCGCTGGCCGCGTTGCAGGGATAGGGCCAGGTTTTCTTCGATGCTGAGGGCTTCGCAGGTGCCGATCATCGGGTCTTGGAAGACGCGCGCTACAGCGCCTGCGCGTTGCCAGGCGCTGAGGCGGGTGACGTCTTTGCCGTCGATGATGATGGCGCCGCGGTCTACCAGCAAGTCGCCGCTGATGGCGTTGAGCATGGTGGATTTGCCCGAGCCGTTGGAGCCGATGACGGTGACGAATTCGCCTGCGGCAATGTCCAGGTTGATGCCGCGCAGGGCCGGGTTCTCAATGGGGGTGCCGGGGTTGAAGGTTTTGAAGAGGTTGCGCAGTTGCATCATGGCTGCTGCCCTCCTGGTTTGCGCAGCAGTTTGGCCTTGATTTTGGGCAGTACCAGGGCCAGGCCGACGAGGACGGCGGTGATGAGGTTCAGGTCCTGGGCTTGCAGGCCGATGAAGTCGGCTTCCAGCGCCAGGGTGATGAAGAGGCGGTACAGCACGGCGCCTAAGACGACGGCCAAGGTGACGATCCAGATGCGGCGGCTGGGCAGCAGGGTTTCGCCGATGATGACGGCGGCCAGGCCGATGACGATGGTGCCGATGCCCATGGAGATGTCGGCTCCGCCCTGGGTTTGTACGTAGAGCGCGCCGGCCAGGGCGATGAGGGCGTTGGATAGGGCCATGCCGGCCATGGTGTAGCGGCCGGTGGCGATGCCTTGGGCGCAGGCCATGCGGGCGTTGGCGCCGGTGGCGCGCAGGGCCAGGCCGATTTGCGAGGTGAAGAACCAGTCGAGTACGCTTTTGACGGCCAGGACGATGCCCAGCAGGATCAGGGGCTGGACCCAGTAGCCGTTGTCATCGGAGACGAAGGGCAGGAAGACGGTGGCTTCTCCCAGCAGGGGGACGTTGGGGGCGTCCATGATGCGCAGGTTGACGGAGTACAGCGCGATCATGGTCAGGATGGAGGCCAGCAGTTGCATGATGCCCAGTTTGATGTGCAGCCAGCTGGTGAGCCAGCCGGCGGCTGCGCCGGCTGCGCAGGCGGCCAGGCAGGCCAGCCAGGGGTTGTGGCCGGCAACGATCAGGACGGCTGCGACTGCTCCGCCCAAGGGGAAGCTGCCGTCTGCGGTGAGGTCGGGAAAGTTCAGGACGCGAAACGAGATCCAGACCCCCAGCGCAACCAGCGCAAAGATCAGTCCGATTTCTACGGCTCCCATGATGGAGACTGCTGTCATCCCAGAATCTCTCTAGTCAATCAAACAAAAAAACAGACCAGC
>CAYUAF010000209.1:0-1741 GCA_964442555.1 uncultured Allobrachymonas sp.
CCCGCATGCGGTGGTAGCGCGTGAGGCTGTCCATGATGGTCTGGTTGAACGCATGGCCCATGTGCAGCGTGCCCGTGACGTTGGGCGGGGGCAGCTGGATGGCAAAGTTCTCGCCCTTGGCCGCCGCCTCGGCGCTGGGCTGGCCGGTGCCGCGAAAGCCCGCGGTTCCTAAACCGGCTTGTTCCCAGGCTGGGCCCCAGCGCGATTCAATCGCGGCAGGTTCGAATGATTTGGGCAGGCTTTCCAGTATGGGTTGGGCGGTAGGCTTTTCGGCAGACATGATGGAAACGGTTTGATAAAAAGAGATTCTGTGAATATTGCGGCCAGAGGTGGCACGGAACCGGCCATTTTATTACCGGACAAGCCTTTGTTACGGTGCGAAACACGCGTGCTGCCGCAGGCAAAACGTACTCGGCCTATGCGGCAAAGCCAAACGCGGCGCTGCACATGGTTTTGGCAAGGCGGGCAAAGAAAAAAGCAAAGAAGACAAGAAGCAGAAATGCGGGGCAGGGCAGGGGGTATCAGCAACCGGCCCATGCCGCGCAATAAGACAGCGCAATAAGACAAGACGCGATCGTGTTGCGTGGGGCGCGTGCGCCGCTTGCGCTTATTGCGCTTGTCTTGCTGGCAACGCACGCGGCAACATGGCAGCGCGGCTATTGCCAGCGTGCCAGCCACAATCGGATGCGCAGGCCCCAGTAACTGCTCAGCCCGCTGGTGTTGTGCACCATTTGGCCGTTTTTAAGCAACACCACGGTGGGCACTGCCTTGATTTGCCATTGGCGCACCACGGCACCATCGTGATCGTTTACCGTATCAAAATCCCATTGGTGCTTGCGCAGATACGCCGCCACGCTTGTTGCCGTGCCGGACTGCCAAGCCACGCCCAACACAGGCACGCCTGCCTGGTGCAAGCGGTTGATGGTGGGGGATGTATGCCGGCAAATGCCGCACCAACTGCCCCAAAAATACACCACAACGGCGCGGCCTTGGCTGAATTCGGCCAGCGTCAGCGTTTTACCGTGAACGGTGACGAGCGTTTGCCGGGCAAAGCCCGGCGGCTGGGCGGGCTTGCGCCACCAATCCAGCGCAAGCGATAGCGCCAGCACCATCAAGGCCGCAAGCAAGAGCTGTTTGAGCCAGTCATAAACGGTTTTGGACGGCATGGAGAGTGAGTCAGTCTTGAAAACGGTAGAGCATACAGGCGACGAATGCAGGCGGAGGATACAGGCAGTCGCTTGGCACTCGTGGGCAGGCGCCAAAGGCCCGCTGCGGATGCAAGTGTTGCAGGTATTTAGCAGATATTCAGCAGGGATGCAGGCCGTACCCAGCAAGCACTCATATGCGCCATGCATCTACCAATGCCTTGAGCAGAGGCGAATTGCCGCGCCGATTGGGGTAGTAAAGATGGCAGCCGTCATACGTCATGGCCCAATCATCCAGCACGCGCACGAGTGTGCCTTCTTGCAGCTCGCGTTCCACAATATTTTCAAATACCCAAACCAGCCCCAAATCTGCCAGGGCGATTTGTTTGAGCAATTCGCTGTCGCTGGTCAGCAGGTGGGCGTGCGGTTTGAAGCTGATGGTTTTGCCGCTTTTCGGGTGTTTGAATTCCCATGCCAAAACGCCGCCGGAAGTGGGTAGCCGAACGGAATGGCAGGCGTGGCGCGCCAAATCATCCGGGCTGTGTGAGGTTGCCCCTGAAAACTGGAGTTCTTAACCCTTGTTGAAAATACCGACA
>CAYUAF010000210.1:0-1724 GCA_964442555.1 uncultured Allobrachymonas sp.
CGTATCTCCCAGATCTGATCTCAACCCCGTTTACACAAAAATTCGGACACGCCCGAAACCGTCTGCTCGACCAAGCAAAAGATTGTCTTGATGCGTCATGCACCGCGTCAATTGCGGATAACCCTAAGCCCTATCGTGTTGCCGATCAAACGCAGACCGCGTGTAGTAGCACGACCAAGAATTTCCCGAAAAAGCCTGTCAAGCTTCCGATTTATGTCTCAACCGCTGCTTGGCTTCATTTTTGCAACGCCAAAGGGTGTGCATGGCAACAAAAAACCGACCCGTTTTGATCGAACGGGTCGGTTGCTTGCGGAGCTTCGCTTTGGTCTTATTTCACCAAAGTTTTGCTACCGTTCCTGTGCCATTTGTAAACAGAGAAGGTGAAGTTTGTCACATCGCCTTTTGCGCTAAAGCCGATATTGCCGATAGGCGTGTTGAACTTGTTGGCACGCAGGGCAGCAGCAACCTTCACGGGGTCTGTTCCGGCTTTCTTGATGCCTTCAGCCATGACTTGCACAGCCGAGTAAGCAGGCATGACGAAAATGCCTGTGGGATCTTTCTTGGCCGCACGGATGCTGTCGATAATCGCCTTGTTCTTGGGATCTGTTTCAAAAGCGCGTGGCAAAGTTACCAGCAAGCCTTCGGCAGCTTCGCCTGCAATGGCCGACAGCTCTTTGTTACCTGCGCCTTCCGGCCCCATGAATTGGGCTTTCAAACCCGCTTGGCGCGCCTGGCGCATCAGCAAGCCCATTTCCGGGTGATAGCCGCCAAAGTACACAAAGTCGATATTGGCGCGCTTCAGCTTGGCAATCAGCGGACTGAAGTCTTTGTCGCCAGCGTTCAGGCCTTCGTAAATTGCCACTTTCTGGCCTGCGCCTTCAACCACTTTTTTCACAGCAGAGGCAATGCCTTCGCCGTATTGTTGTTTGTCATGCAAAACGGCAATATTTTTGCCTTTGTATTGCGTTGCAATGAACTTGCCGGCAACAGGCGCTTGATCGCTGTCCAGCCCTATGGTGCGGAAAACCAGTTTATGGCCGCGCGTAGTGATATTGGGCGCTGTGGCAGATGGGGTAATCATCAGCACCCCTTCGTCTTCGTACACATCGCTGGCAGCTTGCGTAGCGCCAGAGCACACGTGGCCGACTACGAATTTGATCTTGTCGTTAACCACTTTGTTGGCAACAGCAACGGCTTGCTTGGGGTCGCACGCATCGTCGTACACAACGCCTTGCAGCTTGGCGCCGTTTACGCCGCCAGCCTTGTTGATGGCATCAATGGCAGCCATGGCACCGGTGCGCACAATGTCGCCATACTGGGCAATAGAACCGGTTGTTGGACCAGGCAATGCAACCTTGATCACTTGCTGAGCCAATGCGCTTTGCGCGATACCGGCAACAGCCAATGCCGCAGCAATGCGGGTAATACGTTTGAATTTCATGACAAAAGCCTCCGAAAAAACATGGTGTCGAAAAACACCGGCACATGATGACACAAAACGCCCTGCTGTGACGGACGCAAGCAAAAATATCCGAAACGCAACACCCGCACAGTCAAATCTAGCGTTGGCGAGCAGACATCGGGCCACCTCGCACGAACATACTGCATGCCTTATTGCCCTACACATTAACATCGTATGCGCATGTAACCGCACGAAAGTTGCTAGCCACGGCATGCACCGCCGTTTGCAACCCCGTGCCGGTTTTTCAACACGCAGCCGCCCG
>CAYUAF010000211.1:0-1715 GCA_964442555.1 uncultured Allobrachymonas sp.
CCCAGCGCATCCGCCTGGCCGCGCAACTGGGCAGCAATCTGCAAGGCGTGTGCTACGTGCTGGACGAGCCCACCATCGGCCTGCACGCGCGCGACAACCACATCCTGCTCAATGCCCTGCACAACCTCAGCAGCAAAGGCAACACGCTGGTCGTGGTAGAGCACGACGAAGACACCATCCGCCGCGCCGAACACCTCATCGACATCGGCCCCGGCGCCGGCGTGCGCGGCGGCCGCGTCGTCGCCCAAGGCAGCGTCGCCGACCTGGCCGCCGCACCCGAATCGGCCACAGGCCGCTATCTGCTGCAAGCCATGCGCCACCCGTTGCACCCGCGCCGGGCGGTTACGCCCCCCACGGCACCGCAAACCGCTGCGCCCAAGCCTGCCGCCCCACGCCGCGCCAAAACCAAACGCAGCCAAGCGCAAATTGCCGCGGCAACCGACGCGCCAACCCAGGCAGAAACCATCGCCCAGCCATGGCTGACCCTGCTGGGCGCGCACCTGCATAACCTCAAAAATATCGACGTTGCCGTGCCCCTCAAGCGCCTGGTAGCCATCACCGGCGTAAGCGGATCGGGCAAATCCACCCTCGCGCGCGACGTATTGCTACACAACGTCGCCGCCTGGGTAAGCCAACGCGCCACCAAAGCCGGGCGCGACGCCATGGACGCCGGCAAAGCCCCGCCCCTGCTGGGCTGCACCGGCCTGCAAGGCTTTGAAAGCATCGACCGCGTGCTCGAAGTGGACCAAACCCCCATCGGCAAAACCCCGCGCTCCTGCCCCGCCACCTACATCGGCTTTTGGGACGCCGTGCGCAAACTCTTTGCCGGCACGCTGGAAGCACAGGCCCGCGGCTACGGCCCAGGGCGCTTTTCCTTCAACACCGGCGAAGGCCGCTGCCCCGCCTGCGAAGGCCAGGGCATGCGCACCGTGGAAATGGCCTTTTTGCCCGACGTGAAAGTGCCCTGCGAAGTCTGCCACGGCGCACGCTTCAACCCCGAAACCCTGGCCGTAACCTGGCGCGGCAAAAGCATTGGCGACGTGCTGCGCATGAAAGTGGACGAGGCGGTGGATTTCTTCGCCAGCATGCCCGCCATCAGCCACCCGCTGCAACTGCTCAAAGACGTGGGCCTGGGCTACCTCACCCTGGGCCAGCCCAGCCCCACCTTGAGCGGCGGCGAAGCGCAACGCATCAAACTCGTCACCGAACTATCCAAAGTGCGGGATGAGGTCGGCAAACGCGGCCAAAAAGCCCCGCACACCCTCTACGTGCTGGACGAGCCCACCGTCGGCCTGCACATGCAGGATGTGGAAAAACTCATCCACGTGCTGCACCGCCTGGCAGACGGCGGCCACAGCGTCATCGTCATCGAACACGACCTGGACCTGATCGCCGAAGCCGACTGGATCATCGACCTAGGCCCCGAAGGCGGTGACGGCGGCGGCCAACTCGTCGCAGCAGGCACGCCCGAAGATGTAGTGCGGGCGGATACGCATACAGGGCGGGCGATTAAGACGGTGCTGGCACGCAACAGCAATTAAGCCACTGACCCACCGTTCGATACGGGTGGCGTGGGCAGGGCGGGCCATGTCTGCATCCCGTCGTAGCAAGCATGGTCACTGACTACAAGCCAGCACCTCCCGCAGCGCCTCTGTAAATCCCGGGCGCAAATGCGGGTACAACGCTGGCTCAATCAGCTCCACCTCGTTCACCAT
>CAYUAF010000212.1:0-1712 GCA_964442555.1 uncultured Allobrachymonas sp.
GCGATGATTTCGGGCACGCTCCAGATCATTTGCGCGGTGTTGCCTTGCTGGCGCAATTGCCCGTTTACGGTCAGGCGGATTTCGGCTTGCGCCATATCAGCCATTGCAACAGTTGTTGATGGCACGGTCTGCGCGTTGTGTTGTTGCCGCGCATTGGATGATGTTTGTCCGTGCGCAGCGGGCACGATGGGGCCGATGGGGGCAGATGCTTCAAAGCCTTTGGCCATGCACCACGGGCGCCCTTGCTGGCGCAGTTCGCTTTGCAGGTCGCGCCGGGTCATGTCCAGCCCAACGGCGTAGCCGAAGATGTGCCGTGCGGCCTGTTCGGCAGCGATATGGCTGCCGCCTTGCCCAATGGCTACGACCAGTTCTACCTCGTGATGCAGGTCTGCCGTGAGCGGGGGATAAGGCATGCGCGCTGGTTGCTTTGCCGAACCTGGCAGCGCGGCATCGGCCGGTTTGAGAAAGAAGAAAGGCAACTCACGATCAGAGCCGCCCATTTCGCGCGCGTGAGCGGCATAGTTGCGCCCCACGCAGTAGATGCGGTGCACGGGAAATTGCGCTGCCATGCCTGCAATGGGCAGCAGCGGCACCGGCGCTGGCGGAAAGACGGCAGATGCCGTTGCAGCATCTGCCACGCACGGGGCAGATACCGCAGAAGGATTAGAGGGAGTAGCTGGGTGCATAGTTATTACGCCGTTGCAGGTGCTGCCATAAAGGGCTTGCGACTGGCAGCTGACGAGCAGCTAACGCTTGTTGCGCCATGCAGACCCGCCGCCCTTTATGCTCTTTATTGCCTGCCCTTTATTTTTTCTTTTTGGTTGTTGCCGGTGCGGCTGCTTTTTTGCCGGCTGCCTTGGCGTTGGCCGATTTGGCGGCAGCACCCTTGCCTGCGGCTTGGGCGTTACGTGCCTTGCTACCTGCCTCTTGGCGGCTGGCTTTGCTGCTTTTGCCTGCTGTGCGATCTTTGGTGTTGGCAGCCTGTTTGCCGCCGCGCTTGGTTACGGCTTTTTCATCATCTCTGGCGTTTTTGCTGCCTTTGGTGTTGGCGGATTTGCTGCCTGCTTCTTGGCGGCTGCTGGCTTTGCCGCTGCGGCCCGCACGCGCAATGGCTTCGGCATTGCTGCGGGTGCTACGGCTGCCGCCTGTGTTTTGCGGCAGGTGCAAGACGACGGCTTTGCCCGGTTGCAGTTTCTGGCCGGGTTTGGCCCGGTTCCACTGCGCAACGGTTGCGGGCGACAAGCCATAGCGCGCCGCTATGCTGGCAATGGTGTCGCCCTTGCGTGCTTTGACGCTGCTGCGCTTGAGCACCACTTTTTGTATCGCCGGGCTGCTGCTGCGCGTGATGCCTTCGGACGCCAGGCGCAAGCCCACGCTGCTGTTGGCGATGGAGACAGGGATTTCTGCTTCTTGCCCTTCGGCGCGCGGCACCAGAATGATGGAGCCAGCCTTGATGCGCGCGTTGGCAGACGATATGCGGTTGATTTCGCGCAGCGCATCGACTGTGGCACCCGTTTGTTCGGCCACTTGGGCCAGGGTCACGTTCTGGTCGGGCACCCACACCGTCCAGCTGGCAAGCTGGCGGTCTTCCATCGCCGCGAGGTTTTGCTTGAAGACTTTGACGCTATCCCATGGCAGCAGGATATGCGGCGTGACAGAGGCGATGATGAGCGAGCGGTTGGTAGCCGGGTTGAGCGCCTTGAAGTCGGCCA
>CAYUAF010000213.1:0-1672 GCA_964442555.1 uncultured Allobrachymonas sp.
CCAGATTGGGCGATTTGCGCGCGCTGCGCAGGCTCTCGGGCGTGATGGATTCAAATCCCATCACATGCCCCCAGCAGCCGCTGCGTTCCATCAGGCGCATCAGCTCGGCGTCGCGCGTAACGTCCAGGCTGGCTTGGCTGATCCAATGCACTTTGAGTGGAATGAGCGCATGGCATAGCTCTTTGAGGGCTGCGCGGTCAGAGGCAATGTTGTCGTCCACGAAAAACAGGAAACGTCTGTTTTGCGCGGCGATTTCGTTGATTACTTCGTCAATGCGGCGCAGGTAATGGCGTTTGCCAAAGTATTGGCTGACGGCGCAGAAGTTGCAGGCAAAACGGCAGCCGCGCGAGAACTGCATCAGCGAAATGGGCAGATAGCCCTTGCCGGTAAACAGGTCGCGGCGTGGCACCACGCCGCCCATTTGCGCCACGCCTGCGGGGGCATCGTAGCGGGGGCGCAGCTTGCCTTGGCGGGCATCGGCAATGACTTGCGCCCAGCCGGTTTCGGCATCGCCTACAAAAATGCTGTCGGCATGTTGCGCGGCTTCTTCGGGTAGTAGCGCCACATGCATGCCGCCCAAAATGACGGGTACGCCGCGCTGGCGGTATTCCGCCGCGATTTCGTAGGCGCGGCGCGCGGTGTAGGTTTCTACCGTGATGGCGACCAGATCGGTGGGCGTGTCGTAGGGAATGCTTTCCATGCGGTCGTCGTGCAGTACGACTTCCACATCCGGCGGCGTCAGGGCGGCCAGTACGCCCAGCATGAGGGGTTCCATGCGGCCTTCGTCCACGTACAGGCTGTGTTCGCGTCGGCCAATGGTGGGTTTGATCAAGGTCAGTTTCATGCGGGTGCCTATTGGTGCCGTGCCTTTATCTGTAGCTTGCCGTCAATCGCCCAATGCCAAGCCCTGCTTGCGGTACACCTCGCGGCGCGAGATGATGTTGGCAATGGCGCCGGTGCTTAGGCTGAAAAAACAGCGGGGTTTGTCGCTGCCCCATACGCGTTTGAAGATGGATGACCAAGCGTAGAACTTTTGCTTGGCCTCGAAGCAGCCTTGCGTCATGTCGTGTGCAGACATGCGGGCAGGCGTAAAAATGGGGTCGCCGTAGCGGTAATGGGGGTTCAGCCACCACCGGGGGGAGAGGAGACGGTTTTCCTGCCGCAGCCGCTCGTAGAGGGCGGAGCCGGGGGTGGGTGTTAGAGGATTGAAGTTGGCAATGTCCAGTTCGGCTTCGAGTGCAAAGTCCAGGCTGCGCCGGATGGTGTCGGCCGTGTCGTGGTCGTAGCCGAATACGAATGTGCCGTAAATGCCAATGCCGCGTTGATGCAGGGCGCGCACCACATCGCGATAGTTGCCGGCCACATGGTTCCAGCCTTTTCCCATTTGCTTGAGATTGGCGCGTTCCATGCTCTCAAACCCGATCAGCACATAGCGGCAACCTGCCGCCGCCATGCGATCCAGCAGGTGCAGGTTGCGCGCCACGTCAATGCTGATTTGGCAAGACCAGCGCATGCGCAAAGGGGCAATGGCGTCCAGCAGTTGCAGCAGTTGCGCTTCGGTGCTGAAAAGGTTGTCGTCCACGAAAAAGAGCAAGCGCTTGCGGTTGAGCTGTTCCAAGCGGGGGGATGTTTAGATTGATCCAGAGAGGTGAGAGAGAAAAAAGAGCCGGAA
>CAYUAF010000214.1:0-1639 GCA_964442555.1 uncultured Allobrachymonas sp.
GGCTGGTGGGCTGGTGGGCTGGTGGGCTGGTGGGCTGGTGGGCTGGTGGGCTGGTGGGCTGGTAAAGAGATTACGGCATCTACACCCAGCTCTTGCCTTTTACCCGAACGCTGTTTGCTGTTTGCTGCTTGCTCGTAACGGCGCGTCCTTGCTGATAGTCGCATAGCCCCTGGCGCTCGACCACGGCACCCACACCCTCAGGACGACAAGCTGTTTGGCACACCCGTTCTTCTCCCTCAAGACACAAAAAAGCCGGCTTGATAAGCCGGCTTTTTTTGATGCGTCGGGGCGTTTGCCGTTTATTCAAATTCGACAATGGCCTGATCGACTGACAGGCTTTCCCCCGGTTTGGCCAGCACTTTAGCCACCACCGCATCGCGTGTAGCGAAGATGGCGTTTTCCATCTTCATGGCTTCGATCACGACGACGCGCTCGCCTGCCTGCACTTTCTGGCCTGGCTCTACGGCCACATGCACCAGCAGGCCGGGCATGGGCGAGAGCACGAACTTGCTCATGTCTGGCGGCGCTTTGTAAGGCATGAGTTTGTGCAGCTCGGCCGTGCGAGGGCTCATGACGATGGCTTCCAGCTGCGTGCCGTTGTGGATGACGCGGGTAACCAGCGGGTTTTTGCCCACGCCGCGTTCCATTTGTACCGTAAACGGCTTGCCGTCCACAAAGCCGCTCACGCGGGCCTCGCCCAGCATGTGCTCCACAAGCAAAGCATAGCTGCGGTCGCCATCCGGCGCATGCACGGTCACGACCGTGGGTTTGCCCAGCTCGACTTCGCCCAGGCTGACGTCGGTATAGGTGTTTTGCCCTTCTTTGCCCAGTGCGCACACCGTGAATTTGCGTGCGGGCAGGCGCTTATACCCTTCCCAGAATTGGCCTTGCAGGCCTTGCGCCCGGTTGCGGTACCACATGTGCAGTCGCGCAGCCAGCGCCTGCAAGAAGTAGGGGTCATCGTGCGGCACGTCTTCTGCGCGGAAGCCTTGGGCGTAGTGCTCGGCAATAAAGCCTGTGCTGAAGTCGCCGCTGACGAATTTGGGATGCGCCAGCAACGCCGCATGAAAAGGAATATTGCTTTGCACGCCGCGCACGATGAAGCCGTTGAGCGCCTCGCGGGTTTTGGCAATGGCGTCTGCACGATCTTTGCCGTGCACGATCAGCTTGGCAATCATCGGGTCGTAGAACATGGAGATTTCGCCGCCGTCCTGCACGCCCGTGTCAATGCGTACGCCGTACAGGTCTTGCGTGTTGCCCTGCCACATGGTGGCTTCTGGCGGGCTGAAGCGCACCAGCCGCCCTGTGGACGGCAAGAAGTTGCGGAAGGGGTCTTCGGCGTTGATGCGGCACTCGAACGCCCAGCCGTTGCGCTGCACCTGCTCTTGCGTAAGCGGCAGCTTTTCGCCAGCGGCTACGCGCAGTTGCAGCTCTACCAAATCCAGCCCGGTAATGCATTCGGTAACGGGGTGCTCTACCTGCAAGCGGGTGTTCATCTCCAGAAAGTAGAAGTCCTGGTTTTTGCCAACCACAAACTCCACCGTGCCCGCGTTCTGGTAATTCACGGCTTTGGCCAACGCCACGGCCTGCTCGCCCATGGCTTTGCGGGTGGCTTCGCTGATGAAAGGCGAAGGCGCTT
>CAYUAF010000215.1:0-1637 GCA_964442555.1 uncultured Allobrachymonas sp.
GCGGGCAGGCATGATCAGCACACGCCTTGTTGCAGCATGGCTTCTGCCACTTTGACAAAGCCCGCAATATTGGCGCCATTGACGTAATTGACCGGGCCTTTGCCATCTTCGCTGCCGTGGCGCACGCAGTTGGCGTGAATGTCTTGCATGATGGTCAGCAGCTTGGCATCTACCTGCTCGCTGCTCCAATACAGGCGCTGGGCGCTTTGCGCCATCTCCAGGCCGGATACGGCCACGCCGCCGGCGTTGCTGGCCTTGCCGGGCGCGTAGAGCACTTTGCCTGATTGGATGAAGGTGTGCACGGCCTCCAGCGTGCTGGGCATATTGGCGCCTTCGGCCACGCACTGCACGCCGTTTTGCACCAGCGTGCGGGCATCGTCGCCGTTGAGTTCGTTTTGCGTGGCGCAGGGCAGGGCAATGTCCACTGGCACATGCCAAGGCGTTTTGTTGGCTTCGTATTGCAGTTTGAACTGCTCGGCGTATTCGCTGATGCGGCCGCGGCGCACGTTTTTGATGTGCATCAGCGCGGCAAGTTTTTCGGGCGTAAAGCCGGCGGGATCTATCACGGTGCCGTTGGAGTCGGACGCGGTAATGACCTTGGCGCCGCACTGCATGGCTTTTTCAATCGCGTATTGCGACACGTTGCCCGAGCCGGATACGGCCACCGTCTTGCCTTCCAGCGACTGGCCGTTGCGCTGCAACATTTCGCGCGCAAAGTACACCGTGCCGTAGCCCGTGGCTTCGGGGCGAATCAGGCTGCCGCCCCAGCTCAGGCCGCGGCCGGTAAACACGCAATCTGCGCTGCGGGTGAGTTTTTTCATCATGCCGGCCATAAAGCCCACTTCGCGCGCGCCCACGCCGATGTCGCCGGCGGGCACATCCGTATCGGCACCCAGATAGCGGTACAGCTCGGTCATGAGGGCGTGGCAAAAGCGCATGACTTCGCCTTCGCTCTTGCCTTTGGGGTCAAAGTCGGTGCCGCCCTTGCCGCCGCCCATGGGCAGGGTCGTCAGGGCGTTTTTGAAGGTTTGCTCAAAAGCCAGAAATTTCAGAATCGACAGATTGACCGATGGGTGAAAGCGCATGCCGCCCTTGTAGGGGCCGATGGCGTTGTTGTGCTGCACGCGAAAAGCGCGATTAACCTGCACCTGGCCTTTGTCGTCTACCCACGATACGCGGAATTGAATCACGCGATCCGGCTCGATCAGGCGCTCCAGCAGGGCGTTGCTTGCGTAGCGCGGGTTGCGCTCGATAAAAGGCCAGAGGCTTTCCAGCACTTCACGCACGGCTTGCAGGTATTCGCTTTGGTGGGGGTCGCGCCGTTGCACGGCTTCCAGAAACTGGTTCAGGGTGGTAGTTGACATGGTGGTGAGGCTCGCTGACAGGGGAAAAACAAAAAACAGCAGCTAGTCTGGGCGCGTTGCCCGAAACAGAGTAAGGCCACTGCATATTTCCACGCCGCAGGTGGCACAGCGCTGCTGGCGTGGCACGGCTTCTTGCACGGCGGGGCCTGGGTGCCAGCACGGCCAGACCGCAACAAGGGCGCGGCAAAAAGTGAAAATAATTGTACGGTGTCTTGCCCAGATACCAGCATGCGCCGTGTGGAAATTAACGGCCTGTGTTGCATGACAGAAAAG
>CAYUAF010000216.1:0-1632 GCA_964442555.1 uncultured Allobrachymonas sp.
GCAATCACGTTCTACCCAGCGTACGTCTTCCAAAAAACGGCGCTACCCCTTGCAGCCAGGCCAGTTTTACTGGATTCCGCAAGCAGCTCCCAATGGCCCTGTTGTTGCCGTCGTCAATTTGCATACGCAAATGGTGCAAGTGTTTCGCAACGGCATAGCGATTGGTTTTTCCAGCTCCAGCTCCGGCAAGCCGGGTTATGGCACCCCATCCGGCTTGTTTTCTATTTTGGAAAAGCGGCGTTTTCACCGCTCCAGCACTTACAACAACGCGCCCATGCCATGGATGGTGCGCCTGACATGGTCGGGCGTGGCTTTTCACGCCGGCCCTTTGCCCGGCTACCCGGCCTCGCATGGCTGCATTCGCTTACCGTCGCAGTTTGCACCCAAATTCTTTGGTGCAGTGGTACGCGGCGATACGGTGTGGATTACCAATACCGCCTTGCCCGAAGAAACATCTCCCATGACCATGCTGGCGCCCATTACGCCCGATGGCCAAGCCCTGCTGACACCAGCGGCCATTGAGCAAGCCGAGTATTGGAACCCCATGCCAGAAAACGCCCCCAGCCAGGCATTGCCCTTGAGCCTGCTCGCCAGCCTCTCGCAACAACGTTTGTATGTTTTGCACCAAGGCCAGTTGCTGGCTTCCATGATTTTGCCTGCCGAGATCAGCAACGTGCAATTGGATGGCGGCGCTCTGTTTGAATGGAAAGTAGCCGAAGCGGCTCCCGTGGCCGCCAGCACAGGCCAATGGCACCCGCAGGATATCAACGCTACGCAGATTGGCGAAAGCCTTGTGCAACACGTGCTGCCTGCCGCCAACCCATTTGTTCAGCGTTTGAGGGGAATGCTAGGCCCTGACAGCCGATTGTTTATCTCGCATTTGCCTGCCATCAACGATTTGCACCTGAAGATGATGCAGCAACAAGAAAAACTGCAAGCCCGCCACAAAAAGAATCCGACGGAACCAGCTCAGTAAACAGCATCAGCCAACCTGTGTGTTGCCCGTGGGGCATATTTAATTTCTACACACGATTTGCGCACAGCCCTTGAAAAACATCGGCTTACCCGAATATAAATGGCATGCATCGTTACATCAACGTGCAGTGTTTTTTCAGGAGGAAATCATGACATCTTTGATGACACGCGGCAATTTGTTTGATGAACTTTTCAAGGACGTAGCGCCCGGCTTTTTTATCAAGCCCCTGCATGGCGACCCGCTGCCTGCAGCCTCGCAAATTCGCATTGATGTGACGGAAAACGACAAGGAATTCGCCGTGCATGCTGAAATTCCTGGCGTCAGCAAAGAGGATATTCAAGTATCCGTTGATGGCAACACGGTTACGTTGCACGCTGAAATCAAGCAGCAAGACAAACAAACCGAAGGCGACCGTGTACTGCGCAGCGAACGTTACTACGGCGCGGTTTCGCGCAGCTTTCAGCTCCCCGTGGATATTGACGAAGCCGCAGCCAAAGCCAAGTATGAAAACGGTGTATTGCTGCTGACACTGCCGAAAAAAATCAGCCGCACTCCGCAAAAACTCAGGGTGGAATAACTCTTCTGCGAGTGCTTCAGCGCTGCATGGTTGCAATCGCCTGCCATGCAGCGAATGAATCAATAGGGGCGGAGCAGAT
>CAYUAF010000217.1:0-1614 GCA_964442555.1 uncultured Allobrachymonas sp.
TGGTGGGTGCTGGACTACAAATCCGCCCTGCACCCCGAGCGCCAGCAAGCCCTGATGCAGCAGTTGCAGCAATACCGCCAGATTCTGCAAACCCTGCACCCCAACACGCCCGTGCGCGCAGCATTTGTCGCGGCAAATGGCGAATGCATCGAGGTTCGATAATCTTCCACTTTCAGATCATTGCTTGAACCAATATTTGACGCGGCCTTTTTGAACACCCTGCTCGGAACCACTAGGTAATAAGACAAACAGCCATGATGGCCCCAGACACTCAAAACGAAATATTGCATCGGTTGCGACAAGCCAAGTCTGCGCGAGGAGCGCAACAATGAGTGGCGGCTTTGTGGGCATGTTCCCTGCGGGTTGTGAGCAAAAAAGCTCCTCGCCCTTATTGCCAGCCTTGCCAAGGGATAGCACCTTAGCGAAACTATTGAGTAAGGCAGACAAATCCATTACGCGTAAGGCGGCCCAAGCACCCAACCAAGAGTGGCGGAAACCTACGGTTACGCCTTATTTCCCGATACAAAACCGGCCAAAAATTTCGCCCAGCAAATCGTCTGACGTGAATTCGCCCGTGATGCTGTTGAGCGCATTCTGCGCCAGCCGCAACTCCTCGGCCAACACATCCAGCAACATGCCGGGCTGCTGCATATGCTGCTGCGCCTGCCCAATATGCGCGGCCACCTGTTGCAGCGCCTGCACATGGCGCTGGCGGGCGATGAATGTGCCCTCCGGTCGCCCTTGCCAGCCCACGATGTGCAACAGCCGCTGACGCAAAGCGTCCAGCCCCTGCCCGGTCTGCGCGGAAAGCAGCAACCAATCTTGCGTAGCGCCTTCTGCCGCGCCTTCTTCTGAACAGGGCGGCGCCATCTCGCTGATATCGCTTTTGTTGCCCACGTGCAGCACTGACACGCGGGCGGGCAATTGCTCGGCCAACTGCCGGGCTATGCGCGCATCGGCTGCGCGGTAGTCCGGCAGCTGCCAGCGGGTCAGGTCGTGCACAAACAGCACGGCGTCTGCCTGGGCAATGGCCTGCCAGGCGCGGCTGATGCCGATCTGCTCCACCGCATCTACGCCCGTGGCTTGGGGGTCGCGCAGGCCCGCCGTATCCACCACATGCAAAGGCACGCCTTCGATCTGGATGGTTTCGCTCACCTTGTCGCGCGTGGTGCCGGCAATGGGGGTCACAATGGCCAGCTCCGCACCCGCCAAGGCATTGAGTAGCGAGCTTTTGCCGGCATTAGGCTGCCCGGCTATCACGACCTGTATGCCGTCGCGCAGCAAAGCGCCTTGCCCCGCCTGCTGTTGAATGCGCTGCAAGCGATCAGCAATGCGCTGCAACTGCCCGGCGGCGTCTGCCGCCTGCAAAAAGTCGATTTCTTCTTCGGGAAAATCCAGCGTGGCTTCCACCAGCATGCGCAGGTGCACCACGGCATCGCGCAGTGCCGCAATTTCCTGGCTAAACACGCCGCTCAAGCTGCGACTGGCGCTGCGGGCGGCTGCCTCGGTGCTGGCATCAATCAGGTCGGCCACAGCTTCTGCCTGCGCCAAATCGAGTTTGCCGTTCAAAAAAGCGCGCTGGGTAAATTCGCCCGGCGCAGCCAAACGCAAGCC
>CAYUAF010000218.1:0-1613 GCA_964442555.1 uncultured Allobrachymonas sp.
TGACCAATAGCCACGTAGATACAGACCATGTTCTGGCCTTTTTGATTGATGATCGTATCGATGGCAACGGCAGTTTTACCTGTCTGGCGGTCACCAATGATCAACTCCCGCTGACCACGACCAATAGGCACCATCGAGTCAATCGATTTCAAGCCTGTCTGCATAGGCTGGGATACCGATTGACGCGCAATTACGCCAGGAGCCACTTTTTCGATCACATCGGTCATTTTGGCATTTACCGGGCCTTTGCCATCAATTGGCTGACCCAAAGCATTGACCACGCGACCAATCAATTCCGGACCGACGGGCACTTCCAAAATACGGCCCGTGCATTTCACGCGGTCGCCTTCCGAAATGTGCTCATAGCTACCCAGAATAACCGCGCCCACAACATCTCGCTCCAAGTTCAAAGCGAGACCATAGGTCGTCGTGCCATCAGCTGCCGGAGGAAACTCCAGCATTTCACCTTGCATGGCACCTGACAGACCTTCAATACGGCAAATGCCGTCTGTTACGGTCAATACCGTACCTTGGTTGCGTACATCAACCGTTTCGACAATGCCCTGGATGCGGCTTTTGATTTGTTCAGAAATGTCTGCAGAATTAAGCAGCATGACGCTTTCCTTCTTTCCTTGAGTCTTACCAGCCGCCGCTTATACAGCCAGCGCTTGTTTCATTTTTTCGATACTGCCTTTGACTGAACCGTCCAGCACGTTATCGCCTACTACGACACGAATACCACCGATAAGCGAAGGATCTTCCACAACACGGAACTCCAGCTTCGATTGGAAGCGGGTTTCCAGCTTGTCTTTCAGACCCTGGATTTGCGCATCAGCCAAAGGGAAAGCACTGTAAATTACAGCCTGCTGCGCCGAACCGGCAGCTGGCTTTTCCACAACACCTTGCAGCTGGCGCACAGCTTCAGCACGCGCGCCATCCACACCACCTTCCGCAACTGCACGCAGCAGATTTTCTAGGGACATTTGCGCCATGGTATTGCCCCTTTCGATCACAGCTCGGCCTTCAGGCGCTCAAGCAAATCAGCATGCACACTGGCGTTAACTTCTTTACGCAGAATTTGCTCAGCACCTTTAACTGCCAGTGCAGAAACCTCTGCACGCAAAGAGTCGCGCACTTTGATCGCTTCTTGCTGCGCTTCTGCCTTGGCTGAAGCGATAATGCGAGCTGCTTCTTCGTTGGCTTTGGCTTTTGCCTCTTCAACGATTTCTTGCGCACGACGCTCAGCATCAGCACGCTGTGTAGCTGCTTCGCTGCGCATTGCCGCCAATTGCTCTTCAACCTTGGCATTCATGTCTTGCACTTCAGCCTTGGCCTTATCGGCGGCAGCCAAACTGTCAGCCACTTTTTTGGCACGATCATCCAGCGCTTTGACGATGGGAGGCCATACCACTTTGACTGTAAAAGCGCACAGCACAAAAAACACCAGCATCTGGAAAACTAGAGTTGCATTGATACTCATCTGGGAATTCCTTCACCTAACTGTTGACGAAACCAGTTTTCTTAAACCTGGAAGGGGCTGGCAAACGCAAACAGCAGAGCAATAGCCACACCAATCAGGAAGGCCGCATCTATCAGACCCGCCAATACGAACA
>CAYUAF010000219.1:0-1592 GCA_964442555.1 uncultured Allobrachymonas sp.
TGAGAATGGCTACCTGATCGCGCTGCGTGCTGATCAGCCGCTTGAACACCACATTGAGCAAAAAAGCCGCCACGCCCAGAAAGATGGCGGGGAACATGCGCGCCATGGTGCCCAGGGCGCGCATTTCTTCGTGCAAGAAGCGGTAGGAAGACTGGTTCATGCGCCCGATGGCGCCCTGGCCGCCGTAGCGCGCCAGCGCGCGGTCGAGCGCATCAATCACCTCGCGCTCGTTGGCTTGCGGGGCCAGCTTGGCCGTGACCTGGTTGAACGCGCCATCCATATTCATGGCGGCGGCCAGCGCCCGCTGCGGCATCCACACAATGGCAAAGCGCTTGTAATCCGGAAAGCCGGCGTTGGGATTGACCTGGTTCAGATATTCGGGCGACGTGGCAATGCCCGCAATCGTGAACAGCTGCGCGCGCCCGTTCATGGTGATGCGCAGTTGCCGGCCCGGCGCCAGCTTGTGCGCTTGGGCAAAGGCATCGCTGACCAGAATGCTGCTGACGGCATCGGGCGCAGGCATCTGGCCCGTGCGCAGGTAAATGCGGTTTTGCAGGGGCTGGCCGCCGGGCGGCAGCGACAGCACCAGCGCCGATACCGGCTCGTCAAAACCCGGCACATCCATCTTGCCGCTGGAGACCACGCGCGTTTCTATCTCGCTGATGCCGGGAATTTCGCGCAACCGCGCAGCGGCGCTTTGCGGCGCGCGTTTGAGGGTGAGCCACACGTCCGAGAGGCGGTAGTCGCGGTATAGCTGCGCAGACGTGCCGTGCAAAGAATCCAGCGTGGCCTGCGACATCACCAGCATGGCAATGCCTGCCGCAATGATCAGCGCAATCGCCAGCGCCTGCCCGCGCATCAGCCACAGGTCGCGCAGCGCCTTGCGGTGCAGGGCTTTCATGGCCGCCCCTTCGCGTTCTGCAAAGGGCCGTTACGGCTGCTTTGGTGGTGGCTGCTTCTGTCGCGTATCAGCATGGCCGCATCACCATTGCAGCTCTCGGGAAGACACGCGCTGCGCATTGATCGCTTCGCGCACGATCTGGCCGTCTTGCATCCACAGCACGCGCCGAGCCATGCGGGCAATGTCGGCGTTGTGGGTGATGATGATGACGGTGGTGCCCATTTCGGCATTGACGCGCTCCAGCGCCTCCAGCACGCGCACGCCGGTGGCCGAATCCAGCGCGCCGGTCGGCTCGTCGCACAGCAAAATCACGGGGCGCTTGGCAATGGCGCGCGCAATGGCGACGCGCTGCTGCTCGCCGCCGGAAAGTTGCGAGGGAAAGTGATCCAGCCGCTTGTCCAGCCCCACCAGCGCCAGCGCTTCTTCGGGCGGCAGCGGGTCGGGCGCAATGTCGGTAACGATGGCGACGTTCTCGCGCGCCGTGAGGCTGGGAATGAGGTTGTAGAACTGAAACACAAAGCCCACGTGCTGGCGGCGAAACTGGGTCAGGCGGGCATCGCCGGCGTGCGTTAAGTCTTCGCCGTAGTACCACATGCGCCCGCCGCTGGGCACATCCAGCCCGCCCAGAATATTCAGCAGGGTGGATTTGCCACTGCCCGAAGGCCCCAGCATGACCACGAATTCGCCGGTG
>CAYUAF010000220.1:0-1556 GCA_964442555.1 uncultured Allobrachymonas sp.
GTCGGCCCTGCAAAACGCCCTGAAGCCGCATGGACACTGAGTTGGTGAGGTGATGTTGCGGGGTTGGAACTCCCGAAGATGAATCGGCTCGATGCGAATTTCTGGGAGTTTGGAGAGGGATTTCGATGAGCACGCCGGACTTTTTCCGCGCCCGACTGGACCAGATGATCGACCTGCGCCACCCGCTGGCGGTGCTGGCCACACGCATGCCGTGGCAGCAGATCGAAGCGAGCGTGGCGCCGCTGCTGGCGCGCAAGGACCGGCGCGGGCGCAGCATCGAAGGTGCAGACCTGTTCGGTCCCACGGTGCAGGTGGTCGGCGCAGGCGTGAGCGCGGCAGGCCGCCCGCGCCTGGCGATCCGCTTGATGGTGTCGCTGCTGTACCTGAAGCATGCCTATGGCCTGAGCGACGAGGCCGTGGTCGAGCGCTGGGCCGAGAACGTGGTGTGGCAGTTCTTCAGCGGGCAGGAGTACTACGAGCCGCGCCTGCCGTGCGATGCCACGCAGATCGGGCGCTTCAGGCGGGTGCTGGGCGAGGCCGGCGTGGAGGAGTTGCTGGCCAAGACGATCGAGGCGGCCGTGCAGATGCAGGCGGTGCGCAAGAGCGAACTGCAGCGTGTGATCGTGGACACCACGGTGCAGGAGAAGGCAGTGGCCTATCCCACCGACAGCCGGCTGCTGGAAGTGGCGCGGGCCAAGGTGGTGCAACTGGCGCAGCGTGCCGGGCTGCGGCTGAAGCAGACCTTCGAGCGCGAGGGCCGCAGCCTGCGCCGGCGTGCCGGCGGCTATGCGCACGCCAAGCAGTTCCAGCGGCTGCGCCGGGTGCTCAAGCGCCAGCGCACCGTGCTCGGGCGCGTGCTGCGCGACGTGCAACGCCGCCTGCTGGCAGCACCGCAAGACGTGCGTGATCGCCTGCAGCCATGGCTGGATCGCGCCGAGCGCATCCGCTCGCAGCGCCCCAAGGACAAGCACAAGCTGTACGCGCTGCATGCGCCGGAGGTCGAGTGCATCGGCAAGGGCAAGGCCCGCCAGCCCTACGAGTTCGGCGTGAAGGTCAGCGTGGCCGTCACGGCCAAACAGGGCTTGATGGTCGGTGCGCGCAGCCTGCCGGGCAACCCCTACGACGGCCACACGCTGGCCGAGCAACTGGAGCAGACCACCGTCTTGCTGCAGGACCTGGGCGTCAAGCCGCACACGGCCATCGTCGACCTGGGCTACCGGGGGGCGGATGCCGACATTGGCGGGGTGACATTGATCCATCGCGGCAAGAGCCGCTCGCTCACGCGCAGCCAGCGGCGCTGGCTGAAGCGGCGTCAGGCGGTCGAGCCGGCCATCGGGCATGCCAAGCACGATCACGGCATGAAGCGCTGCTGGCTCAAGGGCGCTGAGGGTGACGCGCTGCATGCGGTGTTGTGCGCAGCCGGCTTCAACATCCGCTGGCTGCTGCGTGCCATCGCCCGGCGGGGCATTGCTCCAGCCTTTTTGCGCTCGCTTTGGCTGCTGTCAGCGCTCGCAGCGTCCGCGAATCGACTCGCTGCTCTTGCACGTCCGGCGCTT
>CAYUAF010000221.1:0-1555 GCA_964442555.1 uncultured Allobrachymonas sp.
GTAACGGCTACCAGTTCCGGCTCTTGCGTGCTGCTGCCGTGGCCGTCGTCCATCAGGTCAAACAGGCCGCCCTGGTTGGCGTTGGCTTCTTGCGCCAGCGCGTAGTCAAAAGCCAGGTCGATGCTGGCGAGCAGGGCGGCGCGGTTGAGGTGCAGGCTGTCAAAAGCGCCGGCTTTGATCAAGGCTTCGACCGTGCGTTTGTTCAGGCGGCTGCGGTCCACGCGCGCGCAAAAATCAAACAGGCTGGTGTAGGGGCCGCCCGCTTCGCGGGTTGCCACGATGGCAGCAATGGCGCCTTCGCCCGTGCCTTTGATGGCGCCCAGGCCGTAGCGGATGACGGTGTCGCTTACCGGCTCGAAGCGGTAGCCGCTGCGGTTGACATCGGGTGGTTCAAATTCCAGACCCATGTTGCGGGCGTCTTGGTACAGCACTTTGAGCTTGTCGGTGTTGTCCATCTCCACCGTCATGTTGGCGCAGAAGAATTCGGCGGTGTAGTGCACCTTGAGCCAAGCGGTGTGGTACGCCAGCAGCGAGTAGGCGGCGGCGTGACTTTTGTTGAAGCCGTAGCCCGCGAACTTTTCCATGAGGTCGAATACCTCGTCGGCCTTGGCTTCGCTGATGCCGTTTTTGGCTGCGCCTTCGCGAAAGATCAGGCGGTGCTGCGCCATTTCTTCGGGCTTTTTCTTGCCCATGGCGCGGCGCAGCAAGTCGGCGCCGCCCAGGCTGTAGCCGCCCAGAATCTGCGCGGTTTGCATCACCTGCTCTTGGTAGACCATGATGCCGTAGGTTTCGCTCAAAATGCCTTCTACCAGCGGGTGGGGGTATTCCACCTCTTCTTTGCCGTGCTTGCGCGCCACGAAGCTGGGGATCAGGTCCATGGGGCCGGGGCGGTACAGGGCGTTCAGGGCAATCAGGTCTTCCAGCCGCGTGGGCCGCGCGTCGCGCAGCATGCCTTGCATGCCCCGGCTTTCAAACTGGAAGACGGCTTCGGTGCGGCCTTCTTGAAAGAGTTTGTAGGTGGCCTTGTCGTCCAGCGCAATGCGCTCGAAAGCAAAATCTTCTTGCCCCGGGTGGCGCTGTACGATGAGCTGGCGCGCAATTTCCAGAATGGTGAGTGTGGCCAGTCCCAGAAAGTCGAATTTGACCAGGCCCACGGCTTCCACATCGTCTTTGTCGTACTGGCTGACGGCCGAGTCGCTGCCGGGCTGCTGGTACAGCGGGCAAAAGTCGGTGAGTTTGCCCGGGGCAATCAACACGCCGCCTGCGTGCATGCCGATGTTGCGCGTAAGCCCTTCGAGTTTTTGCGCCATTTCGACCAGGGTCTTGACTTCTTCTTCGCGCTCAATGCGCTCGCGCAGCAACGGCTCTGCGGCAATGGCGTATTTTTCCTTGTCGCTTTCCGACAGGTTGGCGGGCGGGTATTGCAGGGTAACGGGCTTGCCCGGCTTGTTGGGAATGAGCTTGCTGATGCCGTCGCAAAAGGTGTAGCTCATGTCCATGACGCGGCCCACGTCGCGGATGGCGGCGCGCGCGGCCATGGTGCCGAAGGTGGCGA
>CAYUAF010000222.1:0-1553 GCA_964442555.1 uncultured Allobrachymonas sp.
CAGCCCAAGTGCTATCAGCTGCCATCTCTTGGCAAGGCAGGCAACAAGGGCGAATAGCTTTTTTGATCCCAACCCGAAGGGAACGCGCCCTAGCCTTGGCACATCTTGGCTGGCGTTTGCTGCCCTGTTATGAAAAAACACTCCAGCACCACGCCTCCTACCACGCCCGCAAGCCGCGCCAATACTGAAGCCGCATGGGGGTCAAGCGCCCGCCCCGCTTGGCTTGTGGGCATGCGCTTTGTGACATGTGTTTTTAAGCATGCTTTTGCGCATGACTGGATGCGGTTTTGTGCGCCCGCTTCACGCCCCCTGCTCCGCCCGCGAGAGTCTGCATTAAGCCACACCGGCCTTGCGCACACGCACGCCCTGTTTTTTGATGCCCCTAGTTTTACTTGGCACTTGCAGGCTCTGGCTGAACCGCTTGGCTGATCACCCCCAGCCAGCACGCACATCGGGCATATCTGATTGCAGCCGCAGTATCTGCGGCCTCTACGGCATCTGCTGTATTTGCCGTATTTGCCCGCTGCCATCAAGTGCGCGGTCAGGCCCAAAGGTGCATGCGCCCGCAAGCCCATGGTTCACACAACCAATCAATCAAATCGATGAATGGGGCGGTTTACCTGCCAGTACCAAGGCATGCCTGCGGCTAGCGAATCGCGCTGCAAACAGTAAGTGGGCGCAAACTTGCCAGCAGACAGATTCACCCCTCGCGTTCAAATCTCGACGTTGCCGCCCAGCTCTACCACCGCGTTGCTTGGCAAGCCCATATACGTTGCCACACTGCTGGCGGCGTGGTGCATTTGCGCAAACAGCTTTTTGCGCCAGCGCGCCATGCCCTGCCGCGCCCCGGCGGGCACAATCACCGTATCGCGCGACAGGAAGTAGCTCACCTGCATGGCGTCCAGGCAGCAGCCTTGCGCCGCTAATGGCCGCAAGGCGTGCGGCAAATTCACCTTGTCCATGAAGCCGTAGTGCACGTCCACCTGCCAGCAATCGTTGCCCAGCGCCTGCACCTGCAAGCGTTCTTTCTGTTGAATCCAAGGCACTTCGTGGTAGCAAACCGCCACAAACAGGTTTTGCCGGTGCAAGACTTTGTTGTGCTTGAGGTTGTGCAACAGCGCATTGGGTACGGAAACATCGGGCGCACGCAAGAAAACGGCGGTGCCTTCCACCCGCTGCGGGGATGAGGCAAAAATCACCTCCAAAAACTCGGCCAGCTGCAAGCTGTTGCTGCCCCCGCGTTTGAGGGCCATTTGCTGCCGCCCTTGGTACCACGTCAGCATCAGCAAAAAGATGACGCCCGCCACCAGAATGGTGAACCAGCCGCCCTCTTGAATTTTCAGGATGTTGGAAAACCAGAAGAAACAGTCAATGACCATGAAAAAGGCCGTGACCGCCAGCCCCAGCGCCGGCGGCCATTTCCAGACGTAGCGCATCACAAAATACAGCATAACGGTCGTAATCACCATATTGGTTGTCACCGCAATGCCGTAGGCACCGGCCAGATTGGCCGAGGTGCGAAACACCATGATGACCAGAACAATCACAACAAA
>CAYUAF010000223.1:0-1547 GCA_964442555.1 uncultured Allobrachymonas sp.
GCATTGACGGCAACGAATATGGGCTTTTGCTCGTTTTGTAACAGCTCCAGCAATTCTGGCGTGGTGTATTTTCTGGCACCGGCTTTGAAAATATCCGGTCGCCCATTCGCATGCACTTGATGCACCTGATACAACAAATCAACGATTTTATTGATGTCTTTTTCTTGCGCGCGCCTGATATTTACCACGATGATTTTCCTTATATCCTACCAATACAACACCCATGCATATGCAACGGTCAGGCAAACCGTTTGCCCTGCCGGCGCTTGCCTGACCGCTCGCCCCGCTATCTGCTGAAAAACGCCCGCATCACAGCTTGCGCCCGCACAAAGGCGGGGTACAGGCAGAGCAAGACCCATGCCAGCCAGATTAGCAAGGTGAGGGCAAAAGCGCGCGGATGCTTGCGGCGCGTATAGGCTTGCTTTCTGAACGCAGGGCGCGCTTGCCCCGTGCGCAGGCTATTGATTACACAGCAAAAAAACACACCGCTAGCGCCGCAGTCGCCAGAAACCCGACGGCATCCCACACGGCTCGCATAGTGCTTCATCCTTTGTGACGGGGCCGGCAGCCCGTTTAGGCCTGCAAACCCGCGAAACCCGCGCTTATTCGGCCAGCAGCACTTCGCCCCGCAAAGAATGCGGCAAGGCTTCGGTGATGGTGACGTCGATCATCTGCCCGATGAGGCGCTGGCTGTTGGGGCCGCCGTTGAAATTGACGATGCGGTTGCATTCGGTACGACCCATCAGCTCGGCTGGATTTTTGCGCGAAGGGCCTTCTACCAGAATGCGCTGCACCGTGCCCATGCGCGATGCGCTGATGCGGCGCACGTTTTCATCCAGCACGTCTTGCAGATGTTGCAGGCGCTTGAGTTTGACTTCGTGCGGCGTATCGTCATGCAGGTTGGCCGCAGGCGTGCCGGGGCGCGGGCTGAAGATGAAGCTGAATGAGGCGTCGTAGCCCACATCGTCAATCAGCTTCATCATCTTGGCAAAGTCTTCGTCCGTTTCGCCCGGAAAGCCCACGATGAAGTCGCTGCTCAAGCTGATTTGGGGTCGCACGGCGCGCAGCTTGCGGATGATGCTTTTGTATTCCATGGCGGTGTAGCCGCGCTTCATGGCCATCAAGATGCGGTCAGACCCGTGCTGCACGGGCAGGTGCAAATGGCTCACCAGTTTGGGCACCTTGGCGTACACATCAATCAGGCGCTGCGTGAATTCGTTGGGGTGGCTGGTGGTGTAGCGGATGCGCTCGATGCCCGGGATTTCGGCCACGTATTCAATCAACATGGCAAAGTCGGCAATATCGTTCGTGTCGCCCAAAGCGCCGCGATAGGCATTGACGTTTTGGCCCAGCAGGGTGATTTCTTTCACGCCTTGGTCGGCCAGGCCGGCCACTTCGGTCAGCACATCTTCAAACGGACGGCTGAATTCTTCGCCACGCGTATACGGCACCACGCAGTAGCTGCAATATTTGGAGCACCCTTCCATGATCGACACGAAGGCGCTGGCGCCTTCTACCCGCGCGGGCGGCAGATGGTCGAACTTTTC
>CAYUAF010000224.1:0-1530 GCA_964442555.1 uncultured Allobrachymonas sp.
GTCTTGCCATCGCCGCAATCTACCGCAAATGCTATAAAGTTCATAACGCGCTCTAAGCCCAGAAAGCCCAAAACCAATGGAGTGCCGGAGCGTTTCAATGGGCGCATCGCGGATGTTCTCAAAACCAACCGTTTCAACAGCGCCAAGGACATGGCTCAGACATTGATGCGGTATGTGGTTTTGTACAACCATCAATTGCCACAGTCAGCACTCAAAAAACGCCAATGCAAACCATGAAAGACTGAGACTCCTCCCATCCTCGTCTCTTTCATAAGCACCCTTATGATCTTCCGGGATGGGACAGTTAGAGAAGAACAGAAGGCTGTGGAAGAACTGCGAGCGCTTGCTCAACACTCGCCTGCAGTTCATCCATCTGGCATTCATCGCCATGATTATCAAAAAGTCGTGAATAGGTTCTTACCGCTTGTCTTGCCAAGACAATTGCCACTCCTTCTTGATGCAAAGGTTTTTCGGCATCTGCAAACAATAAAAAATAAAGGGGCCAGCACGGCCCCTTTTTCACCTTTCCAATCCGGCAGGTCTGCGGTCGCAAACCTTTTACGCCTGCTTGACGCAATCGGCAAAGTAGCTGACTTGGCCCTTGTCGTCCACTTCTTCCACCAGACCGTGGATGTCGGTTTCAAAGCCCGGGCATTCTTGCGAGAAGGCGCGCGAGAACTTGAGGTAATCCACGATTTTCTTGTTGAACACCTCACCCGGAATGAGCAACGGTATGCCCGGCGGATAAGGCGTAACCAGGCTGGTGGTGATGCGGCCTTCGAGCTGGTCGATAGGCACGCGCTCGGTATTGCGCTGGGCGATGGCCGCGTAGGCATCGGCCGGGCGCATGGCGGGGGTGAGGTCGCTCAGGTACATATCGGTAGTAAGCCGCGCTATGCCGTGGCAAGCGTACATCTGGTGCACCATTTGGCACATGTCTTTAAGGCCCATGCGCTCGTAGCGCGCGCCGCCTGCACGGCCTGCCATCTGGGCGCAGAACTTGGGCATGACGCGCCACATGGGCTGGTTTTTGTCGTGATCGTCTTTGAATTGTTGCAGGGCCGTTACCAAGGTATTCCAGCGGCCTTTGGTAATGCCGATGGTGAACATGATGAAGAAGCTGTAAAGGCCGGTTTTTTCAACTACCACGCCGTGCTCGGCCAGATACTTGGTCACGATGCTGGCGGGAATGCCGTTTTTTTCAAAGCGGCCATCCATGTTCAGTCCTGGGGTGACGATGGTGCACTTGATGGGGTCGAGCATATTGAAGCCGACGGCCAGGTTGCCAAAGCCATGCCAGTTGGCGCTGCGGGTGGCGCCCACTTTCAAGATCCAGTCTTGCGCACGGCCAACGCCTTCTTCCGCCAGCTTGCCGGGGCCCCAGACCTGGAACCACCACTCGTCCTTGCCGAAGTCGTCATCCACCTTGCGCATGGCGCGGCGGAAGTCGAGCGATTCGGACAGGCTTTCTTCCACCAGCGCGGTGCCGCCGGGCGGCTCCATCATGGCGGCGGCCACGTCGCAGCTGGC
>CAYUAF010000225.1:0-1517 GCA_964442555.1 uncultured Allobrachymonas sp.
TCCACTACGATGGATTCTCGCTGTCAAATTCCACACGAAACGACGAGGAACCATAATAGATTATTCTTTAAGTTGTTGTCAAAAGTTGTATAAGAGCGATGTAGTAGCTGTACCTGCTGTACTGTTACATGTTTTCCGCTTTCGAGACCGCGCACTTGCGGGTAGAATGCAACTGTCTGTAGCGAGCATGGCTTTATATTTCCTTGAACCAATGCTCATGGAGCACGGGCTTGGAACATCGCCTGGCTAGTGTGATCGTCTCGCGTTAGATGAACCCAGCGTCAGGTTGACCTCGCCCACCTGAACCCTTCCGTTCAGGATGCGGTCATGTTCTGCTACAGACACCATATTTTTCGAATATGCCGAACATTCCGTTCGGCATTTTTTATGCGCTGAGAGCCTGTCTCTGTTTCAAAGAATTTTGGAAAAGCGCACGGGCTGCTCGGTGTGCACAGCATCTGTGCCCGCCGCATGGGCATGAATATGCGTATGGGCATTGGCGCGGCTTGTTTGCAAATGGTGGTCAAACACCATGGCAACGGCACGCACAAAATACCAGCCCATGGGGGTGACGCAAAAACGATCCGTCTGCATGCTGACCAGGCCCTGGGTTTGCAGTTGCTCCAGTTGCTCGATCTCTTTTGCAAAATAGGCGGCAAAGTCGATCTGCCAGTCGCGTTGCAGTGCATCAAACAGCACCTCGCCTTGGCACATGATGGCCATGATGACGGCGTGGCGAATCTGGTCATCGCGCGTCAGCCGCAGGCCGCGCTCTACGGGCAGTTGGCCTTGCGCCAGCAGCTGGCCGTAGGCAGCCAGCGTTTTGGCATTTTGGCTGTAGCAATTGCCAATGCGGCTGATGGCCGATACGCCCAGACCGATCAGATCGCAGTCGGGCCGGGTGCTGTAGCCTTGAAAATTTCTTTGCAAAGTACCTTGCCGCTTGGCCTGTGCCAACTCGTCATCGGGCAGGGCAAAGTGATCCATGCCCACATACACATAGCCTGTTTCGCTGAAATGTTGTAGCGCCAATGCCAGCAGATGGATTTTGTCGTTGCCGGTGGGCAAGTGGTGCGCGTCGATGCGGCGCTGTGCCTTGAACCGCTCGGGCAAATGGGCGTAGGCGTACAGGGCGATGCGGTCGGGGCGCAAGGCGCAAACTTGTTGCAGCGTGCGCGTAAACGAATCCGCATTCTGGTGCGGCAGGCCGTAAATCAAATCGGTATTGATCGAGGTAAAGCCTGCCGCGCGCGCGGCCTGCATCAAGGCAAAAACCTGTTCAACCGGTTGCACGCGGTGCACGGCCTGCTGCACCGCCGCATCAAAGTCTTGTATGCCAAAGCTGATGCGGTTGAAGCCCAATTGCTTCAAATGGTGCAGGCGTTGGGCATCTACGGTGCGCGGATCCACCTCAATGGAATATTCGCCCTGCGGATCGAACACAAAAAAGGTTTGCAGCATGTGCATGAGCTGCTTCAGCTCATCGTCCGACAAAAAAGTGGGCGAGCCGCCCCCCA
>CAYUAF010000226.1:0-1480 GCA_964442555.1 uncultured Allobrachymonas sp.
ACGTCCACCTCGGGGTGCAGCAAAAACCGGTAGGCCGTCAGCAGCGGCCATTTGGCGCACCCCATGTGATCCAGCTCTTGGGCAAAGGCGTCAAACGCTTCTTGACTCGGTTCCTCTGGCAACACCCATGCGCAAAAGGCTTCTGCGAATGCCTTGGGTCTGGAGTGGTCTTTGACGGCATCGGCAAAGGCCATCTTCTCAAAGGTGGCGGGCAGGTTGTTGTCGCTGCATTTGACCAACTGGTAGGCCAGTTGCACCACGTCGGCATAGCGACCCTCGGTCAGCGCAGACTGCAAGCCGTCAGGCGAATACCACTGACGAGCCAGTGCAGACAATCGGTCCTTGTAGTCCCGCTCATGGTCTTTCATCTTTTGACCATGAAGGCCGCCCGGATAAATTTCCAACAACCTCGCCTTGGCTTCGGCGATGGTGCGCATGGGGCGGGATTTGCCTTGGGCTGGTAGATACAAGTTATCGAGTAGTGCGCTCTGCGCTTCCGCACCGTTCACCCAGATCAGCTTGTCTGCGGCGGTGGCGGTCAAGAACTTCTCTCCCGCACCTTCAAAAAAGACATGAAAGCTCTGGCTGTTGGCGTCTTCTAGCAGTTGACCAACACCCCACTCGGTTTTGGTGGCGTGCCGTACCCTGCTGCCCTTTTTTCCTTTTTGCATGGCCTATCTCCGCACATCATCTTGAGCCACAACGTTGGACGTCTGGTTTCGAATCGCCAACTCCAGTGACTCAGCCAAGGTACGCCACGGCACGAGCTTTCGGAATTCAGCGCACTGGCTGGACAGTGGTGTCTGTGCGTCTACCCTACCTTGAGCCTCATCTAAAAGGCTTTGATCAACACCGGCTGCAGAAGCCAACCACCACAGCATCTTTGGCTCACCAATCCGGTTGTAGACCATTTTGGCGGCCACATTGGCACCCGTTCGTCTGGGGTAGGAGCCGGTACCTGCTGCAGGATTCAGCCAGCCCAGCCAGTGATCCTTTTGCGTGGTGTACTGGTTGTAGCCTTGGGTCTTGAGCGAAACAGGCGCATCAGACGGTAACTGTCTGATGGCATCCGACAACCACTCTGGTGTGAAAGAGTCCAGCCGAAAAATGCGTTCACGGATGCCTGCCACCAATGATTGCCAGTACCGGAGTGCATCTTCGTCCGGCGTCTCGCCGAAGTGCCGCCAACGCCTAGCCTCAAAAAACAAACATGTCCTGAGTCTGTCAATGGTGCTGTGGTCGCGGGCGTTCGCAATCTCTGCACATTTCGCGGACGAACCCCAGCGGGCGTATCCGTCGAACGTGTGCGCGAACTGGATCAACACATCAACACTAGCGTCATCGGGAGGGAGATGCTTGACCTCCAGTTTTGCGGTGGAAATTGTTTTGTCTTTCATGGGACTCTCGCGGAATCAGTGTGGAGTTGACCCACTTCCGTGGACGTGTATTGGTTTGATTCTCAAACCACTTATTTTTACAC
>CAYUAF010000227.1:0-1472 GCA_964442555.1 uncultured Allobrachymonas sp.
ATGGGTGGCGCGACTTACCAGGGCCGCACGGCTGTGGCGGTGGGTGTATCGACCATTTCCGATAACGGCCATTGGATTATCAAAGGCAGCCTCAACAGCAATAGCCACGGCCATGTGGGCGCGACTATTGGCGCGGGCTACCAGTGGTAATTTGGCTGTAGCCGTGGCGGGCGTATGGCTGCGTTGGGCACAAACGCATGCAGGGGGAAAAGCTCCTGCGGTTGTGACTAGGCAGCCCCGCCGCAGACGACTGCAAGGTTTTTTAGCCTATGCGGCTGCGTGCTAGCCGGCACACTTGTCTATGTAGCGTAATGGCATGGGCTGGCAAGCAGCCGCGAGGTTACGGGCAGGTTCCCAATCATTTTCATTCCAAAGGAAGATCCATGAAACAGCAAAAATCTTTCGCTCGCAAAGTTGCCGGGCTGGCCGTATCGGCAGCCGCACTGGTGTTGCTGGCGGCTTGTTCCGTGCCGCCGCTGTCAAAGGTAGATGACCACGGCAAAACGGATAAGCCGGTGTTTCCCGAATTGACCAAGGCCACGATGGATTGGCGTGAAGGCGTGGTGGTAGATCGCAGCGTGGTGGCGTTGCTGCAACCCGATCTGTCGCGCGATCAGTTGTATCAAATTCTGGGCCGCCCGCATTTTTCCGAGGGCTTCCGCGTGCGCGAGTGGGACTATGTGCTGTACTTTGGCCCCAGAGGCAAAACCGAGCCTTGCCAACTCAAGGTGCTGTTTGACAAAAACCTGCGCGCGCAAAGCTACCACTGGCTGCCAGCCGGTTGCCAAGGTGCTGCGCCTGTGGCGGCTGCGCCCAAGTCTTTCAACCTGATGGCTGATGCGCTGTTTGCGTTTGATTCCAGCACCTTGCGGCCGGGCGCAGAGGCCGAGCTGGATAAGCTCGTTGAAAAAATCAATCAGCATGCGGCAGATAGCACCGTGACCATCACGGGTTATACCGACCGTCTGGGCAGCGCCGCTTACAACCAGCGCCTGTCGCAAGCGCGTGCGCAAACGGTACGCGACTATCTGGTGGGCAAAGGCATTGCGTCCGACCGCATCCATGCAACGGGTCGTGGCGCGGCCAATCCGGTAAGTTCTTGCGGTCGCGGCTTGTCAAAAACAGAGCTGATCAACTGCTTGCAACCAGATCGCCGGGTAGAAGTGACGATTGGCGGCGAGAAGAAATAAAAGAGTGAACTGATTTTCTCCAGGTGCGGCCTGTGGCCGAACTTGATTCCTTGAAGCTCCGTGCGCGCTTGCGCCGGAGCTTTTTTTATGGCTGCCGCGTAGTGTGGAGAAAGGGAGCCGTGCGCGTCGTTTGTATGGATGAGAGAGGCAATGCTTGCCCGATAGGTATTGGATGCGGGGCGGCACGAATCGCGAGCGATAGCCTGGGTGACAACCGGCAACCGGCAATCGGCAATCGGCAATCGGCAATCGGCAATCGGCAATCGGCAATCGGCAATCGGC
>CAYUAF010000228.1:0-1454 GCA_964442555.1 uncultured Allobrachymonas sp.
ATGCGGACTAGCGCCGTATCGTCTGCGCCCAGCTCGTCGCGTTTTTTGGCCAGGTCGTAATACACCTTGCCGGAGCACACCAGCAGGCGCTTCACTTTCTTGGCGTTTTTGATCACGCTTTCTTTCTGCTCGGGGATAACGGTCTGGAAGCCGCCGTGCGTAAACGCCTCGATGGGCGAAGTCGCATCCTTGCTGCGCAGCAGGGACTTGGGCGTCATGATGATGAGCGGCTTGCGCAGATCGCGAATCATCTGGCGGCGCAGTACGTGGAAGATCTGGCTGGCCGTGGTGGGCTGCACGATCTGGATATTGGTATCGGCCGCCAGCTGCATGAAGCGCTCCAGCCGCGCCGAGCTGTGCTCGGGGCCTTGGCCTTCGTAGCCGTGCGGCAGCATGAGGGTGATGCCGTTTTGCCGCCCCCACTTCACCTCGCCGCTGGCGATGAACTGGTCGATCACCACTTGCGCGCCGTTGGCAAAGTCGCCAAACTGCGCCTCCCAAATCACGAGCGAGCGCGGCGCGTTGGAGGCATAGCCGTACTCAAAGCCCAGCACGGCTTCTTCTGACAGGATGGAGTCGATCACCGTGAAGTTGGGCTGGTCCGGCTCAATGTTTTGCAGCGGAATGTAGATGCCTTCGTCAAACTTCTCGCGCTTTTGGTCGTGCAGCACGGCGTGGCGGTGGGCAAAGGTGCCGCGGCCACAGTCTTGCCCCGAAATGCGGATGGGGAAGCCTTCTGCCAGCAGCGTGGCAAAGGCCATGTGCTCGCCCATGCCCCAGTCCACCTGGATGTCACCGCGGCCCATGGCGGCGCGGTCGTCCAGCACCTTGCGGGCCAGCGGGTGCACGTTGAAGTTTTCGGGCACTTGGGTAATGCGCTCGGCCAGCCGCTTCCACTCCGCCAGCGGAATGGCGGTGGCAGCCTTGTCCGTCCAGGGCGTGCCCAGAAACTGCGCCCAGTTGGCGCTGAAGTGGCGCTTGAAGCCGCCCACGACCGGGTCGATGGTATGGCGGCCTTCTTCCAGCGCGGTGCGGTAGGCCTGCACCATGTCGTCCCCGAGGGTATCGCCCAGCCCTTGGGCGGCCAGACGGTCGGCATAGAGTTTGCGCGTGCCGGGGTGGGCGCCGATTTTTTTGTACATCAGCGGCTGGGTGAGCATGGGGGTGTCTTGCTCGTTATGGCCCCGCTTGCGGTAGCAGATGATGTCGATGACCACGTCTTTGTGGAAAGTGGCGCGGTATTCCATGGCCCACTGCACGCATAGGGCGACAGATTCGGGGTCGTCGGCATTGACGTGCAGCACGGGCGCTTCCATCATCTTGACCACGTCGGTGCAGTACAGCGTGGAGCGGCTGTCGCGCGGGTCGCTGGTGGTGAAGCCGATCTGGTTGTTGATGACGATGTGCAGCGTGCCGCCGGTGTGGTAGCCGCGCGTTTCGGCCAGCGCCAGCGT
>CAYUAF010000229.1:0-1398 GCA_964442555.1 uncultured Allobrachymonas sp.
AGGCCGCGTGAACCGTGGGTTAAGAGCTACACGAAACAGGGGCAAGGTCAGACCTTTATCCGAAGCCGCCCAACACCTTGCTGCCCGCGTTTTTCAACAATGCATCCGGCAAACATCCGCGCATGCAATAGCTCGGCTCTCTTGACTCTGCTGCTTGCATAGCACAATACGCAAGCCTCTTGCAGCTCCTGCATGTCAAAGCAAAAACCAGCGCCACCGCCCCTCCATGCGCCTCCCGTGCGAAAGCGCACTGCCTGATTCGAACGCCAATTGATCAAGCAATGGGCTTCCTCCCCTCGCGTCCTCGCGCAACTCTTTTCCGCTTGCAAGGAAACAGCAACCAACTCGCACGCACCCATTCCTACTTGCCCCGATCGCCACACAATTCCGTGCCACACGCCTGATGATGGCACCAGATGTTGCTCGCACGTGTATGCCTATTTCGGCACATTACCTGCGCAGGGGATCGCCCCGCACATTGCCCCGGCAGTACAAGCATGTAAACAGCAAGCTGCCATTTTGGCTATACGCCTTGGTGATACCTTGATGATATTTACAAGAGCTAAACGACCTTTTCTTATCGCCCTCTAAATTGGCCGCTGGCACTCAAACCATACACGTTTAACCCATGCAGGTTTTTGAGTACCAAAACAAAAAGCCCTGCGCAAACGCGCAGGGCTTTGGGAGTCGATCAGATACAAATTAGCCGTTTAAACCACAGCGGCTTTTTGTACCAGACGTGTAGCCACCCAGCTCTTGGTTTTGGAGATGGGACGGCCTTCCGTGATCTCGATAATATCGCCGAGTTTGTACTCGCCTTTTTCATCGTGAGCGTGGTATTTGCTCGTTTTGATCACGATTTTGCCGTAGATCGGGTGCATCACGCGACGCTCGATCATTACGGTCACAGTTTTGTGACGCTTGTCGCTTACCACCTTGCCAATCAAGGTGCGCTTCAGAGGTGTTTTTTCTGTCATGGCGAATCCTTATTTGGCAGCTTGCTTTTCAGCAAGGATGGTTTTGGCGCGGGCAATATCACGACGCGTTTTGCGCAAAGCAGCCGTGTCGGTCAATTGCTGGGTACCTTTTTGCATGCGCAAGTTGAAATGGGCTTTTTGCAGTGCCTTGATTTCAGCTTGCAGGCCAGCTTCGTCTTTGGTGCGCAGATCAGCAGCTTTCATGTTTCATTCCTCCTGATCAAGCGCCCAATTGGCGAGTTGCAAAATTGGTACGCAGAGGCAGCTTGGCTGCGGCCAAAGTAAACGCTTCGCGTGCCAATGCTTCTGGTACGCCCATGATTTCAAACAGCATCTTGCCGGGCTGGATTTCAGCCACGTAAAACTCGGGGTTACCCTTACCGTTACCCATACGCACTTCAGCAGGCTTTTGGGAAATGGG
>CAYUAF010000230.1:0-1383 GCA_964442555.1 uncultured Allobrachymonas sp.
GCCGCCCGCGCGAGGCGCTTTCGCCCCGGGTGCTGCGGCGCACCCTGGCCGAGCTGCAAGCGGTGAACGACCCAGCCCTGAGCGATGTGGAAGGCGGCCGCCGCGCCGCTGCCGTGGCCCAGTGGTACGCCAGCGCCAGTGCCGAGCAGCGGCTCGATTGCTGGCTGCTGATGAGCGAGCAGTTCGCCCCCGACGTGAGCGCGCTGGAGGCTGCCCGCCAGGACTACGAAGCCGCCTTAGGCACGCCCGACGAAGCCCGCGCCGAGGTGCGCCTGCGCCGCGCCTTTGTCTCGCCGCGCACGCGGCTGATGCAGCGCTTTGCCGCCTTTCCCGAAGGCATGCGCTTTTTGCTGGACTTGCGTGCCGAGCTGCTGCCGCACCTGAAAAGCGACAAACGCCTGCTGGCGCTGGACGCCGAGCTGGAGCAGCTGTTTGCCACCTGGTTTGACGTGGCCTTTTTGGAGCTGCGGCGCATCAGCTGGCAGTCGCCCGCCGCGCTGGTGGAAAAGCTCATCCAGTACGAAGCCGTGCACGACATCACCAGCTGGGCCGACGCCAAGAACCGCCTGGACGAAGACCGTCGCTGCTACGGCTTTTTCCACCACCGCCTGCCGGACGAGCCGCTGATCTTCGTGGAAGTGGCCCTGCTGGACGACATGGCCGCCAGCATTCCCCCGCTGCTGGACGAAACCGCCGCCGCGGCCGATCTGGGCAAGGCCAGCACCGCCATCTTCTACTCCATCAGCAACACGCAAACGGGCCTCAAAGGCGTGGGCTTTGGCGACTCGCTCATCAAGCGCGTGGTAGAGACTTTGCGTGCGGAGTTTCCCCAGCTCAAAACCTTTGCCACCCTCTCGCCCATTCCCGGCCTGCGTGCCTGGCTGGCCAAGGCGGCAGATGAGCGCCTGGCCGCCACCTCAGCCCGCACACGCAAGGCGCTGGCCCAGCAACTGGGCCAGGCCGATGTGGACGCCCCCGCGCTGCTGGCCGCGCTGGATGGCGTGGCCACGCTGGACGAAAAATCGCCCCTGGCCCGCTGGCTGCTAGGCGCAGCCGCGCACTACCTGGGCCAGGGCATGGGCGAAGGTGGCCGCCCGCGCGATGCCGTGGCCCGCTTTCACCTGGGCAACGGCGCGCGCGTAGAGCGCATCAACTGGCTGGGTGACCCCTCGCCCAAGGGCCTGAAGCAATCGCACGGCCTGATGGTCAATTACCTGTACGACTTAAAGCGCCTGGACAAGCACCGCGCCTTGCTGGCCCAAGGAAAAATCCCGATATCGGGCGCCGTGCAAAGCCTGCTAGATTGACGCCGGGTTTTTACCCGTCAGTAAAAAAAACAGCCCCCTGGGGGTCACCAGGGGCGCTTAACAGGCCGTTGAAAAA
>CAYUAF010000231.1:0-1381 GCA_964442555.1 uncultured Allobrachymonas sp.
TGCTTGAGCCTGGACATGCGCAAGTACGCGATGGCAATGAAGTTTCTGGCGGTTCTGAATCCCCTGGCAGCTCGCTTGGCCTGCTGCAGCAAGCCGTTCATGGCCTCCACATAGGCGTTGCTGCGACTGTCCAGCATCCCGCGCACGACCGCCTCGAATCGTTCGCTCAAGGTCTTGGCCAGTTTGCGCAACGGCTCCAGGCGGCTGCGCCGCGCCCAGCTCAGCCAGCCCTTCAATTCCTTGCTGGCATGCTCCCTGTCGTTGCCCGCCGCTGCACTGGCGTAGACCGCGCGCAGTGCCATCTTCAGGCGCCACGCCCGCGCACTCTTGAGCGTGCAGCGCTGCAGCCAGTGCATCGCGCTGGTTTGCCTGGCGCTCCAGTCCCCGGGATTGCGGCGCATACCCCAGGCCAAACTCTTGAGCAGCTTGCGGTCGTTGTCGCCCAAGGCCTCCTTGATCGCCTGGGGCTGGGTGCTCATCTCTTGGCGCCGCACCCCATCCATCGCCTCGTTGGCCATGGCAATGACATGGAAGCGGTCGTAGCTGATCTGGGCATCGGGCAAGGCCAGTGCTACGCCCTTGGCGTAGGCCGCACTCATGTCCTGGCAGACATGTTCGATCTGGGCTGGATCGCCTGCGTGCGCCTTGAGGTCGGCAGCGAAGTCCATCACGCTTTGGTGATCACGCCCCTCGCAGGCAAACAACAGTCGCTTGGCATCGAGGTCGTGCACCACGGTGATGTAGTTCTGTCCCTTGCGCAGGCTGGTCTCGTCGATCCCCACCGTGCGCACCGTGCTCATGTCGTCCAGGGCGCGGGCCTGATTGACGTAGTACTCGATACGCCGCCACAGCGCCTTGTCCGCACAGCGCAGCAGTGCAGCCGCCTGGCGCACCGGCAGCGTCTGGCACAGAGACAAGGCCAGAGCTTCAAACAAGGCAGTAAAGCCGCTGCCTTCGCGTGCCCAGGGCACCTCCATCTGCGTCGTCTTGCCGCAGGCCGTGCAGGCAATGCGCGGTACCTGGGCGTGCAGCCAGGCCTCGTACTGAAAGAAGTCCAGGTGCCGCCATTGGCGCTTGAGCCGGTCATGCACGCCTTGCCCTGCAGCCTGGCAATGGGGGCACGTCAGGCGATTGGCCTTGCAGGTGAGCTCGAAGTCGATGCGCCGACGTGCGGTGTCCAGTTCCACTTTCTCAACGCTCCACGGCTCCTGCAAACCCAGTGCGCTGGTGAACAGCGCCTCAATGCCAACGCCCATCTTGCAATCCTCCTCAGCAAAAAGCACCGCCCGGTGGATTTGTGGACAACTCGGATTGCCAAGTTGCCCACAAGCCCCACCGGGCTCCACTACGATGGATTCTCGCTGTCAAATTCCACACGAAA
>CAYUAF010000232.1:0-1372 GCA_964442555.1 uncultured Allobrachymonas sp.
CAAGAGTAAACCACGGCGTCGTCCAGTCAACGAATCATCCGAGACACGACAAATAGCCATTCAAATCAATACCAAGCCATATGGCAGAAGAGCCGCAGGTTTTTGTTGCTGTTGCTTGTGTGCCTTTCTTTGTGTGCGCAGCGGCCGTTACCGCTTGCTCCATGCCTGTTTAGGTGGTTTGCACGGGCTGGCAGTGGCGGGCCGATTCCGCAGGCGCAGCTACAGCCGGGCGCTTATGCGCTACGGCAAGCAGGCTCTGATGTTTGCCGCTTGCCTTGCCGCCACACGGTTTTGCGGGCATTGGCAGTGCCGGGCACCGGCCCTGCAAAGGGAGTCAGCCGGCGGCGCCAACTTACTTGCTTGCTTGCGAATTAGCTGCTTATCAGCGATTCAGGCCGTTAGCGCCCGCAGCCGCAGGCCTTGGTTGTGTTGCTGCTGTTGCAGCAGCAAATCGATATTGGGGTGTGCGCCTGGCCGCGCCCGGGCGTCGGCCACATGTTCGGCAAACCATTGCAGGCCTTGTTCTACCGCTGCTGCGTCCAGCTTGCCGCCAAACTGTTGCGCCAAGGCGTGGTACACCCGCAGCGATCCTGTTTTGCCGGGCGCATGGGGAATGTGGTGCACGGTTTGGCCGGTGGCATCCACAATGTCCAGGCCGCGCAGATGGCTGACGTCGGGCAGGGTTGCCAGAATGTCCTGAAATTTCATGTCGTTATGCTCCTGTTGGGTGTGCTTGGTTGCTTTCTGTCGGTATTTTGTTTTGCCAGTTTTGCCCGGCGCATTAGCGTGCGGCTTGGGCGGCTGAGGCGTCTGCCGCCTTTTTGGCAAATTCGGCGCGCAGGGCTTTGAGTTTTTCGCGCGGGTCTTCTTTGACGGTGGCGGCATCCAGCGCCATTTCGCCGATGAAGCGGCTGGGTTGTGCGCTGACGGTTTCGCGCCCTTTTTTGCGTTTTTTGGGCCAGCTTACCAGCAGGCTGCGTTGGGCGCGGGTAATGCCTACGTACATGAGGCGGCGCTCTTCCTGTACGCGCTGGGCCAGGCCTTCGGCCTGGGTGTTGCCTTCGGCGTCTTCCACTTTAAAGGGCAGCAGCCCTTCTACCACGCCTACCAGCAGCACGTGCGGCCATTCCAGGCCTTTGGCGGCGTGCAGGGTCGAGAGGGTGACGACGTTTTGCTCTTCGCCGCGCTCGCTGATGGTGGCCAGCAGGGCCACGTTTTGCGCCACTTCAAGCACGCTTTTGCTTTCGCTTTGCGTGGTAACGCCGGCGGTGTCGTCGATTTGGCCGCCGCAGCGCCCGGCCATCCAGTCGCAGAATTCGAGCACATTGCTCCAGCGGGCGGCGGCGATTTTTTCGCTGTCTTCGCTGTCGTA
>CAYUAF010000233.1:0-1371 GCA_964442555.1 uncultured Allobrachymonas sp.
GGCGTCTTAAGCGGGCTCTTGGCAAAGCGGTGTACAGTTGCTGCGAGTAAACCGCGCCCGCGGGTTGGGCGCAAACCAGACATTCAAAACATGACAGACAAAAAACGCATCGTAGTGGGCTTGAGCGGCGGGGTCGATTCGGCCGTAACGGCCTGGCTGCTCAAGCAACAGGGGCACGAAGTAGTCGGCATCTTCATGAAGAACTGGGAAGATGACGACGACAGCGAGTTCTGCTCCAGCCGGCAAGACTTTCTGGACGCCGCCGCCGTGGCCGACGTGATCGGCATCGAGATCGAGCACGTCAACTTCGCCGCCGATTACAAAGACCGCGTATTTGCCGAGTTTTTGCGCGAATACCAAGCTGGCCGCACCCCCAACCCCGACGTGCTGTGCAACGCCGAGATCAAGTTCAAAGCCTTTTTGGACCACGCCATGCGCCTGGGCGCCGACAAAATCGCCACCGGCCACTACGCACGCGTGCGCCACAACCCCGACACCGCCCGGCACGAGCTGCTCAAAGGGCTGGACCCCAGCAAAGACCAAAGCTACTTTCTGCACCGGCTCAACCAGGCGCAACTGGCCAAAGCCATGTTTCCGGTAGGCGAACTGCACAAAACCGAAGTGCGCCGCATCGCTGCCGACATCGGCCTGCCCAACGCGAAGAAGAAAGACTCCACCGGCATCTGCTTCATTGGCGAGCGGCCCTTTCGCGAATTCCTCAACCGCTACCTGGCCAACCGGCCCGGCCCCATCAAAGACGAACGCGGTCGCACCATTGGCAAACACGTGGGCCTGAGCTTTTACACCCTGGGCCAACGCCAGGGCCTGGGCATTGGCGGCATCAAGGAAAAAGGCGCGCCCAAAGGCGGCGGCGAACACGCCCCCTGGTTCGTAGCCCGCAAAGACATGGCCACCAACACCCTGTACGCCGTGCAAGGGCACGACCACCCCTGGCTGCTCTCGCGCGAGCTGCACTTTACCGACGCCAGCTGGTGCGCAGGCGAGCCACCCACCCCCGGCCACTACACCGCCAAAACCCGATACCGCCAGCAAGACGCCGCCTGCGAACTGCTGGCAGACAGCCACGCGGGCACCTTCACCCTGCGCTTTGCCGATGCACAATGGGCCGTTACTCCCGGCCAAAGCGCCGTGCTATACAACGGCGATGTGTGCCTGGGCGGCGGCATCATTACCTGAATAAACTGCAACGCCTATCGCCCTTTTACCAACCATGCTACCAACCATGCCGCCAACAAAAAGCCCCTTGGGTTACGCCAAGGGGCTTTTTCAATGCCAGATTTGCGGAAATACGGATTAAAGACCGTTGCATAACCCCCCGGAAGCCCAACAAACCATGTTCCAATGACAGCA
>CAYUAF010000234.1:0-1346 GCA_964442555.1 uncultured Allobrachymonas sp.
CCCAAAGCCACCGAAGTGGTGTGGTGCCAGGACGAGCCGCAAAACCAGGGCGCTTGGTTCTTTGTGCAGCATTCGCTGTTCGAGGCCATGTCCGCCGGGCAGAAGCTGGGCTATGCGGGTCGTGCCGCTTCGGCTTCGCCGGCGGTGGGCTATATCCGCCTGCACCAGGAGCAGCAAAAGAACCTGGTGGAAGACGCCTTTGGCCCCATCAAGGGCCTGGCGCTGGCACGCTAAGCGACCGCCTGCATGCCGCCCACATGGTTGCAACCGTATTGAATCGTCCGAATTGTTTGAATTGTTACTTGAACGCGAGAAAACCAAATGGCCATCGTAGAAGTCAAAGTCCCGCAACTGTCTGAATCCGTTGCCGAAGCCACCCTGCTGCAATGGAAGAAAAAGCCCGGCGATGTTGTTGCCGCCGACGACATTCTGGTGGATGTAGAAACCGACAAAGTCGTGCTGGAAGTGCCTGCGCCTTCTGCGGGCGTGCTGGTCGGCATTGAGCAAGGCGACGGTGCCACTGTTACCTCCGGCCAGATCATTGCCCGCATTGATACCGAAGCCGTGGCGGGCGCACCGGCATCTGCATCCGCGTCTGCCCACGCGGTGGCTGGAGCGGGCGAGTCGGTGCCGCACCCCGCCGCGTCGCCTACGCCTACGGCAGCGGCCGCCATCAGCCACGCCAATGCAACCACGGCCATTGCCATGCCGGCAGCCGCCAAGCTCATGGCAGACAACCATTTGCCAGCCGGTTCGGTAGCCGGCACGGGTAAAGACGGGCGCATCCTCAAAGGCGATGTGCTGGCTACGCTGGCAGGCGGTGCAGGCAAGGCCCAGGCTGCACCGGCGGCCGTGGCCATTCCTACCGGCGTGCCCACCAGCAGCCTGCCGCAAGCGCCCGCAGCCGCGCCCGATTTGGGCGAACGCCCCGAAGAGCGCGTGCCCATGTCGCGCCTGCGCGCCCGCATTGCCGAGCGTTTGCTGCAATCGCAGGCGACCAACGCCATCCTCACCACCTTCAACGAAGTGAACATGCAGCCGGTGATGGATATGCGCAAGAAGTTTCAGGAAAAGTTCGAGAAAGAGCACGGCGTCAAACTCGGCTTCATGAGCTTTTTCGTCAAGGCGGCCGTGCATGCGCTGAAAAAATACCCCATCCTCAATGCCTCGGTCGATGGCAACGACATCGTCTACCACGGCTACTTCGATATCGGCATTGCCGTAGGCAGCCCGCGCGGCCTGGTGGTGCCCATTCTGCGCAACGCCGACCAGATGAGCTTTGCCGACATCGAGAAAAAAATTGCCGAACTGGGCGTCAAGGCGCGCGACGGCAAGCTGGGCATTGA
>CAYUAF010000235.1:0-1329 GCA_964442555.1 uncultured Allobrachymonas sp.
GAGGGTGTGCAGAATTTTGTGTAAACGGACTTTTGGCAGGAGACTGCCGACTTGTCCGGAGTTGCAATGAGCAAGAAGAAACACGACGTACCTGAAGAACTGTTGGCCGGATTGCTGGCCAACTACCAGAAACCCGAAGACCTGATTGGCGAGGATGGGCTCCTCAAGCACCTGACCAAGCTGGTCGTCGAGCGGGCGCTGGAAGCCGAGATGACAGAGCATCTGGGCCATGGCAAGAACGAGCCGGTCGCCAACGGGGCTGGCAATACCCGCAACGGCAAGAGCCGCAAGACACTCAAGGGCGAATTCGGCGAACTGCCGATCGAAGTGCCCCGTGACCGCCACGGCAGCTTCGAGCCGCAACTGATTCCCAAACACCAGACGCGCTGGGCGGGGTTCGATGACAAGATCCTCTCGCTCTACGCCCGCGGGATGACCGTGCGCGAGATTCAGGCACACCTCGAAGAGATGTACGGCACCGAGGTCTCGCCCAGCCTGATTTCATCGGTTACCGATGCCGTCGCCGATGAAGTGAAGGCATGGCAATCGCGGCCGCTCAATCCGATTTACCCGATCGTCTATCTCGACTGTATCCATGTGAAGGTGCGCGAAGGCACGGTGCGGGTGAAGGCGGTCTATCTGGCCATCGGTATCACGATGGAGGGCGAGAAGGAGGTACTCGGGCTGTGGCTGGCGCAGAGCGAGGGGGCCAAGTTCTGGTTGCAGGTCGTCACCGAACTGCGCAACCGCGGCGTGCAGGATATCTTGATCGCCTGCGTCGACGGCCTGAAGGGCTTCCCGGACGCTATCGAGGCCGTCTTCCCGCAAGCGACCGTCCAGTTGTGCATCGTCCACATGGTCCGCCACAGCCTGAACTACGTCTCGTGGAAACGGCGTCCGGAGGTCGCTGCCGACCTGCGGCAGATTTACCAGTCGGCGACCGCCGAGGAGGCAGAAATCCGGCTCGGCGAGTTCGAGGACAAATGGGATGCGGAATACCTGCCGATCGGCCAGTCCTGGCGCCGCAATTGGTCGCGCCTGATCCCCTTCTTCGACTACCCGCCGGAGATCCGCAAAGTGATCTACACGACCAACGCCATCGAGTCGGTCAATATGAGCCTGCGCAAGCTGACCAAGAATCGCGGGTCGTTCCCCAGCGACGAAGCACTCCTGAAACTCTTCTACCTGGCGCTGCGCAACATCAGCAAGAAATGGACAATGCCCATCCGGGATTGGAAAGCAGCACTGACCCGTTTTACCATCCAGTTCGGGGACCGTATCTCCCAGATCTGATCTCAACCCCGTTTACACAAAAATTCGGACACGCCC
>CAYUAF010000236.1:0-1328 GCA_964442555.1 uncultured Allobrachymonas sp.
CAAAATCCATTTTGCGGCTCAAGCCGTACATAGCACCCTATGCAACAAGCCTCTTTACCCGACCATGCACCGCGCCTGCTACTAGAGAGCATGGCGTTTTCTTACGGGCCGCAGCCCTTATTCCATGCGTTTTGCGCACAGCTGGATGCACCGGGCATTTACGGTCTGTTTGGCCGTAATGGCAGTGGTAAATCCACCCTGCTGAAAATTTTGTGCGGCCTGCTTACGCCCAATGCAGGCCGTGTGGAGGTGCTGGGTTATGTTCCCCGCAAGCGGGCGGCTGAATTTTTGGAGCAGATTTACATCCTGCCCGAAGAATTTCACCTGCCCAACCTAACGCCTGCTACCTTGCGCCAAACGCACGCGGCGTTCTACCCCCGATTTGACACGACCCATTTCGACACCTATTTGCAAGAGCTGGAGGTGCCAACGGATCAGTCGTTCGAGTCCATGAGCCTGGGGCAGAAGAAAAAAGCCACTATCGCTTTTGCACTGGCTACCCATACCCCCGTTTTGTTGATGGATGAACCCACCAACGGGCTGGATATTGTGAGCCGCAACCAGTTTCGCAAGCTGATGGCGCGGCCCGAGCACGCCACGCGCACCGTGCTTATCAGCACGCACCAGGCACATGATCTGGAAAGTATCTTGAGCCACATCTGGTTTATTGACGGCGGCCGCTTGGTGCTTTCCAGCAGCATGCAGGCGCTGTCCGACCATTTGCGTATGGGCATTGCCGCCAACGCGCAAGAGCTGCCCGCGCACGTGCTGTATCAAGAAGCCATTGGTGCCCAGATTGCCTGGGTAGCCGCCCGCGACCCGCAAATCACCGCCAGCCCCGTGCAGCTGGAGCTGCTGTACAAGGCGCTGAGCATGAACAAAGAAACCGTACTCAAAGCGCTGGCAGCAGCCCCCATTGCGCCTGCTACATCATCGTCTGTTGGAGTTGCCCCATGAAGTCTGCCACTACGGTTTTTCAAGTAGAGCGTTTTAAGCGCCTGCTGCGCGCACATTGGGCCGAGCAACGGCGCAGTTATGCCCTGTTCTGGCTAATCGTTGCATCTTTGCATGCTTTGCTGATGCTGATTTTGCTGGCCGCCAACCACGGCAAAGGCGGCCAAACGGAAGTCCAGGCCATCGTGTTTTGGTGCGGGCTGATCGCTTCCGGCGCTGTATTGTCCGGCTTGCATTTTTCCGCTTTGCGGAAACCCGGAGCTGCATTGATTCTATTAACCCGCCCTGCCACCGCACTTGAAAAATGGCTGCTTGCCGTTTTATTCGTTCTCATAGTCTGGCCACTGGCCTACGCCATTTCGGCGACTGTTATT
>CAYUAF010000237.1:0-1318 GCA_964442555.1 uncultured Allobrachymonas sp.
TGCTGGACAACGGCCGCCGCGGCAAGGCCATGACGGGCGCCAACAAGCGTGCGCTCAAGTCGCTGGCCGATATGATCAAGGGCAAGGGTGGCCGCTTCCGCCAAAACCTGCTGGGCAAGCGCGTGGACTATTCTGGCCGTTCGGTCATTACCGTGGGCCCGACCCTCAAGCTGCACCAGTGCGGCCTGCCCAAACTCATGGCGCTGGAACTGTTCAAGCCTTTCATCTTCGCCCGTTTGGAGCAAATGGGCATTGCCACCACCATCAAGGCGGCCAAAAAAGAGGTGGAGAACAACAACCCGGTCGTGTGGGACATTCTCGAAGAAGTCATTAAAGAGCACCCTGTGCTGCTCAACCGCGCGCCTACGCTGCACCGCCTGGGTATCCAGGCATTCGAGCCTATCCTGATCGAAGGCAAGGCCATTCAGCTGCACCCGCTGGTGTGTTCCGCCTTCAACGCCGACTTTGACGGTGACCAAATGGCCGTGCACGTGCCGCTGTCGGTCGAGGCGCAGCTGGAAGCGCGCGTGCTGATGCTCGCTTCCAACAACGTGCTGTTCCCCGCTTCGGGCGAGCCGTCCATCGTGCCTGCGCAGGATATGGTGCTGGGCCTGTACTACGCCACCCGCGAAAAAATCAACGGCAAGGGCGAAGGCATGGTCTTTGCCGACATTCAAGAGGTAGAGCGCGCACTGGCCAACAAGGAAGTGGAACTGACCAGCCGCATCAATGTGCGCATTACCGAATACAGCAAAGACAAAGCCAGCGGCGAATTCATTCCCAAAACCAGCCTGGTGGAAACCACCGTGGGCCGCGCTTTGCTGAGCGAGATTCTGCCCAAGGGCATGCCTTTTAGCGAGTTGAACAAACCGCTGAAGAAGAAAGAAATCTCCCGCCTGATCAACAGCAGCTTCCGCAAGTGCGGTTTGAAAGAAACCGTGGTACTGGCCGACAAACTGCTGCAAAACGGCTTCCGTCTGGCTACGCAGGCGGGCATTTCGATTGCGATTGAAGACATGCTTGTGCCTACACAAAAGCACGAAATCATCAACCGCGCTGAAGCCGAGGTGAAAGAGATTCAGCAACAGTACGCATCGGGTCTGGTGACTGCGGGCGAACGCTACAACAAAGTGGTGGATATCTGGGGCAAGGCGGGTGACGACGTATCCAAAGTGATGATGTCGCAGCTGGCCAAGGAAAAAACGCTTGACCGCCACGGCAAAGAAGTGGAGCAGGAGTCGTTCAATTCCATCTACATGATGGCCGACTCGGGTGCCCGCGGCTCTGCCGCGCAGATTCGCCAGCTGGCCGGCATGCG
>CAYUAF010000238.1:0-1298 GCA_964442555.1 uncultured Allobrachymonas sp.
CCTTGTCGGTATTTTCAACAAGGGTTAAGAACTCCACTTTCCAGGGGCAACCTCAGCAGACGTATTGCGTCGGAAATGGATAGCCCCATGGCTTCCAATGCACTTGCCGCACGTTCTTTGGTTTCTGTATCGATTCTTGCCCGAACGTAGGTATCTGCAATGCCCATTTTCTCTCTCCATTAAAACATTGATGTTAATTGTAGTCACGTTGAGATCACGCGTCAAAGGCTACTAGCTATTAGAGACGTTCCCTGAACTGGTGGTCACTCAACCCGTGCCTTTGTCCGCTGAGGTGGCTCATACTGGATGCGCTTTGCGGCAGACACATCTTGCATGCGGCAGCAAATTGCGCCGCAATTAGCTGCAAGTAGCCATTAAAAGCTGCTGGCTCTGGCTATGATGGAAGTTGGCGGGGCGGCTTTTTTCCGCCCCTTGGTACACGGCTTGGCGACACAGGCGCTGCGCCATGCGGCTTGCGCTGTTTGGGAGGCTTTTGGGCATGAAATTCCGTTTTCCTATCGTCATCATCGACGAAGACTACCGCTCTGACAACACATCGGGCTTGGGCATACGCGATCTGGCTACGGCGATTGAAGCCGAAGGCTTCGAGGTGGTGGGCGTAACCAGCTATGGCGACCTGAGCCAATTTGCCCAGCAGCAAAGCCGCGCCAGCGCCTTCATCCTCTCGATTGATGATGAGGAGTTTGTCAGCGACGAGCCGGAGCTGGCGCCCGCTGCCATCTTGAACCTGCGCAAATTCATCACCGAGGTGCGCCGCAAGAACGACGATGTGCCCATCTACCTGCACGGCGAAACTAAAACCAGCCAGCACCTGCCCAACGACATCCTGCGCCAGCTGCACGGCTTTATCCATATGTTTGAAGATACGCCCGAGTTTGTAGCCCGCCACATCGTGCGCGAAGCCAAGGCGTATATCCAGGGCATTCAGCCGCCGTTTTTCAAGGCGCTGCTCAACTACGCCGAAGACGGCTCCTACTCTTGGCACTGCCCGGGCCATTCGGGCGGCGTGGCGTTTTTGAAATCGCCCATCGGCCAGATGTACCACCAGTTTTATGGCGAAAACATGTTGCGCGCCGACGTGTGCAACGCAGTGGAAGAGCTGGGCCAGCTGCTGGACCACAACGGCGCCATTGGCGAGAGCGAGCGCAACGCCGCGCGCATCTTCAATGCCGACCACTGCTTCTTCGTCACCAACGGCACCAGTACGTCGAACAAGATCGTCTGGCACCACACCGTGGCGCCGGGCGACGTGGTGGTGGTGGACCGCAACTGCCACA
>CAYUAF010000239.1:0-1269 GCA_964442555.1 uncultured Allobrachymonas sp.
GGTCAGCGGCACGCGCGGAAAGTCGCGGCGCAGAAAGTCGGCATAGCGCGTGCGGTAGCCGGGGGTGTAGAGCACGGCGTAGAGGTAGGCCAGCGTGTCTTCGGGCGAGATGGCGCGGCCTTGGGCTTCTTTCAGGGCGGCGGTGAATTCTTCGGAGAGATTGGGATGTTTTTCGGCGGGGGGTTCGTCGAGTAAATCAACTGCGCTTCGAGGATAAATATGCAGAGGAAAAATGCTCGATATGTCGTATCGACTTCCCGATTTATGCCCACACAAAGAAGTTGTAGCCAATGCTGACCACTGCTCCTTATTTTGTTTCGGAATAATCAAGGCCAAATTACTTTGGAGCAAATGGGCAGATATGCGTTCCCGGCGATGCACCGCCACATTTCTGTCGTAAACCGTCCATCGTATATCAAATGGCCGATACAAAATCGGCACCACTTTCTCACGCCAAGCGCCGTCCGCCAATTCGCGCTTGGCTCGCGCATATTGCCACTGGTTTTGTGAACAGAGTTTAAAAAGGCTTCTGGCTTCATTTTCCGTTTCGGTATTCAGAAGTTTTTCAACCTTCTGAATGGCCTCTTCCCGCGACCATGAAATGGCAAACTCATCGTGTGTGGTCACGATTCCAGGCGCCGGATCGCCATTGGGCGAAAAAATATCGCGCACCGACCAGCCGCGCTCATATTCTTGTAAAAGTTCAGCGTCCTGTCCCACGAATAGCCACGCGGGCGCTTGCGGCGCGAGCGCCTGCCAGCGCGTGCTTTGCACGTCGATGCTGTCCAGCGTGTCGTATTTTTCCTTGCGATTTCCGTATAAATCCGCACGATACACATTGGCCAGTCGGGAGGGCACTGATTCAGAAGGTTGTTTGCGCACCATAATGGCAATTGCAACACCTTGCTGAATATCGAAAACGTTGTCGTCCGGGCTGCCGTCTGGCGCGGTTTCCTTTTTCTTGCTGTTGCCGTGCAAATCGAATAGATAAATATCATCGAACGTGCGCATCAGGCTATGGCGCATGTCCATAAATGTGGGATTATCTAGATAACTGTGGTTGGTGACAAAGGCCAGAATGCCGTAGCCGGTCTGCTCGATGCGCCATTGAGAAAATCGGATAAATTTCACGTAATCATCAGACAGCCATTTGGCTTGCGCTGGTTTTTTCAGCGCCGGGCTTTGCTTGTATTCAGCCATCAGCGCCTCAATCCAGCCGCCCTTGTTTTGCGAATGCCCCGAATACGGCGGGTTGCCCAGCACGACCAT
>CAYUAF010000240.1:0-1246 GCA_964442555.1 uncultured Allobrachymonas sp.
GCATTGAAATCTTTCAGATGACGACGGGCGGCGTGCAAGTCGCTCATATGCACGTCGATGGCTTCAAAGCCGGCGCGATCAAACGCCGCCGCCATTTCGTAATGGCTGTTGACGCCCTGTTCGCGCAGAATGGCGATACGCGGTTTCACGCCTTTAGCGATATAAGGGGCAGCGATGTCTTCGTTAATATCGTAAGTCAGTTTGACGCTGAATCCCTTGTCGGACGGATCTTTCTTCGCCGCAAATTCTTGATCGGCGCATTCCGGATTATCGCGTAAACGTTGCATTTGATGAGTGAGTTCCGCCCAAATGCCACGTAACTCGGAGCGTTTTTCACTGAGCAATACTCTGTTGCCGCGGGTGATTTCGAATTCGTCGTTCTCCGTCACCGAGCCTAATTCTTTGGTTAAATGAATTAAACCGTATTGACTTAACACGTCGCGGACGGCGCTTAATTCGCTTTCTTTGATTTGAATGACGGCGCCCAGTTCTTCGTTAAACAGCACGCCCAGATCGTTGTCGCCCAAGGCGCTGATGTCCGCCGATACGCCGCAGTGACCGGCAAACGCCATTTCCGCCAAGGTGACGATTAAACCGCCGTCGGAACGGTCGTGATAGGCGAGTAATTTTCCTTGTTGAACCAGAGCTTGCATGGCGTTGAAGAAGTTTTTCAGCAGATCCGCATTGACCACATCAGCCGGTTTGTCGCCCAGTTGTTTGTAAACTTGCGCCAATGCGGTTGCGCCCAAGCGGTTTTTACCTTCGCCCAAGTCGATGAGCAATAAGCGGCTGTGACCTTTGTCGGTGCGCAGTTGCGGAGTGACGGTTTTGCGCACGTCTTCCACGCGGGCAAAGGCACTGATAACTAAGGATAACGGCGCAGTGACGGATTTTTGTTCGCCGTTTTCATGCCAAGTGGTTTTCATTGACATGGAATCTTTGCCCACCGGCACAGTTAAACCTAAGGTCGGGCAGAGTTCTTCACCGACAGCTTTTACTGCGGCGTAAAGTCCGGCATCTTCGCCGTGGTGTCCGGCGGCGGACATCCAGTTGGCGGATAATTTAATCCGTTTAATGTCGCCGATATCGGTGGCGGCGATGTTAGTAATGCTTTCCGCCACGGCTAAACGGGCGGAAGCGGCGAAATCCAATAACGCCACAGGCGCACGTTCGCCGATAGACATGGCTTCGCCGTGATAGCTGTCCAAACTTGCGGTAGTTACGGCGCAATCGGCAACCGGAATTT
>CAYUAF010000241.1:0-1227 GCA_964442555.1 uncultured Allobrachymonas sp.
GCCAAACCGTGCGAGTTTGCCCAGTCAAAAAGCCACGCTTCACAAGCCTTGTCTGGGTTGCTTGCTCGGCTTTCAGGCATAAGCGAGCAGGGCGGTTTTCATTTTTTTCATGGCGGCAGTTTCGATCTGGCGGATGCGCTCGGCGCTTACGCCATATTCGGCGGCCAGTTCGTGCAGCGTCATGCCGCCCGAGCCATCGTCATTGACCTTGAGCCAGCGCTCTTCCACAATGCGGCGGCTGCGTGCGTCCAAAGTTTCAAGCGCGGCGGCAATGCCGTTGCTGGCCAGCTCGTCGCGCTGCTGCGCCTCAATCACGGCGGTGGGTTCGTGGCGTGCGTCTGCCAGGTAGGCAATGGGGCCATAGGCTTGCTCGCCGTCGTCGTTGGGGGTGGGGTCGAGCACCACATCGCCCCCCGTCATGCGGGTTTCCATGTCGATCACGTCTTCGCGCTTGACGTTGAGGTCTTTGGCGATGATGTCGATTTCCTGCTCGCTCAGGCTTTCGCGCGGGCTGAAGGCGTCTTCGGCATCCAGCGCGGCGGCGGAGCGGAAGCTCTGCTTTTTGCTGCGCAGGTTGAAAAACAGCTTGCGTTGCGCCTTGGTTGTGGCAACTTTGACCATGCGCCAGTTTTTGAGGATGTATTCGTGAATTTCGGCCTTGATCCAGTGGATGGCGTAGCTTACAAGGCGCACACCCTGTTCGGGATCGAAGCGGCGCACGGCTTTCATCAGGCCGATATTGCCTTCTTGAATCAAATCGCCATGTGGCAAGCCATAGCCCAGATATTGGCGCGAAATGGATACGACCAGACGCAGGTGCGACATGACCAGCCGGCCGGCGGCCTCAAGATCGTTGTTTTTGACGAGTTTGCGGGCGTAATCCAGCTCCTGCTCGGGCGTGAGCATGGGCATGCGGTTGACTGCGCTGATGTACGCTTCCAAGTTCCCCAGCGGTGGCAGGGATACAGCTGACGACCAGCTGGGCGCCAAGGCCAGCGTGGCGCTGGCTGGCAGGGAAGAGGCAACAGGCAAAACCGTTTTTTCGGCCATTGATAGTCCTTTTAAAAAATGCCCATGCATGGCGCATGAACATGCGTGTGGATGATGGTAGCACTCATCTGTTGAGAGTGCTCAAACAGGACGAAAATTCCGTAACAAATCTGGGAATATGCAATTTTTTGCACATGCTCAATCCCCAAATATTGGCCGCCGTTTGAAGCGCCTGCG
>CAYUAF010000242.1:0-1197 GCA_964442555.1 uncultured Allobrachymonas sp.
TCGGCGGTGAAGGCCACAACCTGCAAGAGCACAGCGTGGTGCTGGTGCGCGGCGGTCGGGTCAAGGACTTGCCCGGTGTGCGTTACCACATCGTGCGTGGTTCGCTCGACCTGCAAGGCGTGAAAGACCGCAAGCAGGCGCGCTCCAAGTACGGCGCCAAGCGTCCGAAGAAAGCGTAATCGTTTCTTTCGAACATATCGGTGCTTTTTCTGGTCGGGCAGACCGGTCAAAGCGTAGTGACCCGTCAAGCACAAACCATTTCAACATCTGTGTGGGTCGAGTAAGTGGGTGTCCAGATTGGCACTCGCGGCGTTTGAAATAGCGCCAACTGAAGCAAAGAGGTTTAAAAATGCCACGTCGTCGTGAAGTCCCTAAACGTGAAATCCTGCCGGATCCCAAGTTCGGCAGCGTAGAGCTGTCCAAATTCATGAACGTGATCATGGAAGGCGGCAAAAAAGCTGTTGCCGAGCGCATCATCTATGGCGCGCTGGAGCAAATGGAAAAGAAAGCCGGTAAAGATCCGCTGGAGCTGTTCAATACCGCCATCAACAACGTCAAGCCCTTGGTCGAGGTGAAATCCCGCCGTGTGGGCGGTGCCAACTACCAGGTGCCTGTGGAAGTACGCCCTGTGCGCCGTCTGGCCCTGTCCATGCGCTGGATCAAGGAAGCTGCCCGCAAACGCAGCGAAAAATCCATGGCTGCCCGCTTGGCCAACGAATTGCTGGAAGCCACCGAAGGCCGTGGCGGTGCCATGAAAAAGCGTGACGAAGTGCACCGCATGGCCGAAGCCAACCGCGCATTCAGCCACTTCCGTTTCTGATGAACGGTTGCGCAGCTGGCAGAAGGCCGAACATGGTTTCCCATCTGCAAGCTGCGCGAGCTGTACCGCCAAGCAGTAACAGCCCTTTTCTTTACTTTTTAGGAATTTGATCATGGCTCGCAAGACACCTATCGAGCGCTATCGCAATATCGGTATTTCCGCGCACATTGACGCCGGCAAAACCACCACCACCGAGCGTATCCTGTTCTACACCGGCATCAACCACAAACTGGGCGAGGTGCATGACGGTGCTGCTACCACCGACTGGATGGAGCAAGAGCAAGAGCGCGGCATCACGATTACATCGTCTGCCGTAACCTGCTTCTGGAAGGGCATGGACCTGTCCTACCCCGAACACCGCTTCAACATCATCGACA
>CAYUAF010000243.1:0-1193 GCA_964442555.1 uncultured Allobrachymonas sp.
CTTTTGTCCATGCGCCCGTCTTGTTGCAAGTGGCGCATCAGGTGCTGCTGCAATCGCAGGTGTTCTCCGCGTCTGACATCAAAAGCCGCTTGGTCTGGCTGAACGATTTTTGTATAGGAGAAGCGGGCGAAACGGAAGGTTTTGTGCATGCCACGCTTGATTTGCTGGCGGGACGAGCGCCGGAAGTGCGCCAAAAGCTGGCTGCCGATGTGGCGTCAGCCTTGCTATTTGCACTGGATGACGTGGTCAGCATGTCCGTACAGGTGAGCTGCTGGGTGCGCGACATGGATCAGGGCAGCTATATCAAACACAAGGTTTAACGCAAAACATGATGGGAGAGTATGGATATGTCTGAACAATTCGACGTGATCGTTATCGGCGCAGGCCCCGGCGGCTATATCGCAGCCATTCGCGCCGCGCAGTTGGGCCTGCATGTGGCTTGTATTGACGACTGGCAAACCGCTGATGGCAAGCCTGCGCCCGGCGGCACCTGCACCAATGTGGGCTGCATTCCAAGCAAGGCTTTGCTGCAAAGCTCCGAACACTACGAGCAAGCCGCCAAGCATTTTGGCGAGCATGGCATTAGCTGCAAAGACCTGAAGATGGATGTGGCCCAGATGATCGCTCGCAAAGAGGCCATCATCCGCCAGAACAACGATGGCATTCTGTACCTGTTCAAAAAGAACAAGGTCAGCTTCTTCCATGGCAGGGGTTCTTTCGTCAAAACCGTGGATGGCGGCTATGAAATGGCCGTGGCAGGCCCGCAACCCGCCACGCTGGTGGGGCGGCAAATCGTGATTGCTACCGGTTCGCGCCCGCGCGCCTTGCCCGGCGTGCCGTTTGACGAAGCCAGCATCCTCAGCAACGACGGCGCCTTGCGCTTGGGCGCCGTGCCCAAAAAGCTCGGCATCATCGGCTCAGGCGTTATCGGCCTGGAAATGGGCAGCGTGTGGCGTCGCCTGGGCGCAGAGGTTACGGTGTTGGAAGGCGGAAGCGTGTTCCTGGGCGCGGTGGACGAGCAAATCGCCAAAGAAGCCAAAAAAGCCTTTGACAAACAGGGTCTGAAGATTGAGCTGGGCGTGAAAGTGGGCGAAATCACGTCCGCCAAAAAAGGCAAGCAGCAACAAGTCAGCGTGGCCTATGCCAACGCCAAGGGCGAAGCGCAAACGCTGGAGGTGGACAAGCTCATCGTC
>CAYUAF010000244.1:0-1191 GCA_964442555.1 uncultured Allobrachymonas sp.
CAACCTCTCATCCGCACGCAGCCGCATCACACGCTCGCGCGGCTGGCTGCAAGCATGGCACGATGCCTTGCAGACACTGGCCCAGCCAGACGGCCAACTGCACCTGACATTTGAAATCCTCTACGGACACGCTGTGCAAAGTTCGCAAACTCATAATCAAGCAGGCGACACCATGATCGATTTGGCCCATATGCGGCGTATGTTGCTTGGCAAAGGGTGAGTAAACAGCCTTGGATCAAGCATTTGAAGTATGCCTGGCGACGAGGTAAACATCCCGCTAACGGTAATTTCTCAATACGCTGTTCTTCGCACAAATCCCATTCGGGGAGCGGGAGGCAAGTGGCTGGTACGCAAATACTTGATCTTTTCAAGCACAAGCTAGTACACATCCTTATACTCAGAAAGTACAACAAACAACATTAGGGAAAACACCTATTTTTTAAAGAAATATATTTCTCAATTCTTGATTAATATACACATTCCATTCATTTTTAACCTAAAGGAATGTATGTTATGAGAAAGACTCTTTGTTTTGTGCTTTTCTCCGGCCTGATTGCGGTCAACGCAACTGCTCAAACAGCCAAACCAACTGCGCCAGCAGCCAAGCCCGTAGCAAACAATCCGGCACCCGTAAAAAAAGGGAAAGCAACACCTGCTGCCAACCAGGTGTGGGTAAACGGTAAGGTTTACCACTGCCCAGGAACAAGATACTTTGGCAACACCAAAAAAGGTGAATATATGACTGAGCAGCAGGCCATTGCAGCTGGTGCAACTGCCAGCCACAACAAGCCCTGTACACAGTAATTTACTCAGTTATTCTTAAAAATACCCGCTTAGGCGGGTATTTTTGCTTTTGGTGTATGCGAGCTGCGCATTCTGCGTTTGAGCGCAACATCTGTGAACCACGCTCGCCCGTATGGGCGCGATTGGAAAGGTGGAACTAGTGTCAAAATCTTGGCACAAGGAGGCTATGGGGCGGACGCCCTGATCGACCTGAAGAACGGCCTGCACCGGGGGAAGATCAGCGCTGAGTTTGCCGGGGAATTCCTTGGCGCGCCCTCCGAGGTGAGCAGCGCGGGCTATGCCAGCATGCGCCAGTATTTCCAGAAGCAACACCAAGCCGAACAGGCTGCGCAGCTGGTGCAAGGCATCAATCAGGTGGCGGTTGCCAGCAAGGTGGCGCAGCGCTCG
>CAYUAF010000245.1:0-1177 GCA_964442555.1 uncultured Allobrachymonas sp.
GCCTGCTCGCCCATGGCTTTGCGGGTGGCTTCGCTGATGAAAGGCGAAGGCGCTTCTTCAATGATTTTTTGGTGACGGCGCTGAATGGAGCATTCCCGCTCGTGCAGGTAGATGACGTTGCCGAACGCATCACCCAGCACCTGAATTTCGATATGGCGGGGCTGCTCGACAAATTTTTCGATAAACACGCGCTCGTCGCCAAAGCTGTTGCGCGCTTCGTTGCGGCAGGATTCAAAGCCTTCGGCCGCTTCCTTGTCGTTAAACGCCACGCGCAGGCCTTTGCCGCCGCCGCCCGCGCTGGCCTTGATCATGACGGGGTAGCCAATGCCCTTGGCAATCTGCACGGCCTGCTCGGCCGAATCAATGGGGTCGTTGTAGCCCGGAATGGTATTGACCTTGGCCTGCTCCGCCAGTTTTTTGGAGGCGATTTTGTCGCCCATGGCGGCAATGGAGGCATGTTTGGGGCCGATGAATACCAGCCCTTCTTCTTCCACGCGCTTGGCAAAGCCTTCGTTCTCGGCCAAAAAGCCGTAGCCCGGGTGAATGGCTTCGGCCCCCGTTTGCTTGGCTGCGGCAATGATTTTGTCTGCCACCAGGTACGACTCGCGCGATGGCGCCGGGCCGATGCCTACGGCCTCGTCTGCCATTTGCACATGCCGCGCTTCTTTGTCGGCATCAGAATAAACGGCCACAGTGGCAATGCCCATTTTCTTGGCCGTGGCAATCACACGGCAGGCAATTTCGCCACGGTTGGCAATGAGGATTTTTTTGAACATGATGATTTCCTTCTTTTCAATCAAATGTTTTTGCTGGCTGCCTGCAAAGCCTTGCGCTGCGCGGTAAACGCCCACCAGGGTTGGGCTGCGCCACCGTTCATGAAGTGGTGCGCAGCCATGAACACATCAAGCACGCAAGGGTCATGACGCTGCCCTGTTACGCGGCACAGCTTTTCGTAAGCCGCGTGCGGCTGCATGGCGCGCACGTCCGCAGGTGTGGCAATGCCAATGCGGCACAGATCGGCTGCGGTGGCCGAGCCGACGTTGGGGATGTCGGTCAGCCGCAGGGCATATTGGGCGCAGCTTGCTTTTGGCATGGTTTGCAGCAGACAGTCAGACGATTTAGAGCGGAATATTGCCGTGCTTGCGCCACGGGTTTTCCAGCTTTTTGTCTTTGAGCA
>CAYUAF010000246.1:0-1163 GCA_964442555.1 uncultured Allobrachymonas sp.
TGCCGTTCAAAAAAGCGCGCTGGGTAAATTCGCCCGGCGCAGCCAAACGCAAGCCGTGCGCTGCGCCCAACTCCATGCAACGCGCCAGCAAGAGCTGCAACACCACATTACCGCCGTGTGCTTGCAGCTCCAACACATCCTCGCCGGTGTAGCTGTGGGGGGCAGGAAACCACAGCGCCAGCCCGTGATCAATAGGCTGGCCGGTAGCATCGGGAAAAGGCAGATACGTGGCCTCGCGCGGCTTCAAATGCCTGCCCAGCAAGGCGTGCGCTAGTGGCTCCAAATGCTGCCCGCTGATGCGCACAATACCCACCGCACCGCGGCCCGGTGCCGTGGCAACAGCTGCAATCGGTTGGGTGTGGGTGCTGAGCATGGTGCTGGTTTTATTTCGGTTGAACGATCAGGCATTTGGGCGCGTTTTTATTTGGCGCATTTGCTTGTACGGCCAAATTTTGCCCGGAATATACGTGAGCACATCGCCTTGCGCCACAGGCCGCGTACCGGGCGCGCCGCCCAATCCGACAGTTACATGGTGGCAACAACGCAAGAAAAAAGGGATTGACCATGAAGATCAATCCCTTGTATTGGTTGGTAGGACGTACAAGATTCGAACTTGTGACCAACGGATTAAAAGTCCGCTGCTCTACCAGCTGAGCTAACGTCCCACGCCGCATGCACTCAAAACTTGTTTCGTGTGCAGCTAAGCGGCAGATTATATAGCAATTTTTCGCGCAAGTGCAAATTTTGCTGTTCGTGCGTTTTATTTGTTGTGCAAGGTGGTTTTTGTGCGCGACGTGCCGTAGCCCACATCGATTTCACCATACACCTCGACACGGCTGCTGCCGCCATGATGCGATGCGCCCGGCGATGCAGCGCAGCCCGCCAAGGCCGATGCGGCCATCATGCCCACCAAGCTATACAGCGCCACGCGCAGCGCCTTCCATGGATGCCATTGTGTATTTTTCATGCCCTACAGCGTAGCATGAAGCGCTTGTTGCAGCAAACGTCTTTTACAAGCCAATGCATTGCATCTGCATGCAAGCAGGCGTGTCTGGCAAGCGGCAAGCACCCCGCAAAACCCCAAGAGAAAAGAAAAAACGCCCGTGTCTGGGTGTCTGGGTGTCTGGGTGTCTGGGTGTCTGGGTGTCTGGGTGTCTGGGTGT
>CAYUAF010000247.1:0-1126 GCA_964442555.1 uncultured Allobrachymonas sp.
CCACACCCCTCCAAGGCGTCTGCACACATGAAAACCCTGGGCCTGATTGGCGGCATGAGCCCCGAAAGCACCGTCTCTTATTACCAAATCATCAACCGCGAGGTCAATCAACGTTTAGGCGGCAACCACAGCGCGGAGATGCTGATGCACAGCATCAATTTCGAAACCATTGCCGCCATGCAACGCGCAGGCGATTGGCAGCAGGCAGGCACCGTGCTGGCTGCCAGCGCCAAGCGGCTTGAAAGCATGGGCGCGCAAGCCATTGTGCTGGCCACCAACACCATGCACAAAGTCGCCCCGGCCATTGAGCAGGCCATCGGCGTGCCCTTGATTCATGTGGTAGATGCTGTAGCCCACGCCATTCGGGCGCAAGGCTTGCACAAGGTGGCGCTGCTGGGCACGCGCTTTACCATGAGCGACGGTTTTTATACCGAGCGCCTACAGGCTCTGGGAATATCGGCCATCGTGCCGCCTGCCGCCCGGCAAGACGAAATCCACCGCGTGATTTTTGAAGAGCTGTGCCGCAACCGTTTGACCGATGCCGCCAAGCGTTATTACCTGGACGCCATCACCGAGCTGAAAGCGCAAGGCGCACAGGGCGTTATTTTTGGCTGCACCGAAATCGGCTTGCTGTTAAGCCCCGAAGAATGCCCCCTGCCCGTATTTGACAGCACCATGATTCATGCTTTGGCAGCCGTAGCGTTTGCCCTTTCTTAACCCCCCTTTTTTGGAAAAACACGTTCGCCATGTTCGGCATTACCGATCTTGCTACCTACACCATCGGTGTCATTGCCGTCATCCTGCTGCCAGGCCCCAATTCCATGTATTGCCTCACAATCGCGGGGCAATATGGCATTAAACCGGCCTGCCGCGCCGTAGCAGGCGTTTTGCTGGGCGATAGCCTGCTGATACTCGCCACCGTACTGGGCGCGGGCGCGCTGCTCAAGCTGTATCCGGCCTTGTTTCACGGCATTCAACTCGCGGGCGGACTCTACCTGGCCTATATCGGCTGCAACCTGCTGCGCGGCGCTGTTAAAAAGTGGCAAGCCACGCGGTTGCGCACACTGCCAGATACCCCTGCCCGGCAGCAACCGCTTGCTGCCCCGCATGCCTTCAAACGCGCTTT
>CAYUAF010000248.1:0-1119 GCA_964442555.1 uncultured Allobrachymonas sp.
GGTGCATCGGTGTCTTTGAGGTTGTCAAGTTCCACACAAAACGGCATAGAGCCTCCAAAATGCGCGTCTTACTAACTGGCGGAACTGGCTATATCGGCAGCCACACAGCAATAGCCTTGCTGGAACAAAATCACGATGTTCTACTGTTTGATAACCTCAGCAACAGCCAGCGGCATACCGTTGATCGCATCCGGCACATTACCGGCAAACAGGCACCCTTCGTGCAAGGCGACATTCGCAACACAGACTTGCTCACACAAACCTTGCGTGATTTTCAAGCCGATGCCGTCATCCATTTTGCCGGCCTCAAGGCCGTAGGCGAGTCGGTTGAGCAGCCTATTGCCTATTACGCCAACAATGTGCAGGGCACCATCAGCCTGTTGCAAGCCATGCAGCAATGCTGCGTCTACAAACTGATGTTCAGCTCCAGCGCTACGGTGTATGGCAAACCGCAATACCTGCCGCTGGACGAAGCACACCCCACCAGCGCCACCAACCCTTACGGGCGCACCAAGCTGCATATCGAAGAGATGTTGCAAGACCTAGCTGCATCAGACGCTTGCTGGAAAATCATCTGCCTGCGCTACTTCAACCCTTTGGGTGCTCATGCCAGCGGCCTGCTGGGCGAACGCCCCAACGGCATTCCCAACAACCTCATGCCTTATATCGCCCAAGTTGCAGCAGGCAGCCTGCCCTTTGTGCAGGTATTTGGCAACGATTACCCCACCCCCGATGGAACAGGCGTGCGCGACTTCATCCATGTATGCGATTTGGCTGAAGGGCACGCCGCAGCATTACCTTTTTTACACGCACAAAACGGCTGGCATGCCATCAATCTCGGAACCGGCAAAGGCACAAGTGTGCTGGAGTTAATCAAAGCCTTTGCCGAAGCCAATGAAATCGATGTACCTTACCGCATCATGCCGCGTCGCCCTGGCGACGTAGATGCCTGCTTTGCCAGCCCAGCAAAAGCCCACAACATCTTGGGCTGGAAGGCACAGCGTGACATACAAGAAATGTGTAAAAGCGCCTGGTTATGGCAAACCATGCAAGGCTAAAGCCTTGCGGCTCTATGCCGTTTTGTGTGGAACTTGACAACCTCAAAGACACCGATGCACC
>CAYUAF010000249.1:0-1117 GCA_964442555.1 uncultured Allobrachymonas sp.
TAGCCGCGGGCAATTTCTATCGCCAAGGCATGCAGCCCTTGCTGCATAAAGGGGCGCAGGGCATCATACACAAGGCGGTGGCATGTCACACGTGATTGCTCGGCAAAAGCGGGGGCGGCAATGCGCACCCGAAAATGCGTGCCGTAGCCCAAGCCATTGCTGCCCGCGTGGCCGATGTGCTGGTGGCTTTCATCAATTACTTGCAAAAGGGAAGGCTGCAAGGCCGCTTGCAAGGCGGACTCCAGCTGCGTGGCCGTTACGGCGCGTGGGGCGGGGGTGTGGTTCATGCTGTAGATCGCGGTAGATAGAACGATGGTAGGTGTGGATGAAGAGCGTGTACTGGTGCGCCGGAAGAAGCAGATCCAAACGAAAAGACTAATGAGATGGCAGATATTCAGTGCCTGCCGGGCAGCCCTTCTTTAAGATGGCGGGCAATGTAAATGCCTTGCCCCACCAGAAAAGCCAGCGGAAACACATAGCCCCAGAGTTTGAAGCTGATCCATTGCTCGGTGCTGAAAAACACCACCATCACGGCATTGATGCCTGCCATGAACAGGCAATAGCCCACCCAGGCTATTGTGAGCTTATTCCAGACGAAATCGGGCAATTTGAGCTGCCCGCCTAGCAGAATGTGCAGCAGGTTCTTTTTCATGCCCCACAGTGCCACAGCCAGCGTGAGCGCCATGGCAATGTAGAGCACGGTCGGCTTCCACTTGATGAAGCGTTCGTCACGCAACACCAGGGTCATGGCGCCAAACAGCAAAACCAGAATCAGCGTGACCTTGTGCATCAGGGCCAGCTTGCGATCCAGCGCGTAAATCACCGCCATTTGCACAACCGTGGCCGCCATTAATACGCCCGTTGCAAAGTAAATGCCTTTGAGCTTATAGGCCAGAAAAAAAAGTACCAGCGGAACGAATTCGAGCAGTTGTTTCATGGGCAATCAAAAAAAGTTTGCTGCGCATTATGACCAAGCCGGCCATGCTTGTCTTGCGTGGCAGTTGTGCGCGGGCTTTGTGCGAGCGTATATCAGGAGCGTATATGAAGGCATACAGGGCGTTATGAGGGCTCTATGCCGTTTTGTGTGGAACTTGACAACCTCAAAGACACCGATGCA
>CAYUAF010000250.1:0-1115 GCA_964442555.1 uncultured Allobrachymonas sp.
TTGTCGGTATTTTCAACAAGGGTTAAGAACTCCAGTTTTCAGGGGCAACCTCAGAGTGCGCGGCCATCGTGTCTGACCAGTTGGCCGCGGCTTATGCGCAAACACGCCGCATGAATCGCTGAGGCGAAGGCGCGGCGCAGCCTGCAAGCGGCATGGCGCAAGCCGCAGGCGCTGCACGGCAGGCGCAGCCGCTAGCCGATGCGAGTGCAGGTACGGGTGCAGATACGGATGCCGATGCGGATGCAAGCCTTGCCCCGCCGCAGTGGCTGAGCGTGCTGGCGGCTGTGTGTGGCACGGCGGCTTTTTATGGAACCAACAAGATGCTGACAGGCAGCCGGTTTCAGCAACTGCCCTTGCCCGATTACGTGTCATCCGGTCTCGGGGCCGATGCGTTCCTGGCTTTGCCGGCGGCGCTGGCAGGCGCGCTGCTGGGCTTGCTGTTTGTGTGGCTGCATCACAAAGTGCCAGACTGGCTGCAAATCATTCCCCGCCCCTCGCATCGCATTCTGGCGGGTACGGCGATTTTTGCCGCATTGGCTGCGGCCTTTCCGCTGCTGCGTTTTTCGGGGCACCACGAGTTGGAGCATGCGCTGGAGCACGGCATCCATGCTAATATGTGGATTCTGCTGGGGCTGGGGGTTGGCAAGGTAGCGGCCATGGCCGTGTGCTTGGCCAGCGGTTGGCGCGGGGGCGAGATTTTTCCGGTGCTGTTTGCAGGCGCTGCGGTCGCGGCAGCGGTGCATGTGCTTGTTCCGGGCATTCCGCTGACTGTGGCCCTGATCGGCGGCATGTGTGCCGCATCCACCGTGTGCACGGGCAAGCCCGTGGCTGTGCTGCTGGTCATGTTGTTGCTGGCGGGGGTGACTGCCCCGGCAGCGTTGCTGACGGGCGTTGTAACAGGCTACGGCGTGAGGCGGTTTTTGTGGTCGCATGCCAAGGGCTGACGCATCATGCTGCGCATATAAATGCCGTGTGAGCGGCTCTGCCGCCATGCCACCCTTGCACGCGTCGATCCGCCAAGGAACCGAAATGGATATTCGCCATCTGCCCAATCCGCAACAGCGCCTGCCCGCGCGCTGGCAGCCCTATGCCGCGTGGCTGGCGGCGCAAGACAA
>CAYUAF010000251.1:0-1099 GCA_964442555.1 uncultured Allobrachymonas sp.
GTCGGCAGTCTCCTGCCAAAAGTCCGTTTACACAAAATTCTGCACACCCTCTGCAACTTGCCTGAATCTGGTGCAGTTGATCGCGGCAGATAGGGGGCGGATACCGAATGCCTCACACGGCGATAAAAAACGGGCTGCTAAAGGCAGCCCGTTTTTGCGTTGGTTTAAACAGGGTTTGAACAAAGTTTAAACGGCAGCAATCAAACGCGGATCAATGCGGATAAACGCTTATTTGCAGCTTTCCGCCATCACTTTTCTGATGCGGGCTTCTTCGGCTGCACGCGCCTGATCGTCCAAAACCGTGTGCTCGCCCTTGCTGTTTACGGTTCGAATACGAACGCCTGCCTTCAATGTTTCCAGCGAACTCTTGGCGCGATCGCAGTTTTCTTTTTTGGCTTTGGCGATTTTTTCTTCTTCGGCTTTACGCTTGGCGGCCTCGCGGGCTTCTTCCTCTTGCTGCTTCTTCTTTTCGGCGGGCGAAAGGCCGGGCTCGCTGGCGTTGGCCTGCGGGGCACGCGCCGCGCTGGCAGGCTGTGCTGCGGCAGAGGCTTTTTCTTCGTCGTTGGCAACGGTTAGCGATCTGACGTTGCTGCCCGGGCGCTTGAGAATGCTTTTTTCAGGAATATCTGCCGGCGGAGGTTGGTCGCTGAATACTTTGCGGCCGGTGCGATCAACCCATTGCCATTGCGCCATGCTGCTGGCTGATATGCAGAGTAGGCCGATGGCGATCAGACTTTTTGCTGTCTTTGCTTTCATGCCGGTGTTACCTTTCTTGTTCAAGCGGTCAAAGAATTGGGGGTAATTGGATGGTACAAAGGCTTTGCCCATATGGCCGGCTTGGCCCCGTTAATCCAGCGCGCAAGCGCGTGGCTATGGGGTGCTGCCGCGTTCACGCAAATTGCTTTGTGGCGACCACAGCACAACGCCCTAATACCAAGGCGTTAAGTGTAACGCCGCGTTTGCATCTTGTGCGTTTGTTGTGCGCATAAGCCACAAGCGGCAGAGAGAAGGGCATAAAAGGTACAATCCGTTTTTTGGAGATTACCCTATGCGCCTGCTTGGTAAAGCACTCACGTTTGACGACGTTCTTCTCGTTCCT
>CAYUAF010000252.1:0-1070 GCA_964442555.1 uncultured Allobrachymonas sp.
AGTTTACGGCGCATGCGAGCAGCCAAGTGCTTTTATTTGTTTTTATGAAGGTTTCTCGGCCTGCGTTTGCCGCATGCCGTTCGGAATGGTGAAAAGCCACACCCAAGGGGCGCATTAAAATTTGCAGCTTGGCAAAAGTCTTTTGAAAAGCCGTGTTTGGCCGATGTGGCAAACCACGTATTCGAGATTTGGGGCAAACAAGGCATTGCAAAGCGGCGAATCAACCGGCACAGCAGCGCGCGCATATCCGCCTGCTACATATCAGGCTTGAAGCGGATGCCACCAGCGGAGAAAAAACGATCATGACAGCCCGAGAAGCAAACGCAAACGTGGATGCGCTAGCCCGGCGCATCCACCAAGTGCTGCCGCAAACCCAGTGCAGGCGCTGCGGGCAGCCCGATTGTGCGACTTATGCGCAGGCGGTTGCGCAAGGCAATGCGCCCATCAACCAATGCCCGCCTGGCGGGCGCGAAGGCATCATCCGCATTGCACAAGCCATGGAGCGCCCGGAATTGGCGTACGGCTTGGACATTGACCCAGCCTGCGGCGATGAAGGCCCCATGACGGTTGCCGTGATTGATGAGAACTGGTGCATTGGCTGCACGCTGTGCATTCGCGCTTGCCCGACAGATGCCATTGTCGGAACGAACAAGCGCATGCATACTGTGCTGCCGGACTATTGCACAGGGTGCGACTTGTGTGCGCTGGCGTGCCCGGTAGATTGCATTGCCATGCAAGCGGTTGCCCCTGGCACGGGCAGCCATGCCGCTACGGGCTGGGCGGCATGGTCGCAGCAGCAAGCCGACCAAGCATTGCAACGCTATACCCGGCGCCAGTTGCGTTTGCAAAAAAATAAAGACAGGCGCGCGGCAGAGGCAGAAGAAGTCAGCCCGCTCGGCGAAAAAGCGGTTGCTGTTCCCGTAACAGAAGCAGCCACGCACGCAGAACCGGCAGTTGTGTCTGATTCGTCTGCCGAGCAAGACCGCAAACGCGCCATGATTGCCGCCGCATTAGCGCGTGCGCGGCGTGGACGGCAAGCGCAGGAGCAGAATGCGGAGTAAACGCGGTTT
>CAYUAF010000253.1:0-1064 GCA_964442555.1 uncultured Allobrachymonas sp.
AAAAGGCCGCGTGAACCGTGGGTTAAGAGCTACACGAAACAGGGGCAAGGTCACCCTCTTATTTCGATTTACTCAGAGCATTGAGCAATCTGCTGGACGGACACAGTGTCGAGAGCATCCACTTCAGAGGCAACCCCAATATGCACAGCGTGGATGTCGATCACTTAAGAGCGATCAAAATTGCCACGATGGATGTGGCGACCCAGACGTTTCCTGCGCACCCTTTGTGCAGAGCCTACTTTGACGGATTGCCCGTGCAAGGAAAATATCTGGGGCAAAAATATACGGGCAAGCTGGATGTGGCAGCCAGCACCGTTCTAGACGACAGAGAAAACATGGTGTTCTGCGTACGGCTGGACAAGGGCATCCTGATTTCCGGAGCCGAAACAAGCGTGATTTATATCGACAGCCGGGATGATGCCAGCCACATCGATCCCATAGGCGCACCTTACTCAACGTTTAACTGACACATTGAGCCGCTCAGAGCCAGAACAAACACACACCCGCTCTTAATAAAGGCTGCCGCTGCCTGTTTGTATCTTGGGTCTGCCACTGCAAACCATTTGCTCGACAAACAAATCATTGCGTCAATCGATAGCAGAAATCGCTACTCTTTTGTGGAGATAGTCGTTACGTACAATATCCAAACGATGAGGCAACAAAAAAGCACCAAACATGCGTTTGGTGCTTTTTTAATTTGGTAGGCGCGATTGGACTCGAACCAACGACCCCCACCATGTCAAGGTGGTGCTCTAACCAGCTGAGCTACGCGCCTGTAAATCTAAGCGGCAGAGTATAACAGAGAAAGTAACGAAAGTTCGTCTGTTCCCCTGTTTCTAACGCCCAGCAGACCACGTGCCAAGGTGCCAAGCATCATGCACCCGTGTGGTAAGAGCCGCTTTTACAAGCACAGTTTGGGCGAAAGCATCTAAGCGTCTGCACCGCTGCTGTATCTGCGTATTGGCCGAACAATTCTGCTGCGCAAAAAAACAGCGTTACAGCCATCAAGCGCCAGACGTCAGACGAAAGTAGAGCGGATATTTATTCTTGACTCGCTGACGCCA
>CAYUAF010000254.1:0-1062 GCA_964442555.1 uncultured Allobrachymonas sp.
CCGCCAAGATGGGCATGACGCCCGAAGAGCTGTACCGCCAGTATCCGTTGCAGGTAACGGCAGAAGGGCTGGGGACGCAGGTACTTGCACGGGAAAGCTATTCGCAGCAAGACCTGACACCAACCGAAGAAGTGGGCAACGCCTGGCGGCAGGCTTTGGAAAAAATCGGCGGCGCGCCAATTGACCACACGATGAAGCTGCCAACGCCCGCTGTGCTCAAGAGTATGGGGCTGAAAAAAGCGGCGCTGGACGCGCCCAAACGGGTATTGCAACAGATTGCAGCCAAGCATCAGGATGTGCCGCTGGATGTGCTGCAACGGCTGCCTGAGTTGCTACACGACCCCGTATATGTGTACCGTCACCAAAACGGCGGGTGGCGCGTGGTGCTGGATGCCGCGACCGAAAAAGGCGAGCCTATTGTTGTTGGCGTGGACGATGGCGGGCTGCGCACCATTACGCCGATTCATGACAGAGACGGAGTTACAGGGCAGCAGGTGGTAGCACAGACGGTGGCGGCGCTTTACCGTACGCACGGCGAAAAACTGTATGCCAGAAACGTCGAAGCCCTCCGGTCTTTGGGAGCGGAAGGCTTCTATACGGAGGGTTACCGCCACAATCGCGTTGACCCTGATGCCCGTGGTAAAGCCAGTGTAACCGGGCCACGACGCCTTGTCAATCAGTTTGGCGAAAATTACTACCAATCTGCGGCAGAGGCCTCATTCCGCGCTCCAGAGGTGCGCAACGAGCAAGGTGAACTGCTGGCCCCTAACGGCGAGCCATCCAGGCTCACCGAGGGACAGTGGCACCAAGTGCGCAGCCCGCAGTTCAAGGCGTGGTTTGGGGACTGGGAGCATGACCCGGAAAACGCCAGCAAAGTGGTGGACGAGAACGGCGAGCCGCTGGTGGTGTATCACGGGACTGCCCACGATACTTTCTATGTATTTGAGCACGGTAATGAAGGTTACGACGAAGCCGAATCGGATGGCTTCTTCTTTACAGACAATCTGGAAGGCTCTATGCCGTTTTGTGTGGAACTTGACAACCTCAAAGACACCGATGCAC
>CAYUAF010000255.1:0-1055 GCA_964442555.1 uncultured Allobrachymonas sp.
GGCTACGCCGTGGGCGGCGTGAGCGTGGGCGAGCCCAAGGAGGACATGCAGCGCATCACCGCCCACACCCCGCACCGCCTGCCTGCGCACAAGCCGCGCTACCTCATGGGCGTGGGCACGCCCGAAGACCTGATTTACGGCGTGCAGCACGGCGTGGACATGTTCGACTGCGTCATGCCCACGCGCAATGCCCGCAACGGCCACTACTTCACCCGCTTTGGCGATTTGAAAATCCGCAACGCCCGCCACAAGAGCGACCCGCGCCCCATTGACGAAACCTGCACCTGCTACGCCTGCGCGGGCAACAGTGGCGTGCCATATGCGCAGGGCGGGCGCGAGGGCTTTAGCCGCGCCTACCTGCACCATCTGGACAAATGCGGCGAAATGCTCGGCCCCATGCTCTCTACCATCCACAACCTGCACTACTACCTGAACCTGATGCAAGAGGTGCGCGACGCCATGGACGCCAACCGCTTCGATGCCTTTGTGCAGCAGTTCCACGCAGATAGGGCGCGGGGGGTATAAGGCATTTTCAATGCCTGCCTGCCACAACAACGGCACGCCCAAATCATCCCCCCATCCGCACCCATGCTTAACGTATTGAACGCATGCTGGATGCAGCTACACGCTTCTCCCCTACAAACCTCTTCGAACCATGGCACAGATTGTTTACCTGCTCACGAATGAAGCCATGCCTGGCATTGTGAAAATCGGCATGACGACAGACTCCATCGAATCCCGCATCGGGCAGCTCAATGCGCACAGTGGCGTGCCTTTGCCCTTTGAATGTTTCTTCGCCGCCGAAGTGGACTCTTGCTCACGTGTTGAAAAAATCCTGCATCAGCTTTTTTCAGAGCACAGAATCAATCCCAAACGCGAGTTCTTCCGCATCGACCCGGAAAAGGTTGTTCTGGCCATCAGCATAGGTTCCTTCAAAGACGTCACGCCGGGCGGGGTGATTGCAGATCAAGAGGATAAGGAAGCGCTGGAAAAAGAAAAGGCCCGCCGCCCCCGCATCAATCTTTCGGCACTGGGAATTTACCCTGGAGCCACAC
>CAYUAF010000256.1:0-1051 GCA_964442555.1 uncultured Allobrachymonas sp.
TGGTCATGACGATGACGGTGTTTTTGAAGTCCACCGTGCGGCCTTGGCCGTCGGTGAGGCGGCCATCGTCCAGCACTTGCAGCAGGATGTTGAAAACGTCCGGATGGGCTTTTTCAATCTCGTCGAACAGGATCACGCTGTAGGGCTTGCGGCGCACGGCTTCGGTGAGGTAGCCGCCTTCATCGTAGCCCACGTAGCCGGGCGGCGCGCCGATGAGGCGGGCCACGGAGTGTTTCTCCATGAACTCGCTCATGTCGATGCGGATCAGGTGCTCTTCGCTGTCGAACAAAAAGCCGGCCAGCGCCTTGGTGAGTTCGGTTTTGCCCACGCCTGTGGGGCCCAGGAACAGGAAGGAGCCGGTCGGGCGGTTCGGGTCGCCCAGGCCCGAGCGCGAGCGGCGAATGGCGTTGGCTACGGCGTCAATGGCTTCGTTCTGCCCCACCACGCGCTCGTGCAGCTTGGCTTCCATCAGCAGCAGTTTTTCGCGTTCGCCCTGCATCATTTTGCTGACCGGAATGCCCGTTGCGCGGCTGACGACTTCGGCAATTTCTTCAGCGCCCACCTGCGTGCGCAGCAGCTGGTTGCCTTTGCCTTGCCCGTCGGCAGCGGTTTCCTTGTCTTGTGCTTCCTTGAGGCGGCGCTCCAGCTCGGGCAGCTTGCCGTATTGCAGCTCGGCTACTTTGTTGAAGTCGCCTTTGCGGGTGTATTCGTCGATCTGGAATTTGAGCTTGTCCAGCTCCTCGCGCACTTGCTGGCTGCCTTGTGCGGCGGCTTTTTCGCTTTTCCAGATTTCTTCCAGATCGGCATATTCTTTTTGCAGGTTGCCGATTTCTTTTTCGATCACTTCCAGGCGCTTTTGCGAAGCTTCGTCCTTTTCTTTTTTGAGTGCCTCGCGTTCGATTTTGAGCTGAATCAGGCGGCGGTCGAGTTTGTCCATCGCCTCGGGCTTGGAATCGATTTCGAGCTTGATTTTGGCGGCGGCTTCATCAATCAGGTCGATGGCCTTGTCAGGCAAAAAGCGGTCGGTGATGTAGCGGTGCGAAAGCTCGGC
>CAYUAF010000257.1:0-1038 GCA_964442555.1 uncultured Allobrachymonas sp.
CGGTGCTGGAGGCGATGGCGCACGGTTGCATTCCCTTACTGAGTGATTTGCCCGCCAACCGCGAACTGGTGCAAGATCGGCGCAACGGCTGGATCGTGCCGGAAGCGCCATCTGATGCCGCGCACGCCGCCGCAACGACGTACGCCTCCGTATTGCCCGCCTTGCTGCAAGACGCTGCCCACATTGCCGCGCACAACCGGGCCTGGGTGCAGCAGCACGGGCTGTTTGCGCCCGCCGTGGCGGGGCTGATGCGCACTTTGCAGCAGGGTTTGTGAACGGATCACACACATTGGCGTTGCTGCGCCAAATGGCCGTGGGCAATCAGCGCAACGCCGCCAATCGCAGCCAATCGTCGGCCATCGTTGTTGATGGCAGCCTGTTGCGGTGTATTGACAAGTTTTGCCAAGCAGCATGGGGCGATTTTCAGCGCAACCCGAAGGAACAGAACCATTGCCAGCCCATACCGCGTTTAAAAATACTTGTTCGGATGACAAAGCCGCGCATTTTTCGCCTTGTCTTGGCTAAAAATGGTTTTTGTCGCAAGCGTGTTTGAATACAGCCCACCAGCCCTATGAACATTCTTTACATCAACCATTACGCAGGCAGCCCGCAGCATGGCATGGAATACCGCCCGTACTATCTGGCGCGTGAATGGGTGCGTGCCGGGCATGCGGTGCGCATGCTGGCGGCGGATTTCAGCCATGTGCGCGCCACGCAGCCCGATCTGGCCGCTTTGCGCGGCGTGGCAGCCCAAGCGCCAACGGGCGCAGACGCCCATTTGCTGCCGGGCGATGTGGTGCCCGATGCGCAGGAGCCGTGTGGCCGTTTTGGCCGCGCCACCGTGCAAACCATTGACGGCATTGCCTACCACTGGTACGTCACGCCCGCCTACGCGGGCAATGGCGTGGGGCGCGTTAAAAACATCTGGGGCTTTTTGCGCCAGGTGTGGCTGGACGCCCCGCGTATCGCGCGCGCATTTCAGCCCGATGTGGTCATTGCCAGCAGCACCTATCCCATGGATATTTGGGTGGCGCACCG
>CAYUAF010000258.1:0-1014 GCA_964442555.1 uncultured Allobrachymonas sp.
TGTCGTGTCTCGGATGATTCGTTGACTGGACGACGCCGTGGTTTACTCTTGGCCCGAGAGGTCATGCTGGAGCTGAAACGATGCATCTGAGGCTGCACAAGAACGCCACCACGACACCCAGGATCCGCGCCGAGATCCAGGTCAGCAAGGAGCCCATGAGGGTTCTGGCCCAGCGCTTTGGCGTGAGTGTCTCCACCATCGCCCGCTGGAAGAAGCGTGCATCGGTTCATGACGCCTCCCATACCCCTCATCGACTGCAAACCACGCTGACGCCGGCCCAGGAGTCCATCGTGCTCGTCTTGCGTAAAAGCCTGGGCCTTTCGCTGGATGACCTGCTGGCAGTCGTACGCGAGTTCATCCATCCGACCATCTCACGCGCTGCCTTGCACCGCATGCTCAAACGCCATGGAGTGTCGGCGCGCGAGGCATTGAGCGTGGATCGCCCCAGGACCAAGCCGTTGAAGGCCTACGAGCCCGGCTTCGTCCACATCGATGTGAAGTACCTGCCGCAGATGGCGGACGAAACCACGCGGCGTTACCTGTTTGTGGCCATTGATCGCGCCACCCGCTGGGTGTTCGTGCGTGTCTATGCCAGCAAGAGCGCTACCAACGCCCGGCGCTTCCTGAAGGAATTGCACAAGGCCGCTGCCTTCCGTATCCGAACGATCCTGACCGACAACGGCAAGGAATTCACGGATCGCTTCATCACACGGGGAGAGCGTACGCCGACCGGCAGGCATCAGTTCGATCAGCTCTGCGAGGAGCTAGGCATTGAGCATCGCCTGACCCGCCCAAAACACCCGCAGACCAACGGCATGGTTGAACGCTTCAACGGGCGCATCGCCGACATCCTGCGCACCCATCACTTCCATTGCGGCGAAGAACTTGAGGCCACCATCCTGCGGTATGTCTGGCTGTACAATCACCAACTGCCACAGAAAGCCTTGGGGCATGTCAGCCCCATCCAGGCCATGAAACAATGGCAGCGATCACACCCCGAACTGTTCAACAGAC
>CAYUAF010000259.1:0-1013 GCA_964442555.1 uncultured Allobrachymonas sp.
GTCTGCGTCTGCGTCTGCGTCTGCGTCTGCGCTGCGTACAGCCGCGTTCTCGGCAGTCGGTTCATTGGCGGCATCGGCAATGTGGCTGGCAGCCGCTGCGCTTGCTACATCGGCGGGTTCAATATTTTTTTTTTCGATGTCCGAAAACTGTTCGGGCAGCAGCAGTTTGTTGCTGGGCAAAGAGTCCGGCAGAGTGTCCAGCGGAATGTTTTCGACAATGGCCGCCAGTTTGCACAGCAAGGCCATATTGGTGGGCTGGCGCAGGCCTGCGGCGAATTGATGCAGCGCTTGCCGCACCATTTCGGCGGCGTGTTGCAGCGTTTGCGCTTCATCTGGGCGGGCGGTGCGGTGGGCAATGCGGTCTGCCGCGTGCTCAATGCCGCGTGACATGGAAGCCAAGCCACCCATGCCGACCGCAGCCGAGCTGCCTGCCAGCGAATGCGCCAGTTGCCCGCAAGAGTGGGGCAGGGGTTTGCTGCAATCCAACACCCATTCGCTGAGTTCTTGCTGCAATTGGCGCGACCAAACGTCCGCTTCGTTCAGATACGTATTGAACAGCGCCAGCGGAATGCGCAGATCGCCTACGTGCTTGATTTCTTCATCGGGCAAGCCGCTGACCATGTCTTGCAGCACGGCCAGCTGAGGCGTGGTGTCTACCAGCATGCCGGCCAGCGCGTTGTGGATCAGGGAGTCGTCCGATTCTGCGTCTGCGTCATTGTCGGCGTGTGCGTCTGCGGGTGCTGTTGCAAGCGGCGGCGCAGTGTCTTGCGCAGGCGCAAATGTTTCTGGGGTTTTGTTTGCAGCTGTGTCGTGCGTGCTGCTTGCATCGGCCACAGCATCAGGCATTGGCGTGGCTGGAGCCTGTGCCAACGGCTGCCATGCGGGTGTTTCTTCAGCGGCGGCGGGCGTGTCCGCCAGTTCGTCGGCAAAGAGTAGCTCTGCGTCTGGCGCTTCAATCATGTCGGCTGCAGGCGGCAGTGTCAGCGCGTCGTCGGTGTCTTCTGCGGCAAAAA
>CAYUAF010000260.1:0-1012 GCA_964442555.1 uncultured Allobrachymonas sp.
TGCATCGGTGTCTTTGAGGTTGTCAAGTTCCACACAAAACGGCATAGAGCCAAAACAAACAACCGTCTGCAAAAACGGCAAGCCGCTGCGCGTCCTGAAAGCAAACCCGTTCGGCATTCGGCGTTCAGCAATCTGCACAAAAGAGGCAAGAGCGGCCAAGGATTTGGCGCGCAACACACAGCTCGCCCCCTTCCCAACAAGATTGCGCCAAGCGGATTGTTGATGCGGGTAAACCCTTGAATCTAGCCGTCTGCGCTTTGCAGATAGCGGGCCGCTTTGCATAATGCGTTTTTTCAACCACAGGAGTTTCTAAACATGCACGCACAATTAGTTGCCACCAGAAAATGGGCGGAAAAGAACAAAACCGCCACATTCCTGCTGCAAACCCTGATCGGCGCCAACCTCATTGCGCTGCTAGCGCAAGTGGCAATCCCCCTGCCCTTTGTTTCCATCAGCGGCCAATCGCTCGGCGTGCTGCTGGTTGGCCTGGCGCTGGGCCGCAAGGCAGGCACATCGGCCGTGTTGCTGTATCTACTGGAAGGTGCCATGGGCCTGCCCGTATTTGCCAATGGCCGTGCGGGTTTGGCCGTGTTGATGGGGCCATCGGGCGGTTATCTGTTCGGCTTTGTGCTAATGGCCTACATTCTGGGTCACTTCAGCGACAAGGGCGTGCTTAAATCCGTGTGGAAAACCGTAGCCGTCGCCCTGTTTGCCAATGCCGCCATGTACGCCGTGGGCCTGGCCCAGCTGTCTCTGTTTGTGCCAACGGATAAATTGCTGGAAGTGGGCCTGTACCCCTTCATCGTGGGGGATTTGGCCAAAGCCGTGCTGGCCAGCATGCTGCTGGCGCCCGTCTCCCGCTTCTTCCAGAAGCTGTAAACGCACACCACCCAAAAAACCGCCTTGCAGCGCAACAACAACCAGGCGTGCTGCGGGCGGTTTTTCTTTTTGTCTGCTTATTTGTCGTGTCTCGGATGATTCGTTGACTGGACGACGCCGTGGTTTACTCTTG
>CAYUAF010000261.1:0-1012 GCA_964442555.1 uncultured Allobrachymonas sp.
ATTTGAAACATCGTTATCCGTCTTCGGTGATGCGTGCGTTTTTGGATTTTGTGGGCAGTAAATTGGTGGGATAGGCTGGCTGAAAAAGCCAAGCGGTCATTTTCGCAAAATCTTTTGCAAATTTGACCGCACTTTATGTAGTTTAATCAGGCTGTTGTCCATTATGGGCTTTCCATTGACATTCCATCAGTGCCATATCCGTAAAAACAGCTGTAAACGACGAATTTTCAGGCGAGCAAGCATAGACACCAAAGCGGATCATCTCGCTGCCTTTATGTAAATGACAAATCCGCATTTGTTGAAAATGCACACCATCATATGAGCATTCCACACAATAATCGCTTTCACGGCGACTTAAACGAAACCACATTGATTTAATATCTGTAGCAATTTCCACCGTAGCCCAATCAGAATAGCCATGATTGGTTACCACGCTACCAAGATGTTGGAATTGCTCATTTTCATACTCGACCGAAGCTTTCAACCAATTTTCGCTATCAAGGTATAGCACGATGCCACACTGGTCAAAGCGTTGATGACTGCCTGAAAAATCCGTTTTCACCACAAAACTAAAATAGCGTTCATTAGTTTCCATTTGTAAAACTGGGGCGTTATCATTTTGGAAGTGATAATAGGTGCGTTGCCACAAATCCGTATGCGGTGCTGTGGTAATCGTAATTTTATTTTCTGATATTTCAAAAGCTTGCGGCTCTCTTGTCCAGACAAGCGACTGCGGATTAAAAACTTGCATTGTGGCTCCTTGAGAATAAGAACGAACATTATAGCAAGGTAAACAGGCGACCTAAAAATAAAAGCGGTAGGATTTTCCAACATTTTTGCCAATCGCAAAATCTTGTGAAAATCCCACCGCACTTTTATCTATTCCAACGGTTTAACAACGCAACAAGTGAGAGCATCACAGGCACTTCAACCAACACACCGACAACGGTGGCTAATGCGGCACCTGAATGTAAACCGAATAGCGAAATAGCCACGGCAACGGCTAATTCAA